>BNBA01000007.1 GCA_014654535.1 Xanthomonas boreopolis
CCGCGAGGGCTCAAACGGGCATGTTTATGCAGGTTCATCCGGGGCTCCTGGGGCTGGGTTGGCTTCGCAACCCCCCATCTTCCAGAGATGCCACGGATGAACAACCTACTGAGAGATCACAGCTAGCCGGACGGTGCGTCCGGGCCGCGGTCGCGGAAGGCCGAATCGATCGAATCGTGCGTCATGACGTCCGCGAAGCCGTCGAACGAGCCGTGCCCGACGAGACGCGTCGCCGCGCGGACGAACCCGGTCCACGCCGTGCGCGCGAGCGCTCCGCCGATGCTGACGCGTCGCACGCCGAGATCCTCCAGTTCGCGCAATGAAAGCCCGATCCCCGCGCCGGCGAGCACGTTGACCGGCTTCGGTGCGACGGCCGCGACGATCGCGGCGATGTCGCCGCGGTCGCGCACGCCCGGTGCGTACAGGCAATCGGCGCCCGCGTCCGCATAGGCGACCAGGCGCTCGATCGTGTCCGCCAGGTCCGGGTGGCCGACCAGGAAATTTTCCGCGCGGCCGACCAGCACGACGTCGGCGCCTTCCGCATCGAGCGCTGCGCGCGCGGCCCGCAGCCGCTCGACCGCGGCGCGCAGGCCCATCCGGGGCGAGGCGGGAATGCCGGTCGAATCCTCGAGCGACAGGCCGGCGATGCCGGTCCGCGCCGCCAGCCGCACGTTGTCGTGCACGGCATCCAAGTCGGCCCCGAAACCGCGCTCGAAATCGGCGTTGACGGGAACGTCGGTCGCATCGACGATCGCGCGCAGGTGCGCGAGCGCTTCGGCGCAGGTCACGCCGCCGTCGGGACGCCCGAGCGACCAGGCCAGGCCCGAGCTCGTCGTCGCGAGCGCGACGGCGCCCAGCCGCTGCAACCACAGCGCGCTGCCGACGTCCCAAGGGTTCGGCAGCAGGAAACAGCCGGTTTCATGAAGCTTGCGGAAGGCACGCCGTTTCGCGGGATGCCGGGACGAGGCGATGGCATGGGCATGTCCTGACTCGGGGTTGGGGAACGCCTCTTCGGCGTTAGGAGGGGGAAGATGCTGCGACCCGGCCATTGGGCAGGGTCCGTGCGCCAATGGGCGTTGCCCGTCCGGCGCGCGTGGGCGTGTGGCCGCACGCGCTCAATCGATGCTGTTCCGGTACTGGATGAACCCCGCGTTGGTCGCGACCTGGTCGTACAGTGCGCGGGCGGTCGTGTTGGTTTCGTGCGTGTGCCAGTACACGCGGTCCGCGCCGGCTGCACGCGCGTGCGCGCCGACGGCCTCGATCAGCGCGCGCCCGACGCCGCGGCCGCGCCCGTCGGGCACGGTGAAGAGATCCTGCAGATAGCAGTACGGTCCGACCGTCCAGCAGGAGCGGTGGTAGAGCGCATGCGCGATGCCGAGCAGCCGGCCGGTGCCGTCGAAGGCGCCCAGGGCCACCATGGGCTCGGCGGGATCCGTCAGCCGCGCCCAGGTCGTGGCGAACATCGCGTCGTCGAGGCGGGTGTCGTAGAACGCGAGGTAGTCACGCCACAGCGGGCGCCAGGCATCCTCGTCGCCGGCGGCGAGCGGCCGGACCGCGATCGCGGGGCGCTTGGCGGCGCGCTTGTCGTGCATTTCGCGGACCTGGTCCGCGCGTATCGCGGCGAGCGAGCGGCGTTGCGCGCCGTGCGCGTCGAAGTTGCCGGGGGCGAGCCACGCCTCGAACGCCGCGGCCAGCGCCGCCCAATCGCGATCGACGATCGAGAACCAGGCGGTATCGCGGCTGCGTCCCTTGTAGACCATCGCCTGCCGGAACGTGCCCTCGTAGCGGAAACCGAGCCGCAACGCGGTCCTGCGCGACGGCGCGTTCAGCGCGTCGCACTTCCATTCGTAGCGACGGTAGCCGAGCGTGCCGAACACGTACTTCATGAGCAGGTACTGGGCTTCGGTCGATATCGGCGTGCGCTGCAGCGCGCGGGAGAAGGCGACGTAGCCGACCTCGGCCACGCCGTTGGCCGCATCGATCCGCATCAGCGCGAACGTGCCGAGCGCGCGCCCGCTGGCCCGGTCGACCACCGCGTAGTGCAGCGGATCCGTGCTCGCGGCCGCAGCTCGCGCATGGGACAGGTAGCTTTGCAGATCCTCGAACGGGCCGATCGACATGTAGGTCCAGTCGCGGCCGTCCGGGGCGGCGGCGTAGGCGGCATGCAGTTCGGCCGCATGGCGCTCCACGTCGAGGGGCTCGATCCGGCAGTAGTGGCCGCCGAGCGTTACCCGCTCGGGGCATGGGCGCGCGCTCCAGCCGGGAACCGGCAGCCCGACGGGCTGGCCATGGGCGTTGGCAGTGTGGGACAAGGTCGCTCTCGCTTCGGTAGGGACCGGCGGCATGCCGGTGCAAGGGATCGTAGGTACCCGGAGGTACCATGGAAAGATCCACCCGGCCCGATTTCCATGGTGCCAGTCCATGACCGCCAAGCCTGCCTTGCCATTGCCGCCGCTCGATGCCCCGTTGACGCGCACGCGCGGCGCTCCGCCGCTGCAACGGCAACTGTTGCGGCGCCTGCGCGACGCGATGCTCGAAGGCGCGTTGCCGGCCGGCAGCCTGCTGCCCGGCACGCGCGCGCTCGCGGACGCGCTCGGGGTCTCGCGCAACACGGTCACGGCCGTCTACGAACAACTGGTCGCCGAGGGTTTCCTGCGTTCGGACCGGCTGGGTACGCGTGTCGTCGACCTGGTACGGCCGGCGCGGGCGAAGAAGGCCGTGGCGGCACCCAAGGTCGCGCGCCGCATCGCGGACCTGCGTCCCGCCGCGCCCGTGCACGATGGCGGCCATTTCCGGCCGGGCGTGCCTGCGCTGGCGCAATTCCCGGCCGCCGCGTGGCGGCATGCGCTCGACCGGGCAGGGCGGCGCTCGGGTGCCGGCGCGTTCGGCTACGGCGATCCGTTCGGCGAGCCCGTCTTGCGTGCCGCGATCGCGCGGCACCTCGCGGTCACCCGCGGCGTGCATTGCGAGCCCGCGCGGATCGTCATCACCGACGGCGCGCAAGGCGCGATCGCGTTGTGCGTGCAGTTGCTGACCGATCCCGGAGACGTCGCCTGGATCGAGGAGCCGGGCTACCGCGGTGCGCGGGCGGCGATGCGCGCCGGCGATCTCCAGGTCGTGCCGGTACGGGTGGATGCGGAAGGATTGCGCGTCGAGGCCGGGGATTGGCGGGGACGTCCGCCGCGGATCGTCTACACGACCCCGTCGAACCAGTATCCCACCGGCGCGGTGCTGTCGGTCGCGCGGCGGCTGGCGCTGCTCGATGCCGCGCAGCGCCATGGCGCATGGGTGATCGAGGACGACTACGACAGCGAGTTCCGCCATGCCGGCGAGCCGATCGGCGCGATGCAGGGCCTGGTCGCGAACGCACCGGTGCTGTACGTCGGTTCGTTCAGCAAGACCATGCTCCCGGCGCTCCGGCTCGGCTTCGTCGTGTTGCCGGAGGCGTTGGTGCCCGTCGTCGCCGATGCGCTGGGCGAATTGCTGCGCGGGGTCCCGCGGCATACGCAACTCGCGCTCGCGGACTTCATCGAAAGCGGCGAGTACGCACGGCATCTCGGCCGGATGCGGCGGTTGTACCGAGGGCGGCGGCGGGCGCTGCTCGAAGCGCTAGGGCGCTTCGACGTCGCGCACCGGGTCGAGGGCGGGCCATGCGGGCTTCACCTGACGCTGCGGCTGCCCGGTCGTTGCCCGGACCGCGCGCTGGCCGCGGCGGCCAGCGCGCATGGGATCGGGGCGGCCGCACTGTCGGCGTTCGCGATGCGGCCGGTGCCTTCCGACAACGGCCTGGTGCTCGGCTACGGGAACACGCCGGAGCACCTGTACGAGCCGCTCGTGCGCAGGCTTGCAGGGCTCGCGCGCGGGATCGAACGAGGTTGAGCGCGTGGCACGAACGCTTGCCGGGCCGGTCGCGGCATCGCTCCGCGGCGCATGGCCTTCATGCGCGCATCCCATGCAGGATCCAAGGGAATTCAGCTACTTACGAAGCTTCCGGTGGCCTGCCGCCGGGCCATCCCCGCAGGTGCGCCGGCCTGCTTTCGAGTGTGAAGAAGGGCTGGCACGAACCGGAATGTCCCTGTACAATGCGCAGCTCAACGCGGGAATAGCTCAGTTGGTAGAGCGCAACCTTGCCAAGGTTGAGGTCGCGAGTTCGAAAAAGCCACTGGAATCCACCGACAGCCAGCGTTTTTGAGGCCAAAAGCAAGGCCAAAGAATGAGGGCGATGCCGGTTCCGGTTTGTTGCTGGGGTTGGATCGGGATGACCAGCAGCATCGGGCCTAAGTCCAAGACTTAGGAGCTTCGATGATGGCAATCTCTGATCTGACTGTGCGGCAAGCCAAGGCCGCTGACAAAACCTACAGCCTCCCCGACACCGATGGCCTCGGCCTGGTGGTCGCCCCTACCGGCGGCAAATCGTGGCACCTGCTCCCTGGGCAACTATCCCGAGATCGGCCTGCGTGAAGCGCGTACCTTGCGCGACGAAGCCCGCGCACTCCTGGCCAAGGGCATCAACCCTCACACCGACCGCAAGCAGAAGCGCCATGCCGTGAAACTGGCGGCCGACTACACGTTCAAGGCCAGGTGGATGCGGCCAGCGCTCACCTCACCATTCGTATTGAGGGGGTGCCAGCGATGGCAGAAGAGGAAGAGCCTGCCACCATCGTCGCTGTGTCCCCTGAAGCCTCTGTGCCGCCTGTGGTGGCAGCTCCCATCGTCGTGATGCCGAACGATACCGGCATTAGGTTTCAGCGAACAAGCTGGCCCAGGTGCTCATGAACCAGTGTCCGCGCGCGGATTCGTGGGAGCTTTACCGCATGTTGACCCGGCCACACCCGGACCTGGGCGATCGCGCGGCCATCGATTTGGTGACGCCAAGCAATCTGGGCACGGTGGTCCAGGTTCTCGCAGGCGATAAGCAGCATGTGGACGTCCCGGAGACCGTCTCGTCTCGCCCCATTCCCGAGGAGGTGCGGCAGAGCGTTCGCCGGTTGGTTGACGGCGTGGTGGTGCTCGACGGTGCGTAAGGGCCAAAGCTAGCGTGGGGGGCTTGTGCCCCCACGCTAAATCTGCGCCGCCTGCATCTTCCACCGATTGTGAATGTGGGGAGTCGCGTCTTCGAGGATTTGATCGGCGTAGGCAGCCCATCGGGCGCAACTAAGCTGCAGCATCCTTGGCGACTTGCAGGGCTCTACGCTCGAACCGCTCTGAAATGGCGTTAGCAGGTTCGTTGGGCTGCTGCAGGTGCGTCACGATCTTGTAAGGACCGTCGCCGAGCGGACGCATGGCGATTCCCCACCTATGAGCATGCTCAATGCGTGATCCCGCAGATACGCCGATTCCATAACCGGCCGCGACCCATAGCGCCATCATCTCGAAGGACGTCACGTGCTGAATGTCTCGCTCGTCCGCAGGTATAAGGGCAGACAGCCGCTGATCCAACAAGGGGCAGGCCTCTGCCTGCCAGCGAAACAGTGGGCGGTTCAGCAGATCGGCGACCGTGAGCTTCCCCTTGTCCAGCAACGGGAAGCGCAATGGAAGCGCAACGGCCATGTCTTCGCTCCACAGCGGTTGGCTTTTCAGGGACGGGTCGCTTACTTCCCGAAGCGAGAGACCTGCGTCGTAGCGACCTTCGTGGAGGCCCGTATGCAGGTTCTCAACTGTGACCTCAAAAAACGCGATGGCGATGTCCGGCTCTTCCGCGCGTTGCAGCGCGAGCAGTGCCGATAGATGCGATGAGGGTACGCCAGGCCCTATAGCGAGCCTGAATCGGGATAACTGGCTGGTGGCGTCGTGCATAAGAGCCCCCAAAAAGCAATCGGGTTAAAAAGGCGAGCCAACATGATAGTCAAAAGAGTTAAGTTTAACGTGGTTAAGTTCCATTGATTGCTTGACGCTTCTGGTAATGCAGAAGCGTAGCGTTCAACGGGGCCGCCCCCCTGGTACAACCACCTATGAAGCCGAGCCGGCACAGGCTTTCGGTCAAGCGGTGCGTGCCGCTCGTATGGACCAAGGGATCGCTCAAGAAGAGCTTGCCTCTTTGGCCGGCATTGAGCGCTCGCACATGGGAAAAATCGAGCGTGGAGAGCATATGCCCACGCTGGCCCTGATACTGAAAGTAGCCGCTGCACTCAGGATAAGTTCTGCTGAACTGATGACTGCAACAGAGCGCAATATCGGTCTCGGCCCAGATTCTTGAGCGGATTACCGGCGGGCAGCTTTGTTAGCCACCGAAATGGGTGCGTAGGCGAATGATAAATCGCTCCAGCGGAGCCGGCAGGCTGTCATTGTCGGGCCGAAGCAGGTAGGTCGTGATCACTGCGGAATCCACCGCCAATGGGCGGATGACCACATCCGGTCGTTGGCACGCTGCGATTCTGGTTTCCGTTGTGAAACCGACGCCGAAGCCTGCGCCGACAAGAGTAAGCATCATGTCCAGTGACGACACATGCTCAACAACATTAGGCTCGTGTTCCAGTGGCCGAAGCAGGCGCGCAAGTTCGCGGCAATAGCCCTCGCACACATGCGGATCACATAAGACGAGTGGGTGGCCCCCCAGCTCATGAAGAGGGACTTCCTTGTGGGCGAGCAATTCGTGCCGCGCAGGAACCGCGATGACCAGCGGATCTTGCCAGATGGGTTCGGCAACAATGCCATCACCAACATCGGCAGTGTGCGCGAACCCTATCGTAAAGTCGCCAGACCGCAGGCCACGCAGTTGCTCAGCCAAGGGTAGTTCGGAGAGGCGGATCTCGATCTCCGGTTCCTCCGCGCGACAACGGGCCAGAAACGCCGACAACCGAGGATCGATCGCCCCGTCAGAGACTGCGATGCGGATGCTCCCTCGCAAGCCAGAGCCGACGGCCTTGGCATTTTCTCGCGCCTGCTCAAGGATGGTGAACAGCCTACGAACGTCCTGCAAGAACGTCGCGCCTGCTGCCGTCAGCACGGTTCCTCGGCGGTTCCGATCGAAAAGCAGCACACCCAGTTCTTCCTCAAGCTCTTTGATGGCTCGCGACAGAGGCGGCTGTTCAATATGCAAGCGCTCGGCAGCGCGTGTGAAATGCAACTCCTCGGCCAGAACGACAAAAAAGCGAAGATGTCGCAATTCCACAGGTGAGCCTCCTTGAGTAAGAACGTCCTTTTATGCGCTTGTTTCGCAGGCTTGCACCCTAACTACCACCGGCCCTCCAGGAAATCTCATGACTCGACCAGCGTGCAATAACCAGTCTCAGCCATCGCCCGCTCTATGCCCGTTGCAAGCCAAACGGGACGACCCCTGAATGGCTGGCACGGTGTGCGCAGAGCCCCCCGTTGAGGCTCTTCTAGCTATCTCACGAAGCAGCAACGCCTGAAACGTGTCCGCTTCGTGATCGTTGGAGCATCAAGGAATCAATAGGGTCTTGATCGCGCGACGTTCGTCCATCGCCCGATAACCTTCCGCCACTTGATTCAACGGTAGCGTCAGATCAAACACCTTGCCGGGGTTGATCTTTCCTTGCCAAACTAGGTCAATTAGCTCTGGGAGGAATTGGCGCACCGGTGCAGGACCGCCGTGGAGATGAACGTGTTCAAAGAACAGTTCTTCGCCATTGAGTTCGACGCCATGCGGAACTCCGACGTAACCCACATACCCCCCTTGGCGAGCGCAGTGGATCGCTTGCATCATGGATTCCTGGGTGCCAACACACTCCAGAACAGAGTCGGCACCGAGGCCGTTGGTCATTTCCATAATGCGCGCCACGCCGTCTTCTCCGCGCTCGGTCACGATGTCTGTCGCACCGAACTCCAGAGCGAGCTTTTGCCGGGAGGGATGACGACTCATTGCGATGATCCGTTCGGCACCCATCTGCTTGGCAGAGAGCACACCGAGTAGTCCGACCGCGCCGTCACCAACAACAACGGCCGTCACGCCTGGCTGGACGTTGGCTGCCACGGCGGCATACCAGCCTGTCCCCAGCACATCGGACGTGGCCAGCAGACTCGGAATCAATTCTTTCGAGGGAATGTCCGGCGTGGCGACCAATGTGCCGTCGGCGAGGGGCACGCGCAGTAGCGGAGCCTGAGCGCCGCCGACAAACTCAGCTTGCTGGCAGGAGGACTGGTAGCCATGCTGGCATACCGGGCACACGTTGTCCGAGGCGAAGAACGAGCCGATCACGAACTGACCCGGCTTGATGTGGCGTACTTCGCTGCCGACTTCTTCCACCACGCCACAGTACTCGTGCCCCATCGGCATGGGCTCGGTAATGGGCTGGATACCCCGGTACGGCCACAGATCCGAGCCGCAAACGCAGGCTGCGGCGATGCGCACGATGGCATCGGTGGGTTTGACAATCTGGGGGTCCGGACGATCCTCGAAGCGGATATCGCGCGGGCCGTACAGTATGGTGGCTTGCATCTTTATTTTGCTCCCGACTTGGTGGCTAGTTGCCGCTCCAGCGCCTCGCGTGCACGGCGAGCATGCTCGGCATCCACGCGGTCGGCGAGGACCTGAGCGAGCTGGCGCAACTGACTGGCAGTCAAGCCGACGTTCATGCTGATGCCCATGTGCGACTGCAATTGCGACTCGGCGCCCGGCAGCGCCGCCAGCATCCCCACTGTGGCCAGCTCGCGGCTTTGCCAGTCGAGGTTGTCGCGCTCGAAGATGTCGCCGAACAGATGCGCCTTGAGGTATTCATCGATGGCAGGGGCGAAGTCGAACAGTGGCCCCTTGACCGGCGCGCCTGCCAGTTTGGTCTGGTTGGCCGTGCCTGCAGCGAGCAGCGCGTCACCCTTCGGGATGGGGCGGCTGGGAAAATGACCGGGTGCGTCCTGGATACCGCGCTGTTTGCGTGCCTCCAGCACCTTCATCAATTCGCCCAGCGCATTGAGGCTGCGCGGAAAGCCCGCATAGGCGTATAGCTGTACCAAGATTTCCTTGGTGTCGCTTACGGTCAGGCCGGCATCCAGTCCTTGATTCAGAGCCGCGTTCAGTTTGGCGATGTCACCCGCTGCAGCGAAGGCCCCGATGGGCACGATGGCCTGCTGGCGGATCGAGAGGGTTTCAGATACGGCGGCGTTCATATCTCGGGGCTCCTGCGTGTTCGGGGCAGCTTGGCTCAGCGTCGTCGTCAGGCCGAGGACGATGGCAGCCAGTGCACTGGCCATGGGGCGCTTCTTATCGTGCATGTTTGCCCTCGTATTGGTCATCCGTGACTTTCTCCATCCAATCAACATTCTTGCCATCCACGGTGCCTGTGACGGTCAGGTAAGTGACGGCGGTCTTGGGCGCAGCGCCGTGCCAGTGTTTAACGCCCGGCGGGCACCAGATCGCATCGCCAGGGCGCACGACCTCGACCGGCTTGCCCCATTCCTGAACGAGTCCGACACCCGAACTCACCACGAGACGCTGTCCGTAGGGATGGGTATGCCACGCCGAGCGGGCACCTGGCTCGAAAGTGACCATAGCGCCAGCGGCGTTGATGTCTTTGTTGGGCGACCACAGCGGGTCAATCCGCGCCCGGCCAGTGAAGGTCTCCGCAGGACCGGCGATCGAGGCCTGACTTCCTGCAAGCACGATCTCCTGCTGGGCGGGCGCCGATTCTGCGCTATCGGCCTGGGGGGCGGCGACAGCAGCCGTGGCGGCTTGTAGTGCGGCTGCGGTCAGGAGAATTTTGAAGAATGGGATTCGCATAAAGGGACTTTCCTTGTAGTAAAAGGCCTATCGGCGGCCATTCAGCCGTTCTCGCCGCCACCCGGCGGCGGGCCTGCGAGGTACTGCTCGTCGGTCACGTGCTCCAGCCAGTCCACGTTCTTGCCGTCAAGTGCTTCCTGGATTGCGATGTGAGTCATGGCGGTGGTGGGCGTAGCGCCGTGCCAGTGCTTATGCCCGGGCGGACACCAGATGACATCGCCCGCTCGGATCTCGACGATGGGCTCACCCTCGCACTGCGTCCAGCCGCAGCCTGCGGTGACGATCAGCGTCTGGCCGAGAGGATGGGTATGCCAGGCCGAGCGCGCGCCCGGCTCGAAGGTCACAGCCGCGCACGAGGTACGAGCCGGAGCGGGAGGGTTGTTGAGCGGGTCGATACGGACAGTGCCGGTAAACCACTCGGCAGGGCCTTTGGCCGAAGGTTGAGTTCCAGCGCGTTTGAGTTCCATGGACGGCTCCTTTCAATGAGTTGGCTTCGCTCACTGCATCTCTTGCAGAGCAAGCAAATAGTTCCTCTCGGCATCGACATCGCATTCGTGAACGGGGAACCACGTTCCCCTTTGTGAGGAACCCGCGCTACGCGGCCAGGATTTCCGGAGGAGCGTTGAGAATGCTCAACGACTTCGATAAGCATTCTCTCCAATGTAGTAGGAGCAGCTTCGCGCGACTAGACGTCAGAAACTATATGCAGCCATAAATGGTGCTCATGAATCGAGTTGCCCGGTAGCCTGGGATCGCGTTAGCGCCGGTAACGCAATTTCTCGACAATCAGTGACAGTGCGGGTGACGACTGACGCCGGCTGGCAAAGTAGATGTGAAGACCGGGGAAAGTGGGACACCAGTCTTTGAGTACAGCCCGGAGTTGGCCGCTCTTCATATGAGGGCGCGCAAGTTCTTCGGGCATGTAAGCCAAGCCGAATCCCGCCAGTGCGGCCTCGACAGCCGGATAGATGCAGTTGAATGTCCACGAACCATCAACCCGCACCTGCAGGTTTCGTTCGCCCTTCTTGAGTTCCCAGGCGTACACGCCGCCGCGCACGGAGAAGCGCATATTGATGCACTCGTGGTCGGTCAAGTCTGATGGCGTCTTGGGTGCCGGATGCCCTTCCAGGTAGGAGGGTGCCCCGACGATTACCATGCGGATGTCCGGTGAAATCCGAACCGCCGTCATGTCCTTGGAAATCTGGTCGCCGAAGCGAACGCCGGCATCGAAGCGCTCCGCCACAATGTCGGTCAGACCCGGCTCGATCGCCACCTCGATCTTGACGTCAGGATACTTCTGCTGGAGCTTGGAGAGCTTGGGCCAGAGGATCGTGTTCGCTGCAAAATCAGAGGCTGTGATACGCACGGTCCCAGCAGGCTTGTCGCGTAGCTCCTCGAACGCGACCAGTTCGTCGGTGATCGCCTCGAATCGAGGGGCCACTCTCTGGATAAGGCGTTCCCCTGCCTCCGTTGGCGACACACTGCGGGTCGTGCGCGTCAGCAAACGCAGCCCCAGCCGCGCCTCCAATGCGCGAATGGTGTGGCTTAGCGCCGACTGAGACACGCCCAACTGAGCCGCCGCGCGGGTAAAGCTCCGCTCTCGCGCAACAGCGAGAAAAGCCAGGATGTCGCGAAAATTTTCACCAGACATACGAGGAACTCCGCTGCTATTGCCGGTAACGCAAGGCTTCGACCAGCAAGGTCATCGCACGCGAAGGCTGGCGCCGGTTTGGGTAGTAGAGATGGAAGCCGGGCCACACCGGGCACCAGTCCTCCAGCACGGAGACGAGCTGCCCCTTCGCGACATAAGGGCGAACCATGTCCTCAGGCAGGTAGGCCAGCCCGAAGCCAGCCTTGGCCGCCTCGAAAACGTCGTAGGCGTTGTTGAAGGTAACTGTTCCGTCCACACGGGCATTCACTGCGCGCTTGCCCTTGGTGAACTCCCATTCGTAGAGGCCACCATAGGTGGATGTTCGCAGATTGATGCATGCGTGCTCGGTGAGGTCGCGCGGGGTCTTGGGCACTGGCCGGTCCGCGAAGTAGGACTTCGATCCCACCACCATGTTGCGAACGTCAGGGCCGATCCGCACTGAAATCATGTCCTGGGCCAGTTCCTGGCCGAACCGCACGCCAGCGTCGTAGCCGCGCGCGGCGATATCGACGCTTTCGTACTCGTTAACCAGCTCGACCTTAATCTTGGGATATTTCGGGAGGAACTTCGCCAGCTTGGGCCAGAGGATGCTTCGGATGGCGTAGTCGATGGCGGTGATCCGGATCGTTCCCATGGGCTCGTCCCGAAGCTCACCAAGCGACTGGATTTCGGCCTCGATCTCGTCAAATTCAGGGGCGAGACGATCCAGTAGCCGCTGGCCCGCCTCGGTGGGCGACACGCCGCGCGTGCTGCGCATGAGAAGACGGACGCCCAATCTTTCCTCCAACGCCCGGATGGTGTAGCTCAAGGCCGGTTGTGTGACCCGAAGCTGGGCTGCCGCGCGCGTAAAGCTGCGTGCGCGCGCCACGGCGATGAAGGCCAGCAGGTCGCTGAAGTTGTCACGCGACATTGATGAACCCCCTTTATAGGACTGTATGTATTTTACAGGCTTCGTCTGAACTTCGCTCGAAAAACAACCATATTGGATGCCTCGATTCATGAGCAAATATTATGGGACTATGCGAATTCTGCCGTCTATTCAATGTTGGGCGCGCCATCTAAAGTTCAGTATCAGCCAAGGAAGGCAGGCCTTCTGCCCGGAACGCCAAGCCCTGCAAGCGAGCATTGAGGCAGCGCAGAAGCACCCGCTCCAGCCGTCACAGGCCTCTGGCATGGGTTGCCCGATTGCATGATTCGGATGAGCGTCAGCATGGCGCTGAACGTCACGATCGGTCGAATTGGGAACGCTTGGTGCAGGCTGGATCGTTGCGTCGCCATACGGCGCTTTTTGTCCACTGAATAGTGAAGGAGCAGATCCGATGAACGAGCAAATTTCCTCCAGCCGACGTGACCTGTTGAAGGCAAGCGCAACGGTCGGCGCAGCCGTATGTGCCACGCCTCTCATGATGGGAACGGCCGTCGCACAGCAAGCCACAACGACTTCATCGGGGAGCAATGCCATGGACCTGCCCAACATCACCAAGCAGCGAACCCTTGGTTCAGGCGACTTCCGCATGGAGGTGTCCGCCCTGGGCTTCGGCGTCATGGGCATGAACTACAACCGCGGCGTCCATCCCGACCGCAAAGCCATGATCGAGCTGCTGCATCAGGCAGCCGAGCGCGGCGTCACGCTGTTCGACACCGCGCAAATCTACGGTCCTCTGATCAACGAAGAACTGGCCGGTGAAGGGCTGTACCCGTTCCGGGGCAAGGTGAACATCACCACAAAGTTCGGACACCGCATCGTTGACGGCAAGTACTTCGAAGGCGAGCTGGACAGTACGCCCCAGAACATTCGGCGTGTCGCGGAAGAATCGCTCAAGCGTCTGCGGGTCGAAACCATCGAACTGTTCTATCAGCACCGTCTCGATCCCGCTGTGCCGATCGAGGACGTCGCGGGCACCGTCAAGGATTTGATACAGGAAGGCAAGGTCAGGCGCTTTGGGCTTTGCGAGGTCAATGCGCAGACCATCCGCCGCGCCCATGCCGTGCAGCCGGTGACCGCCGTGCAGAGCGAATACCACCTGATGTGGCGCGGCCAGGAAAAAGAGGTGTTTCCGGTGCTCCAGGAATTGGGGATCGGCTTCGTGCCCTACAGCCCGCTCAACCGAGGATTCCTTGGCGGCGGCATCACCGAGTACACGCGCTTTGATTCCGGCAACGACAACCGCAACACGCTGCCGCGTTTCACGCCGGAAGCCATCCGGGCGAACCTGGCGGTGGTGGAAGTGCTCAACACGTTCGGCAGAACCCGGGGGCTCACCTCCGCGCAGGTGGCACTGGCCTGGATGATGGCGAAGGCCCCCTGGATCGTGCCGATTCCCGGCACCACAAAGCTGGCCCACCTGGACGAGAACCTGCGCACCGCCGAAGTGGCGCTGACCCCGGCGGAAGTGCAGGAACTGGAGACCGCCGTCTCGAAGATCCAGATCGTGGGTGATCGGTATCCGGCCTCGCAGCAGAAACAGGTCGAAAGCTGATGGTGAAAGGTAGCCGCGCATTTCCGCCCCTTCGCCAACCCGGAGTCACGAACATGATGACGAGCAGAAGGAGTCTTGTGGGATTCGGCGCCGCCGCGGTGCTGGTCGGCAGCGCCCTGCTGACTGCTCCCCCGTCGAGCAAGGCTGCCACCGCACAGGCTTCAGGAGAATCACGAATGAATTGGTCAAGTGAAGAACTCAGCAAGATCGTCAAAGCCGACGATCTTCACATCGCGCCGTTCCGCGAGGATGGCGTGACCTATGGCACGCCCACGTGGATCTGGTGCGTGGCCGTCGATGGCGATCTCTACGTGCGCGCCTACAACGGGGTCAACTCCCGGTGGCATCAGGCCGCGATACGCGAGAAGGCGGGCCGAATCGTCGCAGCCGGCATGACAAGGGAGGTTTCCTTCGAGCCGGTCGCAGGGCCGATCAACGACCGCATCGACGATGCCTACCGGGCAAAGTATTCGGGCAGCCAGTACCTGCAACCCATGATCAGCGAGCGCTCGCGCGCCGCGACGGTACGGATCATTCCCCGCGACGCCAAGCAGTGAAGGAATCGAAATGTCTATCTTGAAAAACTCATTGATGTCCGCCGCGATCCTGTTCGCGATACCCACGTTTGCGCACGCCGCCGAACCGACCGCCGTGGCACAAGGCGTGAACGTGGTCGGCTCCCAGAAGGTCACATTCAACAATAGCGGTGTCCAGATGGCTGGCAACCTGTACCTGCCCGCCAACTACGACAGCAGCAAGACGTACTCGGCGATCGTCGTGGCGCACCCCTGGGGTGGCGTGAAGGAGCAGACCTCCGGCCTGTACGCGCAGCAGCTCGCGCGCAAGGGCTTTATCACGCTGGCCTACGACGCCTCGCACTACGGCGAGAGCGGCGGCGAGCAGCGTGACCTGGAAGACCCGGCCGACCGTGTGCAGGACATCCGCAGCGCCGTGGGCTACCTGGCCAGCCTGCCGCAGGTCGATGCAAACCGCATCGGTGCGGTCGGCGTCTGCGCCGGCGGTGGTTACACGCTGCACGAGGCCCAGACCGATCTGCGCGTGAAGGCGGTGGCCAGCGTGGTTGCCTACGACATCGGGGATGCGACCCGCACCGGCATCCAGGGTGCTCCAGTCACGGCCGAGGATCGCCAGAAGCTGCTGCAGAGCGTGGACGAGCAATTGAACAAGGAAGCCGCCGGCGCGCCCGTGCTGGTGCAGCAACTGCTGCCGTCGCGCGATCAGGTGAATGCCAGCACCGACAACTTCACCCGCGAGGCGACCGAGTACTACCTGACGCCGCGCGGCGCGCATCCGAATGCCCGCAACCGCTTCGTCGTGACCAGCCCCGGCTTGCACATGGCGTACTACCCGCTGGAACACATGGAACTGATCTCGCCCAGGCCGGTGCTGCTGATCGCGGGCGAGCGCGCCGAGACGCGCAAGTTCAGCGAAGCGGCGTATGCCAAGGCCCAGCAACCCAAGGAACTGATGATCGTCCCCGGTGCCTCGCACTTCGACCTGTACGACAAGCCGCAGTACGTAACGCCTGCCGTGGACAAGATGGCCGAGTTCTTCGGCAAGCACCTGTGAACAACGAATGACAGGGAGTCACTGACATGAGGCCATTGCTCATCGCCCTGTGTATCCAGGCGCTGTCGGTGTGTGCCGCCCCGGCAGCCCTGGCGCAGGACGCGGCTGGCACCGTGCGCATTCAAGCCACCGCGCCCGGCGACTGGGCCATGCAGGTGGTGAGCGACGGCCTCGACTATCCCTGGGACATCGCGCGGGCCGGAGACCGGTTCGTGCTGACCGAGAAGGCGGGCAACATCGTCGTGATCGAGAACGGCCGGCAGCAGCGCTACCCGCTCCAGACCTCCGACCCCATCGTTCATGAAGGCGGCGCGGGCCTGCTCGGCATGGCGCTGTCGCGCGACTTTGCGCAAAGCGGCGTCGCCTATTTCTACCACTCGTACCGCTCCGATGCGGGCCTGACCAACAAGGTCATCCAGGCGCGGTTCGACGGCACCGCCTGGCGCGAAACCCGCGCGTTGCTGGCGGGCATCCCCGGCCACCGGCTCTACAACGGCGGGGCCATCGCCATAGGGCCGGACGGACACCTGTACGTGACCACCGGCTGGACGGCTAACCGCGAGCGGCCGCAGGACCGGGGCAACCTCGCTGGCAAGGTGCTGCGCATGACGCCGGACGGCCGGGCGCCGCAGGACAACCCCTTCCCGGGTTCACTGGTCTATTCCTACGGCCATCGCAATCCGCAGGGCATGGCCTGGAATCCGGCCGGCGAGTTGTTCGTGGTCGAGCATGGCGAGTTCGGCCATGACGAGATCAACCGGATCAGGCCGGGCGCGAACTACGGCTGGCCGCTTGCCGAAGGCGCCGAGCGGCGCAGCGGCATGGAACCGGCCTGGATCGAATCCGGCCGCAGCACTTGGGCACCTGCAGGCGCCGCGTTCGCCGGCAACGAGCTGTTGGTCGCAGCGCTCGGCGCACGGGGGCTGTTCGTCGTGGACGAAGAGGCCAAGGCGCTCAAGCCCGTGTTCAGCTCCGGCGACCGCATCCGGGGCGTGCTGCCCATGGGACGCGACCTCTACGTGATCACGACGAATCGGTCCCCAAGAGGGGAAGGCCCCTCGAAGGACCGATTGTTGCGACTGTCGCCGAGGCCATGACATGAATCGCCGAAATCTGCTCGCACTCGCGCTCGCCAGTCCTGTGGCCTTCTCCGTGGCACGCGCTCAAACGCTGTCGTCCGGCGACTACCGCCAGATGCAGGCGGGGCGTGACGAACCCATCCTGGAGCCGGATCTCCCCATCATCGACGCGCACCACCACCTGGTCGATCGGCCCGGGCTGCGCTACATGATCGACGACTATCTGGCGGACACGCGCGCCGGCCATCGGGTTGTCGCTTCGGTGTACGTGGAGACCTTGGCTTTTGCGAGGACGGACGGCCCCGAAGTGCTGCGCCCGCTCGGCGAGATCGAATTCGCCAACGGCATCGGCGCGATGTGCGACAGCGGCCGCTACGGCTGCCGCGTCTGCGCCGCAATCGTGGGCCACGCCGACCTGCGGCTGGGCGACCAGGTGGCCGAACTGCTGGACCGGGCGATGGAGCGCGCACCGGACCGTTTCCGGGGTGTGCGCCAGGTCACCATCGAAGACCCGTCCGAGGCGCCATACCGCTTTATTCCGACCCGGCCGCCGAGCGGCGTGATGAAGAGCGCGGGCTTTCGCCCGGCCTTCGCCCACCTCGCCAGGCGCGGTCTGAGCTTCGACGCGGCGGTCTTCCATCACCAGTTGCCGGAGGTGATCGAGCTGGCAGATGCGTTCCCCGACACCACCATCGTGCTGAACCACTGCGGCCATGCGATGGCGATGGACCTGGACGCGCCGGCACGAGAACAAGTGTTTCGGGAGTACCGCCGGCTGATGACCGAGGCGGCCCGGCGCCCGAACATCCACTGCAAGGTGGGTGGCCTGGGCATGCCTTTCTGGGGCTTCCGGTTCGAGGAGCGCAAGGACCCCATCGGATACCGCGAGCTGGCGGTGGCCTGGCGCCCCTATGTGGAAACCACCATCGAGGCGTTCGGCGCCGACCGTTGCCTGATGGAAAGCAACTATCCGCCGGATGGCCGATCCGCAGGCTTCGTTCCCCTGTGGAACGCACTGAAGTACATCGTCCGGTCGGCTTCGGCCGATGAGAAGGCTGCACTGTTCCACGGCACGGCCGCGAAGGTCTATCGCATGCGCGTGCCGGTTGCACAGGCCGGGAAGGCTCCAAGCACGTAGGCCCAGGGGCAAGGCTCCAGGGAGCAGCCGCAAACGCAGCGCACCCAGGTGCCGGGGCCATTTCGTCGCCCCATCTTTATCCAGAACACATCTCCAACAGAGGATCTGACATCATGAAAATCTCCTTCGAAAACCAAGTGGCACTTGTCACCGGCGCGGCGTCGGGCATCGGCCTGGCGACCGCCAAGGCCTTCGCGCAGTCGGGTGCGTCTGTTGCGTTGGCGGACGTGAACGGTGACGGCGCACGCGCCGCCGCTGACGAGCTGGTCGCGGCTGGATTCAAGGCCATCGGCATCCGCTGCAACGTGGCCGATCTGGGCGAGGTCGAGGCGATGGTCAAGGAAACCGTCTCCACCTTCGGCCGCCTGGACGTGGCCTTCAACAATGCCGGCATCCAGAACGCTCTCGCGGAGACCGCCGACGCCACGGTCGAGGACTTCGACCGGGTGAATTCGGTCAATCTGCGCGGCATCTGGGCCTGCATGAAGTACGAGCTGCAGCACATGCGCCAGCAAGGAAGTGGCGCCATCGTCAACTGCTCGTCGTTGGGTGGGCTGGTCGGCGGTGCCGAGCGTGGCACCTACCATGCCGCAAAGCACGGTGTTCTCGGGCTGACCAAGAGCGCAGCGTTGGAATACGCAACGCGCAACATCCGAGTCAATGCCGTGTGCCCGGGCCTGATCTGGACCCCGATGGCAGACCAGATGGTTGCCGCGGGCCAGAAGGAGGCACTCGACGCCATGCTCCCCGGCATCCCCATGCGCCGGCACGGTCGCGCCGACGAGATCGCCGACGCCGTGCTGTGGCTGTGCAGCTCGGCTTCCAGCTACGTGACCGGCCAATCCATCTCGGTGGACGGCGGGCTCATCATGCGCTGATCGCACTTCGTGGACGAGCGCTCCTGCCACGCCGGCGACGCTCGTCCGTTGCTCTTTCAACCCGATGGCGGCGCTCATGCGAGCCGTGCCAAGACAAATCAGGAGACACGCCGCATGCTCGAAGATTCCACTTCCCCCAGCCGCGCCAGGGCGAAAGCCCCTGGACTCAGAGGCATTGCGCTGATCGCGCTCGGCCTAATGATCGTGGCCTTCGGGTTGTTCATGCTCGTGGGCGGGGTCCGCCTCATCACCCTCGGCGGTTCCTGGTACTTCGCGCTGGCCGGCATCGGGTTCATTGCCGCGGGCATCCTCGCCATGCTGCGGCGGCCGCTGGGCACGGTGGTCTATCTGGCATTCCTTGCAGCTACGGCAATCTGGGCGGTGTGGGACTCGGGATTTGCGTTCTGGCCATTGTTCTCGCGCCTCTTTGCGCTGGCCGCGATTGCGGTCCTATTGCTCTTGCTCATGCCTGCCTTTCGGGGCGGTGAACCTTCGGCATCCCGACGGCCGGGCTACGTCTTGGCAGGGCTGATCGCCGTGGCCTTGGGCGCAACGCTCTACACCGCCTTGCAGCCGCAGCCGGTCCAGACGGCGGACGGCGCACCTGCGCCCGTTCCGGGCAACGCGGTCGGTGCTGCGGCGGGCGGCGACTGGCGCCACTGGGGCCGCACGCCCTCCGGCACGCGGCATGCGCCACTGGACCAGATCACCCCCGAGAACGTGGCCGGCCTGCAGGTCGCCTGGACCTACCGGACGGGCGAGATTCCGAAAGGTGGAAGCCAGACGCACGTGGTGACGCCCCTGCATGTGAACGGCATGCTGTACGGGTGCACGCAGTCGAGCCGCCTGTTCGCGCTCGATGCGGAAACCGGCCAGGAGCGCTGGACCTTCGACCCGAAAACCGGCGAGAGCATCTTCCCCCGTTGCCGGGGCGTGGGCTACCACGACGCCACGGCAACCGGCGCCGCCTCGACCGTGCCTGCCGGCGAGCAGCCGACGGCAGCCTGCACGCGCCGAATCATCGCGACGACCGTCGATGCCCGTATCGTCGCGGTGGACGCGCTCACCGGCCAGCCCTGCACGGACTTCGGCGACAACGGCATCGTGAGCCTGCGCGTCGGCATGGACAAGGGCAACCCGGAGTTCTACTTTCCGACCGCGGCGCCCACGGTGACGCGCAACCTTGTGATCGTCGGCGGCCTCGTCTGGGACAACCAGGAACTGGGCGAGCCGTCCGGGGTTGTGCGTGCCTTCGACGTGCGCACCGGCGCGCTGGTGTGGGCCTGGGACCTGGGCAATCCGGCCATCACCGGCCTGCCGCCCGAAGGCCAGAGCTACACGCCCGGCACGCCGAACGTCTGGTCCACGCCGGCCTTCGACGAAGCCCTCGGCCTCGTCTATCTGCCCACCGGCAACGCCACGCCGGACTTCTGGGGCGGCCACCGCACGGAGGCGGACGACCGCTATTCATCGTCCATCGTGGCGCTGGACATCGCCACGGGGCGCGAGCGCTGGCGCTTCCAGACCGTGCGCCACGATCTCTGGGATTACGACGTGCCCTCGCAGCCTGCACTCTACGACGTGCCGGACGGCAAAGGCGGTATGACGCCAGCCCTGATCCAGACCACCAAGCGCGGACAAATCTTCATGCTCGACCGGCGCGACGGCACGCCCATCGCCGAGGTGGTGGATAGGCCCGTGCCCCAGGGCGGCGTCCCGGATGAGCGCCTGGCCGCTACGCAGCCGTACTCGGTCGGCATGCCGGCCATCGGCACCGAGCCGCTGAGCGAGCAGCGCATGTGGGGCCTGACGCCGCTGGACCAGTTGATGTGCCGCATCGACTTCCGCAAGGCGCGCTACGAAGGCGAGTTCACTCCACCGAGCGAACAGTGGACGATCCAGTATCCGGGCTGGATGGGCGGCACCACCTGGGGATCGACATCGGTGGCCGAGAACCTGGGCTATCTGATCGTCAACGACACCCGCGTGGCAGTTCTGAACCGGCTGGCTCCCCGCGCCGCCTACGATGCCAAGGCCAGCGCGGACGGCGGGCATACCGGCGGCGCGCCCCAGCGCGGCACCCCTTGGGGCATCGAGCAGCAGCGTTTCCTGTCTGCGCTGGGCGTGCCTTGCCAAGAGCCGCCCTACGGCACGATCAATGCGATCGACCTGGCCACGCGCCAGATCGTCTGGTCGATGCCGCTGGGCACCACCGAGGAAACGGGGCCGCTGGGCATCGCCACGCGGCTGCCCATGCCGATCGGCATGCCCACCCGGGGTGGGCCGATCACGACTTCTTCGGGCCTGATATTCATGGCGGCTGCGCAGGACTACTACTTCCGCGCCCTGGACGTGCGCACCGGTCGCGAACTCTGGAAGGAGCGCCTGCCAGTGGGCGCCGAAACCGTACCGATGACCTACCTGTCGCCGACCAGCGGCCGCCAGTTCGTGGTCATCAGCGCGGGCGGCAATTCCTCGACGACGCAGAAGGGGGATTACGTCGTGGCGTTTGCCTTGCCTAAATAGCCATTCCTCATTTGATTCTCTGTGTTCGTAGCCGAGCGACAAATCGCTCCACTGGAGCCGACAGGCTGTCCCTGTCGGGCCGAAGCAGATAGGTAGTGATCACGGCTGAATCCATCGCCAAGGGACGGATCACCACATCAGGCCGTTGGGAGACCGGAATCTTGGTCGCCGTCATGAACCCAACGCCGTAGCCTGCTCCGACCAAAGTGAGCATCATGTCCAGCGAGGACACCTCCTCGACGACGTTCAGCTTGGGCTCTAGCCCTTGCAGGAGCCGAGTGAGTTCGCGGCAGTATCCCTCGCATGCCTTCGGGTCGCACAAGACAAGCGGGTGCCCCCCGAGTTCATGGAGCGGAACCCTCTTGTGGGCGAGCAGTGCGTGCCGGGCTGGCACGGCGATCACCAACGGGTCTTGCCAGATGGGTTCGGCAACAATGCCCACACCGACATCGGCCGTGTGCGCGAACCCGATCGTGAAGTCGCCCGATCGCAGACCGCGCAACTGCTCGGCCAAAGGCACCTCGGACAAACGTATCTCGATCTCTGGTTCCTCCTCGCGGCAACGGGCGAGAAACACCGACAGTCGAGGATCGATCGCGCCGTCTGATACCGCGATGCGGATGCTGCCCCGCAAGCCTGAGCCGATGGCCTTGGCGTTCTCTCGTGCCTGCTCCAACACGGTGAACAGACGGCGGACGTCCTGTAAGAAGGCGGTACCCGCTGCGGTCAGCACTGTTCCTCGGCGGTTTCTGTCGAAAAGCACCACCCCCAGTTCGTCCTCAAGCTCCTTGATGGCCCGTGACAGAGGGGGTTGTTCGATATGCAGGCGCTCGGCAGCCCGCGTGAAATGCAACTCCTCAGCCAAGGCTACGAAGCAGCGCAGATGTCGCAGCTCCATAGACCTCTCTCCTGTCTCATTGCAGCCAACGTCATCTGGCTTCCTTTCATTCTCAAGATTGCCTGTCCTTTGGAGTCGTTGATTTCGTGTGGTGCAATGCCATCGACACTCGTTACTGCCCGTACTGTTCGTTGCTGACCTTTTCCATCCAGTCCACCGACTTGCCTTCGAGGGATTCGGCGATCGCAATATGGCTCATGCCCACGGTGGGACTGGCACCGTGCCAATGTTTGACGCCCGGCGGAATCCAAACGACGTCGCCTGGACGAATTTCCTGCACGGGTTCACCCCATTTCTGCACACGTCCGACGCCTGCTGTGACGATGAGGGTCTGTCCCAATGGGTGTGTGTGCCATGCCGTGCGCGCCCCGTGCGCGAAGGTCACAATGCCGCCGCCCACGCGCGCGGGCGCGGCAGCTTGGAAGCGAGAGTCCACGAACACAGAACCCGTGAAGTTCTGTTCGGGGCCGGCGCTGGTTGGCTGGGAGCCGACGCGCGTGACCGTGATCGGGTCCTGTTCGCCCGCGTAGGCGGCTGACACACCAAGAGACAGGGCAAGGGCTGCTGCGGGAAGTTTCATATTCATCCTTTCTGAAGTTTCTTTGGTTCATTCATGGTGTTTTCTTGATCTCCTTCTTCCAGAACTGGATAGCCCGACCAATCCAACCCTCGGCACGGGTGCCTTGTCCTGTTCCAAATCCATGACCCACACCCGGATACTTGTGATACTCGACCGGGGTTCCGATGCACTGGAGGGCGGCAATGCGCGATTCCATCGCGGCAGGCGGTGCGATGGAATCGCGATCTCCCACCACGACGAAAGTGGGTGGCTCGGATCTGGCGACTTCCGAATGAGCGGTATAGGCCATCACCACGACCGCGGGCTTTGGCAACTGCGAACCGCCAAAGGTGACGGGGCCATGCGAGCCGATTGCCGCTGCCATGCGGGCCCCTGCGGAGCTACCCCAAAGCGAGTAGCCGTCGGTGCCAACCTGGAGCAAGTCGGCGTTCTGAAAGATGTATGACACGGCTGCGGCCAAATCTTCGGTGGCCACCCTGCCGCCTTGTCCTGCGCGGTACTTCAGCACGAAGGCATTGAATCCCTGCTCGCTGATCTCTGCGGCATAGGGAAAGCCTTCATGCACTGAACCCACATAGGAAAAACCGCCGCCCGGCGCGATGACGGCGAAGGGGGCACCGGGCTTGCCGCGAAAGAAGAACAAGCCGGTATGTTCCAGCGTCCGGTTCGTCCGACGCTGATCATCGGTGTAGAAGTTGTAGAACACGGTGCGGCCGGCGCTGGCGTCGTCCACCATGCGGTTGAGCGCCTCGACCACGACGGAAGGCACCACATGGCTGTGGTATGGCAGGAGCAGGCCGACGTCCTTGAGGGGCGTCGCCTGGTCGTAGTCCCGTCCATCCCAGGGCAGCATCAGGCGGCTGAAGCCCTGGAAGGCGGGATGGTTCAGCAGGTCGCCGAGGCGGTCGTCGGGATGCAGGTGAGCAAACCGTTGTCCGGCACCGTCTCCCTGAAAAGCATGTACGGCGTGTCTATCGGTAGGCACGGCTTTCATTTCATTGGCATCGCTGCATGGCGACGCGAGGAGAACAGGCATCATCCCTCCAACCAATTTGCGAGCGTGGGAACGCCAATGCGCCGTGCTCATGACGTCACTCACCTGATCAAATGTCGAGACGACGCTCGCTCATCCACTTGACCTTGGCCGGGTCACGGTGCGAGAAGAAACTGCTTTCGCCGGTTTCGAGCTGGGCGATACGGGCCATGTCGGCCTCGTCCAGCGCGAAGTCAAAGACCCCGAGGTTTTCCGCCATCCGCTCTTTGCGCACCGACTTGGCCAAGGCCACGATGCCGCGCTGCACCACCCAGCGCAGCACGACCTGGCCGATCGAGCGGCCATGCTTGCGGCCGATCTCCGCCAGCGCTTCGTTCTGGAACAGGTTGTTGCGGCCCTCGGCGAAAGGTGCCCAGGCCTCGGCCTGCACGCCGTTCTCGCGCATGAAGGCCACGCTTTCCTCCTGCTGATGGAAGGGGTTGACCTCAATTTGGTTCACGGCCGGAACGACATCGTTGAAACCGATGATGTCCATCAGCCTGTCCGGATGGAAGTTACTCACGCCGATGGCGCGCACCTTGCCCGCCTTCAGGGCGTCCTGCATCGCGCGCCACGACCCATGCACGTCGCCGAAGGGCTGGTGGATGAGGTAGAGGTCGAGATAGTCCAGTTGCAAACGGCGTAGCGATTTGTCGATGGCTTGCTGCGTCCGTTCGTAGCCGGTGTCCTGCACCCACAGTTTCGAAGTCACGAAAAGATCGGTACGCGGCACACTGGCATTCTTGATGCCCCTGCCAACCGCTTCCTCGTTGAGGTAGGAAGCCGCCGTGTCGATCAGTCGGTAGCCGGCATCGATGGCCTCGACAACACAGCGCTCGCATTCCTGCGGGTCGGGAATCTGGAAGACGCCGTAGCCGAGGATCGGCATCACGACGCCATTGTTCAAAGTGACTTGTTGCATGGTGAGTTCCTGTTTGTCTGGAAAATTTTTTGAAAGAATCAAGCGGCGGTGAGCGCAAAGCGCTTCAGGTGTGCGGGACGTCGCGCAGCCAGCTCGTCACGCGCTCCATGGTTCGCCGCTCCTGATCCATCTCCATAACGAAACCATCGAGCAATCGCGCCTTCGGCGCATGGCTGGCGAGCACCGCCTGGCTGTTGCCGGGCCCGTAGCCACCGTGGGTGATGAAGGGGATCAGGGTCTTGCCCGACAGGTCGTGTGCGGACAGGAAGGATCGGATCACCGGAGGCACGGTTGTGCCCCAGATGGGAAAGCCGAGAAACACCGTGTCGTAGTTCGCGATGGCGGGCACCTTCGCTTCCAGTGGCGGCTCATAGCCGCTCTCGCTCTCCTTGCGGGCTTGCTCGACCGTCTGCTCGTAGTCCTCGGGATAAGGGCTGGCTGGCCGGATCTCGAACAGGTCCGTGTTCCGGGCGCGGTGGATCAGGCCGGCGACGACGCGCGTATTGCCCGACCGCGAGAAATAAGCCACCAGGATTCGCGAGCCCGCCTGTCGCATCTCGCCTCCCGGGCTGTTGGTTGCCGACACTGCGGCTCCCAGGGGAAGTGCAGCCAGCGCCGCCATCACGGCGCGTCGAGTCGAATCATGGGCGGAGGTCATCGATGTCTCCTTGAGGTTATCGCCCCACGCGGGCCTGCAACGCGGCGGGATAGCGGTCCCCTTGAACCTTCACATCCGCCAGGGCCTGTGCGATCTTGCCGAGGTCGGCGGGGGACAGTTCGACGGAGGCGGCACCCAGGTTCTCTTCCAGCCGGTGCAGCTTGGTTGTCCCGGGGATGGGCACGATCCACGGCTTTTGCGCCAGCAGCCATGCGAGCGCAATCTGCGCAGCCGTCACGCCCTTGTCCTTGGCAATCTGGCCGAGCAGATCCACCAGGGCCTGGTTCGCCTTGATGGCCTCGGGCGAGAATCGGGGCACTTTGCTGCGGAAGTCATCGCTGCCGAAGGTGGCGCCGTCCTTGATGGCGCCGGTCAGGAAACCCTTGCCCAGCGGGCTGAACGGGACGAAACCGATACCGAGTTCTTCGAGAGTCGGCAGGATTTCCTGCTCAGGCTCGCGCCACCACAGCGAGTATTCGCTCTGCAAGGCCGTGACCGGCTGCACCGCATGCGCGCGGCGGATCGTCTGGACGCCGGCTTCGGACAGGCCGAAATGCTTGACCTTGCCTTCGGCGATCAAGTCCTTGACCGTGCCGGCCACGTCCTCGATCGGCACGTCGGGATCGACCCGATGCTGGTAGAGCAAGTCGATCACGTCGGTCTTCAGGCGCTTGAGCGAGCCTTCGACCGCCCAGCGGATGTGCTCGGGACGGCTGTTGAGGATCTGCTGCTTGTTGTCGTCGCCGAAGGTGAAGCCGAACTTGGTGGCGATCACCACCTGGTCGCGCACCGGGGCGAGCGCTTCGCCGACGACTTCCTCGTTGAGGTAGGGGCCGTACACCTCCGCCGTATCGAAGAACGTCACGCCGCGATCAACGGCAGCCCGGATCAGAGCGACAGCCTGGCCTGTGTCCGTGGCTGGGCCGTAGCCATGGCTCAGGCCCATGCAGCCCAGGCCCAATGCCGAAACTTCCAGAGTGCTGTTGCCAAGTGTGCGCTTTTGCATAGGTCGTACTCCTCTAAAGCGAAGCCTGCCTGGCGGCCGTCAAGATCCCGCCGCAGTTGCTTGATACGGACCGGATCGCAGGCCGCTTTATCAAGCAAGTAAATCGCCTCGACACGAGGATCGCGACCCGATCGATGACCTCATCGCTGAGAGGCTTCGTCGTTGGACTCCTTCAATTCAGCAATGTACCGATCACACATCCGCCCGACTAGATAGTAAAATCGGCAAATACTTGTGAGGTAATCTCATAGATGGCCAAGGACACCTACAACGATCTGCTGGCGTTCATTGCGGTCGCACGCGAGCAAAGCTTTACGCGCGCAGCGGCGCAATTGGGCGTGTCGCAATCCGCACTGAGCCACCTGATCCGCGCCCTGGAGGCCAAGATGGGGGTTCGACTGTTGACCCGCACGACCCGCAGCGTCTCACCCACGGAAGCTGGAGAGCGGTTGATGCAAAGCATCGGCCCTCGCTTCCAGGAGATCGAGGCAGAGCTGATGGCCGTCCGAGAACTGAGCGACAAGCCGGCGGGCACCATCCGCATCACCGCCACCGAGAACGCAGCCGAGACGGTGCTTTGGCCGAGGCTCGCAAAGGTGCTGCCCAAGTACCCGCTGATCAAGGTCGAGATCACGGCAGAGTCGCGCTTCATCGATCTCGTCGCCGACCGGTACGACATGGGTGTGCGCCTCGGCGACGATCTGGCGCGGGACATGACCACCGTGCGTATCAGCCCGGACATGCGTATCGCGGTCGTTGGCTCACCCGGCTATCTTGCGAGACATCCGGCGCCCTTGAAGCCACAGGACCTGGCCGATCACGATTGCATCAATCTGCGGCTGATGAGCCATGGGGAGCTATACCCTTGGGAGTTCAAAAAGGGCAAGCACCGGGTCAACGTGCGCGTTGAGGGGCAACTCGTCTTCAACCGGACCAAGCCTATCCTCCAGGCAGCGCTGGCCGGTTTCGGGCTTGGGTATGTGCCCGAGGAGATGGCGCGGCCCTATATCGCCAAAGGGCGTCTGCAAGCTGTCCTGCAGGATTGGTGCCCGGCGTTTCCCGGGTATCACCTCTACTATCCCAGCCGCCGGCAGCTTTCTCGCGCGATGAAGGTGCTGATCGGTGCGCTGCGCCATCCGCCGAAGGAGAAATGATCCATGGCCCTGGAGACCTTCAACGACGTCCTCGCCTTCGTTCATGTCGTGCGAGAAGGCAGCTTTACCAAGGCCTCTGCATTGCTTGGTGTATCTCCGTCCGCGCTGAGCCACGCGGTCCGAGGCCTGGAATCTCGTCTGGGTGTCCGGCTGCTCACGCGCACCACGCGCAGCATTGCGACGACCGAGGCGGGCGAGCGTCTGTTCAACAGTGTGGCTCCCCGGTTTGAGGACATCGACGCCGAAGTGGCGGCGGTCAAAGGGCTGCGCGACAAGCCGGTAGGGACCATCCGCATCACGTCGGCCGAACACGCAGCAACCAGCGTCCTTTGGCCCAAGTTGTCAGCCGTCATGCGGGACTATCCCGACATCACTGTCGAAATCTCGATTGACTACACGATGGGGGACATCGTTTCCCAGCGCTTTGACGCGGGCGTTCGCGTGGGAGACCAGGTCGCCAACGACATGATCGCCGTGCGCATTACCCCCGACTTGCGTATGGCCGTCGTCGGTTCGCCCGAGTATTTCGCCACGCGGTCCAAGCCCCGTTCACCGCACGAACTGACCCAGCACGATTGCATCCGGCTGCGGCTGCCCACGCATGGTGGTTTCCTTCCCTGGGACCTGGGAAAGGACAGCCAAGAGACCAAGTACCCCGTGAGCGGCCAATGGGTCTTCAATAACAGTTCCTCCATAGTTCGGGCCGCGCTGGCCGGCCATGGCTTGGCCTATGTTCCCGAAGATATGGTGTTGGAGGACATCGCCGCAGGGCGGTTGGTTCGGGTACTGAAGGATTGGTGCAGTCCTTACCCGGGATACCATCTTTACTATCCGAGCCGACGGCAATCGTCGGGCGCCTTGGCCGTCATT
Source organism: Xanthomonas boreopolis (assembly GCA_014654535.1). GTDB lineage: Bacteria > Pseudomonadota > Gammaproteobacteria > Xanthomonadales > Xanthomonadaceae > Pseudomonas_S > Pseudomonas_S boreopolis. The sequence goes on from BNBA01000007.1 coordinate 28,137, forward strand.
GTCGAAGCCTTGCGATATCGCGCCTAGTCGCGTCTCAGGCGTCGGGCTGCTTGCGGCCCGCTGCGGCACGTCGCAATGACGAGCCGTTTTTGCGTCGCCCTGCGTCTTCTCTCGCAGCCCGCCTAGCTCCAATTCATTTATGAGTTCACCTCAGTAGTGAATGCGGAATCAGGGGCTTAATCGAATCGTCTGCATCCCATAGTATTTCAGCTACTAGAAAGGGAGGGCAAATGCAAGCCGTCATCCGGCACTCTTTGCCTTCCGCCAACACCATGCCGCCAACTATGGCCGATGCGCGTGCTGGCCGAAACGAGCAATGGATGGAGCCGTACCCGATGACCCATAAGAACACCACCAAGGATCGCAAGATCAGTGCGCTGAGTGCTGCGTTGGCCCTGAGCCTCGGACTGATGCTCGCACCGACTCACGCCGCGGAAAACACGGAGGCCTCGCAAACCATGACCACACAAGCCGCCTCGGACACGCTGTCCGTTAAGCAGCAGACCATTCCCCTGATCGCGGCGTTCATGGCCACGAGCGACATGCCCAAGCTCAACGCCACGTTGAATCAGGGACTGGACGCCGGCATGACCATCAGCGAGGCCAAGGAAATCCTGGTGCAGCTCTATGCCTATGCCGGATTCCCCAAAAGCCTCAACGCCCTGGGTGAATTGCTGAAAGTCGTGGAAGCACGCAAGCAGCGCGGTATCCAAGACACACCGGGTCGTGAACCGAGCCGTGCCATTCCGACCGGCGATGAATTGGTCGCGGTGGGCACGGCCAACCAGACGAAGATTTCCGGTGGTCCCGTCAAGAATGCAGTGACCGACTTTGCGCCAGTCATCAACCAGTACCTTCAGGCCCATCTTTTCGGCGACATCTTCGAGCGCGACAACCTCGACTGGCAAAGCCGCGAATTGGCCACGGTTGGCGCGCTGGCCGCCATGCCGGGCGTCGAAGCGCAACTGCGTTCGCACATGGCCGCCAGCATGCGCGTGGGCCTGACGGCTGCGCAACTGCGGCAGTTGATCCAGGTTCTGGCCGAGCATGGCGACAAGCAGGCCGCCGAGCGTGCGGATGCAGCGCTGACACAAGCGCTTGCTGCTGCGAAGGGGCGCTGACCATGAACCTGACCAAGAAGGCCCTGCTGACCATCATGACGCTGACCTCGCTGACCGCTTGCACCACCCTTCCCGGTGCCTCAAACCATTCCGCTGGCCCCCTGGTGATCCAGGAACAAGGCAGCTTCGCCGTCGGCGGAAAAGTGGTAAGCATGCCCGGCACGTACAACAACAACGCCCCGACCTCCGCAGGACAGACGTTCCACGGCGATCATCTCTACGCCTTCTATCAGGTCCCGCAGAATCCCAAGCCGCTGCCCATCGTCATGCTGCATGGCGCGTACCAGTCGGCGCGCAGTTGGGAAACCACGTCGGACGGCCGCGAAGGTTTCCAGACAATGTTCCTGCGCAAGGGCTTTCCGGTCTATCTCGTCGATCAGCCGCGCCGTGGCCGCGCGGGCAACAGCACGGTAGAGGAGAAGGTTGCGCCTACACCGTTCGATCAGCTCTTCTTCGATCAATTCCGCATCGGAAAATGGCCGAACTACTTCGACAACGTCCAGTTCGACCGCAAGCCGGAGACGTTGGATCAGTTCTTCCGTTCGGTCACCCCGAACACTGGACCTTACGACGCGGGTGTGATCTCCGATGCTATGGCCGCGCTGTTCGACAAGATCGGGCCTGGCATCCTGTTCTCGCATTCGCAGGCCGGCGGACCGGGTTGGCTGACGGCCATCAAGAGCCAGAACGTCAAGGGCATCGTCGCGCTCGAACCGGGCAGCGGGTTCATCTTCCCGGAAGGCGAACTGCCCCCGGCGATGCCGAGTGCTGCAGGCACTTTGTCGCCCGAGCCGGTGTCGCTAGCGGATTTCGAGAAGCTCACGCGCATCCCGATCATCATCTATTACGGCGACAACTTCCCGACCGAACCGACCACCGAGCGTGGCCAGGACAACTGGCGTGTGCGCCTGGCCATGGCCAGGCTCTGGGTCGATGCCATCAACAAGCATGGTGGTAACGCGCAGCTCGTGCATCTGCCGGAGATCGGCATCCGAGGCAACACTCATTTCCTGATGTCCGACCTCAACAATGTCCAGATCGCCGATCTCATATCGAAGTTTCTGGCCGAGAAGAAGCTGGACTGACCCAACGGTGCAAAGGCGCGGTGCCGTATAGGCATAACGCTCTCAGATTAAAGAAAGGAGTTTGAATGAGCCATGACACTATCGACAAGCCAAGGCGCGAGTTCCTCAGAACCTCCGCGATCGTCCTCACAGTTGCAACCATAGGAGTTCCTGCAATGACTACTACCGCCGCAGCAGCCACCTTCGACTACAAGAAGAATCCGTTTACGCTGGTCTATGAAAACGCGATCACGAAGAACGAACCGGGCAAGGTCAACATCCACCCGGTCAACTACGATCTCAACGGCCTGAACATCGTCGCCAACGTCTATACCCCGGCCAACTACGATCCGAAGAAGAAGTACGCCGCAATCGTGGTCGCCCACCCCAACGGCGGCGTGAAGGAACAGACCGCGGGCCTGCACGCCCAGCGCCTGGCCGAACTGGGCTACATCACGATCGCGATGGATGCCGCGTACCAGGGTGGCAGCGGCGGCGAGCCGCGCAGCACGGACAAGCCACAATTCCGTACCGAGGACATCCATGGCGCGGCGGACTTCATCACCCGCTACCCGGGCGTCGATCCCGAACGCCTGGGGCTGCTCGGCATCTGCGGTGGCGGCGGGTATTCCTTGCAGGCGGCCAAGTCTGACAAGCGATTCAAAGCGGTGGCGACGCTGAGCATGTTCAACTCTGGCCGCGTTCGTCGCAACGGCTTCGAGGATTCGCAGTTGAACACGATCCAGCAGCGCCTGAAGGAGGCCTCGGACGCGCGCGCCCAGGAAAAGGCCGGCGGGAAGATCCTCTATTCCGGCGACGCAGACATGACCGACGAGCAGATCGCGGCGCTGCCGTTCGCGATGTACCGGCAGGGCTATGAGTACTACTGGCGCACCCACGCGCATCCCGGCTCGACCTTCAAGTACACCACGAGCAGCCTGCTCGACCTGATGCGCTGGGACGCCACCGACCAGATCGAACTGATCGAACAGCCCCTGCTGATGATCGCCGGCAGCAAGGCCGACAGCCTGTACATGACCGAGGACGCCTTCGCCAAGGCCACCGGCGCCAAGGACAAGGAACTGTTCAAGATCGAGGGAGCCACCCATATCGAGACCTACTGGGTGGACAAGTACGTGGATGCCACCATCGGCAAGCTGACTTCGTTCTACGCGAAAACGCTGTGACCCTGCGCGTCATCCATTGATTCGCGCTGCTGCTGACTAGAGGCGTTATGTTCCATGAATCTATTTGAGAGTCTTCTGGCGCTGACATTCGTTGCGGCGGCGCTGTTGAAGCTCTCAAATCGATTCGGCATTCCCTATCCGTCCATGTTGGCATTGGCGGGTGTGGGCGTTGCGGCATTGCCGTTCGCCCCCACCGTCGAGATTAGTCCGGACTTGGCTCTGGCCTTGTTTATTCCACCGGCGCTCTTCGACATTGCCTATGACACTTCACCGCGGCAGTTGCGCCGCCTATGGATGCCACTTGTGTCGCTGGCACTGGTGGCTGTTTTATTGACGACTGGCGTAGTCGCCTGGATGGCTTGGGCGATGATCGGGCTCCCCCTGGCGGCCGCCATCGTCCTGGGTGCAATCGTTGCGCCACCAGACGCAGCGGCCGCCAGCGCGGCGATGTCGCAGTTGGGACTGCCGCGCCGCACGATGGCGGTACTAGAGGGGGAGAGCCTGCTCAACGACGCATCGGCGCTGTTGATTTTCGGTGCTGCGATGAGCTTTGTGCATGCCCAAGGCTCATCCGAATCGGCTCTAACGCACCTGCTCGTGGCCGCGCCCGGAGGTATTGCCTTCGGCGTGGTGGTCGGCATCGGGTATCGGTATCTGCGGCGCTGGTTCGCCGGCACATTAAGTGCGCGCGTCGTGGAGTTCGCCTCTACTTGGGCGGTCTGGCTGGTCGCAGAGCGACTGGAGCTTTCCGCGATCCTTGCGATCGTCGCATTTGCGATGTATCTGGGACAGTTCACGTCAGAGCGCCTATCGGCGCGCGATCGCCTGCATTCCTACAGCGTATGGGAATCGGTTGTCTTCGTGCTGAACGTGCTGGCCTTTCTTCTCATGGGCCTGCAGGCGCGCTCCGTGGTGGCACATCTGCATGGTCAAGAACTGCAGCAGGGTGTCCTGGTTGCTGGTCTGGTGCTGTTGGCCGTTGTCCTGGTGCGCATACTGTGGGTGATGACCTACGCGCTGGGGGTGCGCAGTGCCAGCCGATGGCTTCCCGGCCGGCCTCAAGGGCCACACCCGGATTGGCGCTTGGGTCTAGTCATCTCGTGGTCCGGAATGCGGGGACTGGTGACGCTGGCCACCGCCTTGGCGTTGCCGCAAGGGTTTCCCGGACGGGACATCATCGTATTAAGCGCCTTTGTGGTCGTGCAGGGGACGCTAGTGCTGCAGGGACTTACCGTCGGCCCCCTTATCCGGCTGCTTGGCATTGAACCGGACCATTCGCTGAACCGAGAACTGTCGGTAGCGCGCACCGTGCTCATCCGTGCCGCCCTGGAATCGCTCGCCTCGCAGAGCGGCGAGGCAGCGCGGGCATTGCGCGAGGAATATCGCAGCAAGGCAGTGGTGGCTGGAAACGAAGACCATCCACAGGACGATACGGAATTCGACCAGCTCCGCAGGCGGGCCATCACGGCCCAGCGCGAAGCGCTTTTATTGCTTCGTCGGGACGAGGCAGTGGCTGAGGATGTCTTCTACCAACTGGAGCGAGAACTCGATTGTGCTGAGTTGTACGCCACGTCGCTGAACGACATTGCGATCAAAGAATCTTGAACGGGACAGAAAAATTGTCGATGAAGAAATGGTGGCGTCGGACCGCGTTGATCTTGCTGATGCTGGGCGTCGCCCTGGCTGCGGGCGGTTACGCCTATCTGCAGCATCCCAAGTTTGGAGCCTTGCCTGAAGGCGCGCACCTTCTGGCGGTCGAGCATTCCCCTCACTATGTCAACGGCGAATTCCAGAACCTCATCGACACGCCGATGCGCACCGAGGACACGAGCTTCGTGTCCAACGTGATCTCGATGCTGTTCGACCGCAATCCCAACCTCAAGCCGTCCGCAGCGCTCCCATCGGTCCACGTCGATCTCAAGGCCTTGCCGAGGGATCGCGATGTGGTGGTATGGCTGGGTCATTCCTCCTACTTCGTACAACTGGACGGGAAACGCATTCTGATCGATCCGGTGTTCAGCACCAACGCCGGGCCGTTCCCAGGGACCAACGTGGCATTTCCCGGGACCACGCCCTACACGACCGATGACATGCCCGACATCGACGTGCTGCTGGTCACGCATGATCACTGGGACCACCTGGACTATCCGAGTGCCAAGGCGTTGTTGCCGAAGGTCGGGCAGGTCGTCGTCGGGCTGGGGGTTGGGGAGTTCTTCGACCGTTGGGGCTATCCATCCGAGCGCGTCCATGAGGCGGACTGGAACGACGTGCTGGAGCCTGTCCCAGGCCTGCGTATCCACGTCCTGCCGGCACGCCACTACTCGGGCCGCATGCTCACGCGCAACAAGACCTTGTGGGTCGCCTTTGCGTTGGAGACCTCGCAACGCCGACTCTTCTTCAGCGGCGACAGCGGCTATGGCCCGCACTTCCGGGAGATCGGCGAACGCTTCGGTGGGTTCGATCTGGCGGCGCTGGACATGGGGCAGTACGACAAGCGCTGGGCGAACATTCACATGTTTCCCGAACAGGCAGCCCAGGCAGCCCAGGATCTTCGCGCCAAGGCATTGCTGCCGGCGCACGTGGGCCGGTTCACCATCGCGGCGCATGACTGGGACGAACCCCTGAATCAGATCGATCAAGCGAGCCAGGGCCGGCCTTACCGTCTGCTGACACCGAACATCGGTGCACTGGTTCTGCTCGACGACGACACGCAGCAGTTCCCGCGCTGGTGGAAACGTGCCGTGTCGAAGGTGGATTGATGGTCATCCAGCGACTTGGTGACATGAATCGCTTCACCATGGCTGCGTTGCATGCGCTCGTACTTGTCGCATCACTGCTGTCCGGAACCGCCATCGCCGGATCGCAGCAGCCACCTACGGCAGTGCAATCCGATGATGGCAGTGCAAATGCCGGGGGTGACCCCAAAATGGAGAAAACCATGAGTACAGATAAACCCGTCGTCCTGGTCGTCGGCGCAAGCGGAAGCATTGGTGTGCCAACCGTCGTCGAAGCCTTCAGTAGGGGGTACGAGACGAGAGCGCTGGTGCGCAATCCGGCTCAGGCAAAACTATTTCCCAAGGGTGTAAAGATCGTTGTCGGCGACCTGACCCAGGCCGAAACACTGCACGAGGCCGTTGAAGGTGTCACCGGCATCATCTTCACCCACGGTATCGGTGGAAACGATCCGAAAGGGGCCGAGCAGGTGAACTACGGTGCCGTGCGCAACGTCCTGAATGTGCTGAAGGCGCCGGCACGCATCGCACTGATGACCGCCGTTGGAGTGACGAAGCCCAGCGTCGGGCACGACTGGAAGCGTCGCGGGGAAAGGCTTGTACGCGCCAGCGGACTGCCTTACACCATCGTGCGGCCCGGATGGTTCGACTACAACGCTCCCGACCAACAGCGCCTGGTGCTGCGGCAAGGCGACACGAACTGGGCAGGATCACCGTCCGACGGCGTGGTCGCCCGCGTGCAGATCGCCCAGGTCCTTGTCGCCTCGCTGACCTCGACCGCCGCGAACCACAAGACCTTTGAATTGGTCGCCGAGCGCGGCGCCGCGCAAACTGATCTTGAGCCGCTCTTCTCGGCGCTGCCGGCCGACCCGGTGGACGGCCATGACGGCAATCAGGATCGGGACAACCTTCCGCTCGCCAAGGAGCCATCCGCTGTCATTCGTGACCTCGACGCGATCCGCGGAAGATTCAAGGATTGACAACAAGGGGATGAGCGAACTGGGCGCCGACGCACGACGTGTGCCACGTTCCGCCTGCATCCTGGTTCAATCGCAAAAGCGAAGGCGTGAAGGGGCCGCGCGTCCCCGCGATCCGGGCAGTTTGGCGTGATCGACGCGCGGCCTTTTTTTTCCTGCAGGCTGACCGGCTTCAAAGCTCCTGCACGGTCGGGCGGAACAGGATCTCGTTGATGTCGATGTTCTCAGGCTGGCTCATGGCGAACAGCACGCAGCGCGCAAAGCTGTCGGCCGGGATGGCGTTGTTCTTGTAGTAGTCGGCGATCGCCTCGTTGACACCCGGAGCACCGACCGATGCCGGCAGCTCGGTGTCCACCGCGCCCGGCGAAAGCACCGTGGTGCGGATGTTGTAGGGTTTGACTTCCTTGCGCAGTGCCTCGGAAATCACCCGCACCGAATACTTGGTCGCTGAGTAGATCGCGCCGCCGGCACCGATGGTGTGGCCGGCCACGGACGAGACGTTGATGAACTGGCCGCTCTTCTGATCCTTGAAGTAAGGCAGCGCTGCGGCGATGCCCCAGAGTACGCCCTTGATGTTGACGTCGATACATTGATCCCATTCATCGAAGCGCAGCATTTCGAGGGGCGCCAGCGGCATCAGGCCGGCGTTGTTGATCATCACGTCGATGCGGCCATGCAGCTTCACGGCATGGTCAACTAGCGCCTTGACCTGCTCGCGATCGGTCACGTCCACCTTGAACGCGGCCTCCTTGGGCTGGCCCAGTTCAGCCGCCAGCGCTTCCAGGCGATCCAGGCGGCGCGCACCGAGCACGACGTTGGCGCCGGCCTTGACCAGGTGGCGTGCGGTTTCGGCACCCAGGCCGCTCGATGCGCCGGTGATGACCACCACCTTGCCTTTAATGTTCTCAGTCATTGCTGTTCTCTCTCAATGCGTTTGTCAGTCGGACCCAGCCAGTCTCTTGTTGGACCTGGCCAGCGAAACATCGGACGGATGCGCCAATGGTGGGAGCGGATCGCAATTGCGATAGCCCTACGGACTCACCGGGACTTTGTACTGCTCGTCGCTGACCTTCTCCAGCCAGTCAACGGTCTTGCCGTCCAGCGATTCGGCGATGGCGATATGGGTCATGGCGGTGGCGGGTGCTGCACCATGCCAATGCTTGACGCCCGGCGGAATCCAGACCACATCGCCTGGGCGGATTTGGCGTACAGGTCCCTCCCATTCCTGTACCAGTCCAGCACCGGCCGTCACAAACAGCGTCTGTCCGAGCGGATGGGTATGCCAAGCGGTACGAGCGCCTGGCTCGAAGGTGACCGTGGCGCCGCCTACGCGCGCGGGCGCGCTTCCCTGGAACGGCGAATCGACACGAACGGTGCCAGTGAAGTGGTCGACAGGGCCTTGGGCGGAAGGCTGCGAGCCAATGGGAGTAACGGTGATCATGGACAATTCCTCGTGTACGGGCGAGATAGCGATGGGAAGGACCGTAAGTTGCAGAAGTCCGTGGGTGATGATCGATGCGTGATCATTCCACCGATCCCGCAGCAACCTCCGCAGTGCGTAGGCCTTCCTTCCTGCGGTTGGCCGGCAGAATGAAAGCGGCGGTCAGGACGAGCGCAACCACGTTCATCACGGCGGCTCCGATGAACACTGCGCTCACCTGGTGGCTCATCTCCACCGCGCCTGTCAGTTGTGGGTCCGCGTTGGCGGCAAAAACGACGATCAGTATGCTCAGGCCGATGGAGCCACCCAACTGGTGCGCGACGTTGACGAGTCCCGAGGCAGCACCCTGGTCGCGAGCTTGCACGCCACGCACGCCGGACGTCGTGAGCGGGGCCATGGCACAACCATTGCCGATGCCGATCAGCACCATCGGCAAGGCGAGCTGCCAGACCGAAGCATTGGCGCCCGCGCTTGCCAGCCAGAACAGGCCGGCGCCGATGACCAGCAGCGATCCCATGAGCATCTGAACTCCGCCCAGCACGCGCGTGACGCGGGGAACGGCCATCGCGGCGACGAACTGGACCAATGTCATGGGAAGAAACCCGAGGCCGGCTTCCAACGCCGAGTAGCCGAGCACCCGCTGCATGTATTGCGTGCCGAAGAAGAAAAACGACACGATCGAGCCCACGTAAAGCATGCGCGCCAGATAGGCGGCGGAACGCTCTCGGCTGCATAGCAGACGCAGGGGCAGGATGGGCACTTCGACCCGGCCTTCATGCCAAAGGAAGAAACCGAGGACCACCACCGAGAGCACCAAGGTCGCCAGCGTGACCGGATCAAGCCATCCCGCCTCGGCGGCATTGACCAGGCCATAGACCAACAGCCCCACGCCCACCGTCGAGGTAATGGCGCCCGTCACATCGAACTTGCCCTGGGTAGGCACGTTGTCGGGGATGTAGCGCGCGACGGCGACCACCAGCCCGATGCCGATCGGGATGTTCACCAAAAAGCCGATGCGCCAGGACAGCAGGCCGGCGAAAATGCCGCCCAGCACCAGTCCGAGGCTCGCGCCTGCGCCAGCGACAACCGAATACCAGGCCAGCGCCCGGGTGCGCTCGCTGCCTTCCGGGAACGTAGTCGAGATGATGGCAAGCACGCTCGGCGCCAGGATCGACGCGCCAAGTCCTTGCACCGCCCGCGCGGCGATCAGTTCGTAGGGCGATTGAGCGATGCCGATGACCAGCGAAGCAACCGTGAACAGGACAACGCCCACCCGCAGGACACGGCGACGGCCGAAGGTATCCCCGAGGCGGGCGGACAGGAGAAGGAAGCCCCCGAAGCAAAGCAGATAGGCGTTTTGCACCCAGGTCTGCATCACCGGGCTCATGTGCATCGTCCTGCCGATTTCTGGCATGCCGGTATAGACGATGGACAGATCCAGCAGGATCATCAGATAGGCAACCAGCACCACGCCCAGGATGGTGTTGGGGCTGGCCGCCTTCGCGGAAGTAGGAAATGTCATCAGATAGCTTTCATCGATATGGCCTGTCCGAAGCAGGTCGGATCAGGGTGCGTTCCTTTCATGTCCTCGGTTGGCCGCCCTGGATCGACCAGCCCGGCATCTCTGCTGCAGCTTTCCCCGAGATCGCAAGTCGGCCGGTCGGATGCTGATGCAGGTGGGGCCGCGGTAGGGCGGGCCCTTTGCCCGTGGCAAGCGGGCTATCTGCTTAACGCGATCCCGCGCCCGCATTTGCGCCAGCCGCCTCGGCCGAGACACGCCAGACCGTGTTGCCGACATCGCCCTTGATGAGAAGCGCACCTTCGGCATCCTCGGCCAGTCACGCAGGCGCGTTCTTCAAGATTTTTTGGTCACCCGTGAGCGCGCCTGTACAGGTTGTACGAACATCGAAATTCCCGGCTTCATGGTTTGTCATTGGTCGCCGAAGGAATCTCAGAATTGCTCCTTATCTATTCGGCACTGACTCAATTAAAACTATATGGCGGCCTCAGCATCATGAGAAGACGGCAAAATCAGCATACAGTGCTGAATTAAGCTCATTAATTGCAGAGGGAATCACGACGAGTCCCCGGCACGCGGAAAGGCGTCAGCGCACAACCTCACGCCGCAGCCGGGCACGACATGGGAAGCCGGAGTTCAGACCTTGCTGCGCCGCAGGCGCAGCGCATTTCCGACCACCGAGGCCGAACTCAAGCTCATCGCCAGCGCGGCGATCAGCGGCGACAGCAGCCAGCCGGTGAACGGGTACAACACCCCGGCGGCGACCGGGATGCCCAGTCCGTTGTAGAGGAAGGCGAACACCAGGTTCTCCTTCATGTTGCGCACCGTTCCCACCGACAGCCCGCGCGCGGTGGCGATGCCGCGCAGGTCGCCCTTGACCAGGGTGATCTGCGCGCTGTTCATGGCCACGTCGGTGCCGGTGCCCATGGCGATGCCGACGTCGGCCTTGGCGAGCGCCGGCGCATCGTTGATGCCGTCGCCCGCCATGGCGACCACGCGGCCTTCCTTCTGCAGGCGCTCGATCAGCGTCAGCTTGTCCGCCGGCTTCACTTCGCCGTGGACCTCGTCGATGCCCAGGCGGGTACCCACCGACTTCGCCGTGGTCAGGCCGTCGCCGGTTGCCATGATGACCCGCAGGCCGGCCGCCTTGAGGGCCGCCAGCGCCTCGGGCGTGCTCGCCTTCACCGGATCGGAGACGGCCAGCAGGCCGGCCAGGCGTCCGCCCACCGCCAGGTACATCACGCTCGCCCCTTCACTGCGCAGGGATTCGGCCTGCTGCATGAGCGGATCGACGGCGACACCGACCTGCTCCATGAGGACCGTATTGCCCAGCGCCAGCGGCTGCCCTTCCACTTGGCCGCGCACCCCGATGCCGGAGCCGGACTCGAAGTTCTCCGGCTTGCTCAGTGCGAGGCCCTGGGCGCGCGCGGCCTGCACGATGGCATCGGCCAGCGGGTGTTCGCTGCCCTGGTCCAGGCTGGCCGCCAGGCGCAGCACCTCTTCGGAGGTGAAGCCCTCGGCCGGGACCACGCGGTCGAAGGCGGGACGGCCTTCGGTCAGCGTTCCGGTCTTGTCGATGACCAGAGTATCGACCCGGCGCAGGTTCTCGATCGCGGCGGCGTCGCGGAACAGCACGCCCTGGGTCGCACCGCGCCCGGTGGCGACCATGATCGACATGGGAGTGGCCAGCCCCAGCGCGCAGGGGCAGGCGATGATCAGCACCGACACGGCGTTGATCAGGCCAAACACCCAGGACGGCTGCGGGCCGAAGAAGCCCCAGATGAAGAAGGTCGCGATGGCGATGGCGACGACCACCATCACGAAGTAACCGGCGACCACATCGGCCATGCGCTGCATGGGCGCCTTGGAGCGCTGGGCCTGGGCCACCATCTGCACGATCTGCGAGAGCACGGTCTCCGAGCCGATGCGCTCGGAGCGGATGACCAGCGCGCCATTGGTGTTGAGGGTGGCGCCGATGACCTTGTCGCCCTCGCGCTTGCTCACCGGCAGCGGTTCACCGGTCAGCATGGATTCGTCCACCGAGCTTGCACCCTCGACCACCACGCCATCGACCGGCACTTTCTCGCCGGGCCGCACGCGCAGAAGATCGCCGACGTGCACATGGGTCAGCGGCACGTCTTCCTCGCTGCCATCGGCGCCGATGCGGCGCGCGGTCTTGGGCGCGAGGCCGAGTAGCGACTTGATCGCCGCGGAGGTCTGCGAGCGCGCCTTGAGTTCCAGCACCTGCCCCAGCAGGGTCAGCGAGATGATGACCGCTGCGGCCTCGAAGTAAACGCCGACCCGGCCCATCGAGATGAACGACGCCGGAAATATCTCCGGCGCGATGGTGGCAACGACGCTATAGACGAAGGCCGCGCCCGTGCCCAGGCCGATGAGCGTCCACATGTTGGGGCTGCGGTGAACCAGGGACTGCCAGCCGCGCGAGAAGAACGGCCAGCCGGCCCACAGCACGATCGGCAGCGACAGCACCAGTTCCAGCCAGCTCTGCGTGGCCATGTCCATCAGATGCAGGCGCTCGCCCAACATCGCCAGCGCCAGCACCACCAGCGTCAGCGGCAGCGTCCACCAGAAGCGCCGGGAGAAATCGCGCAGTTCGGGGTTGTCGTCGTCCAGGTCCGGCAGCAGCGGCTCCAGGGTCATGCCGCAGATCGGGCAATTGCCGGGATGGTCCTGGCGGATCTGCGGATGCATCGGGCAGGTGTAGATCGTGCCCGGCGCCGCAGGCTTCGGGGACTGCGCCGGTTCGGCTGCTGCCGGGGCTGCTTGCGGTGCTTGGGCATGCCCATGCTCATGTCCGTGGTGGTGATGGCCCGCCGCGCTGCCGCTGGCGCCGGAGGCTTCGGGGGCTGTCTGCCCCGCCGGGACGGGCTGAAGCGTCATGCCGCATTTCGGGCAGGCGCCAAGATGATCTTGCCGGACCTCGGGGTGCATCGGGCAGGTGTAAATCACGCCCGCCGGGGTTGCGTCGGGCCAATCCTTCGCTGCGTGTTCACCTGCGTGGCCCCCGTGTCCATGCGTTTCAGGAGCCGTGTTGCCCAGCGGCAGCGCCCCCTGTGCGGGAGTATCCCGTGCGGGTGTTTTTTCTGGGGGCTGGCTCATGACGGTTTCTCCGAGTTTTCTTGAATGGGTCTATCGGCTTCGACCAGATGGCGGGAACGGCGTTCTCGTACCACCCGGCAAGTACCGGGCGGGTCAGCCGCAGCAGCAGCCGCGGCCGGCCCCAGGCGCTTTGCTGGCAGCGGCGCCACTGGCCTGTGCCGGGTAGCCGGCCTGCTTCAGTGCCGACACCAGCGGATCGATGCCTTCGGCAAGGTCGCCATGGACGCGAACGCGGCCTGCGCTCAGGTCAACTTCCACCTCTCGCACGCCCGACAAGGGCTTGAGCGCTTCAGTGACGTGTTTGACGCAGCCGCCGCAGGACATGCCCTGGACGTCAAGATCGATGGTAGTCATGGTCATGGTTCTCCGTGGGTTGGCGCCGATGGTTCGGCGCATCAGGTCGCGGCAGACCGCCGCCAGTGGGGAAAGAATCTCGGCGTGGCTTGCGCGTAGCGCTCGAACTCTGTCCCGAATCGAGCCCGCATCTCCGCTTCCTCGTTCACCGCTAGGCGGCCGTACATGACCAGCAGGATCGGGAACATCAGCAGCGTGAGCAGCGTCGGCCATTGCAGCAGGAAGCCCAGCAGGATCAGCACGAACGCCACGTACTGGGGGTGGCGGATACGGGCATAGGGGCCTGCCGTGGCCAGGGTGCCCCGGCGCTGCGCGTGATAGAGCACCTGCCAGGACTTGGACAGCAGGTAGAAGCCGTAGGCGAGCAACACGTAGCTGGCGATGTGCAGCACGCCGAAATGCGGATCGCCTTTCTCACCCAGCAAGGTCCACCACAGGTGGCCGGCGTCGTGAGTGAGCAGGTCCAGGCCCGGATAACGGGTCTGCAGCCAGCCCGAGAGCAGGTAAATGGTCAGCGGGAACCCGTACATCTCGACGAACAGCGCGACGATGAAAGCGGCAAACGCGCCGAAGGTTCGCCAGTCGCGCGCCGTTGCCGGCTTGAAGAAGCTGAAGGCGAACAGGATGAAGATGGCCGAGTTGAAGAACACCAGCAGCCACAGGCCATAGGCGGGTTGATCGTGGCTCATGGCTGATCTCCGCGCTGGTCGCGTGCGTTGACTTTGGGGCCGGCACCCGGATTCGGTGCTTGGGTCGGTGTCGTATCAGACGGCGTGTGGGAGGAAGGGTCGTGTCCGCCGTGGCCATGGCCGTGGTGCATGAAGAGGTGCATCAACGGGCACGCTGCGAGCAGCAGGAAAGGCAGGAACCCGAACACGTGGGCGGTGTGTTCCTTGAGCAGGAAGTAACCTGCGATTGCGCCGAGAACGAGCAGGCCGATCCCGTACCGGGAGCGCCAGAAACGTGGGGTCGATTCGTTGTGACCATGATGCTCGTTCATGATGAACCTTCCTTCAAAAGGTCGGCGCATCGGGCGCCGACCATGCCTGTCGAAATCAGTAGGGTCTCGTGTTGCCGGGTGGACTCAAGGTGCCCAGCCAGGCCACTGCCAGCAGGATCAGCATCATGGCCGTCGTCTCGATCGCCAGGCTGTTGCATAGGGCCCGCTTGGCGCGTGCGATGTCGATGGAGCTGCGTGCCCGCTCCAGCAGCGGCCCCAGCCGAAAGCGATTCGCCGCGGCCAGCGCGAGCATGGCGCCGAACAGGCCCAGCTTCACCAGCAGCAAGACCCCGTAAGGGCTGGATGCCATGCCCTCAAGACTCGGGCCGACGATGAGCAGATAGTTGACGATGCCGGTGACGATCAGCACCGCGACGATGAGCGTGCCGGCCGACGAAAACCCGGTTACCGCCTGGCGCAGGAGCAGCAGATGCTGGTAGGCGTCGTCGCGGCCCTGGCCCTGGACCGGGCGCAGCAGCAACAGCAGAAACGCGGCCAGCGCCCCCAGCCAGGCGCCAGCACCGAGCAGGTGCAAGGTGTCGGCCGCCAGATGGATGCCGCCGCGTGTGCCCGTATCCATAGCCCCATGTCCCGACCAGACCAGCGTGGACAGCCCGACTGCGGCGAACAAGGAGGCGAGCACCAGGCTCGCCGTGGGCACCCGTCTGTAGAACCCGGCGCAAAGCAGGATGCCCACAAGCGCTGCGATCTTGACCACCCAAGCGACGCCGACGTTGGTGCCGGTGATGATCATGCCGAACACATGGCGTTGAAGCTCCCCGATCTCGGTCACACCGCTCATGGTCACCGCCAGCATCAGCATGCCGGCGCCCGACACCAGCAGACCCACGCCCGCGAGCCAGGACAGCAGCCTTCGATAACCGAAGGCTGCATGGGCGTCGGCTGCGTTGCCCTTCACGCCGTACAGGCCGAACAGCGGCAGCCCGAACAGCAGCATCAGGTCAGCGTAGCTGGCGAAGCGGACAACGATGTTGCCCCAACCCTCCATGGCTCACTTCACCTTGAAGGAGAAGTTGCCCGTCATGGGATGGGTATCGGCCGACACGGCGCGCCACTCCACGCGATAGTCCCCGGTCATCAGGGGCTTGGCGGGGGTGATCACCATGGTCTTGCCGTCTTCGCCGCTGGATACCTTGACCTCCATCGGCATGGCATGAGACATGCCTGACATGCCCGGCATGCCGGTCATGACCAGCTTGGCGCCGGAGAACTGGGTGGTCAGCGTTTCGGAGAAGTGCAGCTCGATCTTCGCCGGAGCCGCCACTTCGGCGTTCGCTTGCGGATCGGAAGTCAGCAGTTTGGGGTGCGCTTGCGCGGCGGCACTGAACAGCGCAACGCTGGTGGCAGCGATAACCGGGAGGAGGAGTTTGCGGATGGAGAGCATGATCATTCTCTTGTTGGGTGGACGGTGGTTGAAAAAAGGTTCTCTGTTCGGACGGTGGTCGGTAAGGCGCTCCCGGCTCTGATCCTCAGAACCAGAAGCGCACGCCCGCAACCCAGCGGGTTTCCTGCGCGCGCTCGCCCGAAGCGCGCACGAAATCGGCGGTCTTGCCGAAGCTGCCGCTGCGCTCGACGCCGATGTAGGGCGCGAACTGCCGGCTGAACTCGTAGCGCAGGCGCAGTCCGACCGTGGCGTTCGACAGGCCGCTGCCAATGTCCCGCTCGGGGTCGCTCTTGCCGTAGAACTGCGCCTCGGCGCGCGGCTGCAGGATGAGCTTCTGGGTCAGCAGCAGGTCATAGCTCGCGGCCAGCCGCAACGCGGTCCTGCCGCCGTTGCCGACGTAGCCCGTCGCTTCGACATCGAACCAGTACGGTGCCAGCCCCTGGACGCCGAAGGCCAGCCATCCACGGTCGGGACCGGTGCCCGTGTCGTAGCGCAGGCCCAACTGGGTGTCCCAGTACGGCGTGATGGCGTGGCCCCACAGCAATTCGGTGCGGGCGTCTTGGAGCTTGCCGCCGGCCACCTCGCCCTCGGCCTTGAGGACCGCCTTGTCGAAGTCGCGGCCGAACCAGCCTTGCAGGTCGTAGGCGGTGGCGTTGCCGCCATGGTTCGCATAGGAGCGTTCCAGCCGATCGACCAGCAGCGCACCAAAGATATGCTCGTCGGCCAGGCTCAGGGCGGGCACGCCAGGTACGGCATAGGCGCCCGCGCCGCGGACCAGGCCCTCGGAATAGGCGTTAGGGTCGCGCGCGTCGGCGGGCGCGGAACCGCCTTGCATCTGCATGTCCATGCCGCCATGGTCCATGGGCGGCGTGGAGGCTGGTGTGGCAGGCGCAGGAGCTGTGGGCACCCCATGGCTGGCATGAGGATCGGCCTGGGCGGCGCCCGGCGACGGCGATGATGCGGGCGACGTGGCCGCCGCGCCATGGTGCGCCGAATGGTCGTCGGCCTGGCCCGCCTGTGACTGGGCCAGCACGGGGTTCGCGATCGTGGCAACCAGTGCCAGGGTCAATGCGTGGAGGTGTGTCGTTTTCATCGTTCGTGCACTCTCTTCAAGCGGCGCTCAAGACACCACGACCTCGCGGAACATGCCCGCATCCATGTGAAGCATCAGGTGGCAGTGCCAGGCCCAGCGTCCCAGCGCGTCGGCGGTGACCAGGAAGCTCAGGCGCTGCGCCGGCTGCACGGGCAAGGTGTGGCGGCGTGCCAGGAAGCGCCCGTCGGGGCTCTCCAGTTCGCTCCACATCCCGTGCAGATGCATCGGGTGCGTCAT
The DNA here is from genome assembly GCA_014654535.1 of Xanthomonas boreopolis. GTDB lineage: Bacteria > Pseudomonadota > Gammaproteobacteria > Xanthomonadales > Xanthomonadaceae > Pseudomonas_S > Pseudomonas_S boreopolis. Next base: position 45,387 of record BNBA01000007.1, read on the forward strand.
CATCGTGTCGTTGTGCAAGATGACGCGCAGCCGCTCGCCGTGGCGGAAATGCACCGGCTTGGACTTGCTGAATTCGAGCCCGTCGATGGACCAGGTGTAGCGCTCCATGTTGCCGGTGAGGTGCAGCTCGACCTCGCGGCCGGGGCCGCGCGGGTCCATGGGGCCGCCGGGCGTGTGCAGGTCGGCCAGGGTCAGCACGCGCCGGCCGTTGTTGCGCAATCCGATGCCCGGGTCGTCCAGCGCGGTGCGCGGCATGTCCACGCGCATGTCCGTGCCTGGCCCGTACTCCGTTCGGGCGTGCCGCACGGTGGTGCTAGGCACGGCCAGAGGATTGGCGCCGTCCATGCCCTGCATCTGGCCGGAATCCATGCCGGTCATGCCGGTCATCCCCGTCATTCCCTGCATGGAACCTTGATCCATGCCGGCCATTGAGCCATGGTCCATGCCAGCCATGGCGCCGTGATCCATCCCCGCCATGGAGCTATGGTCCATCCCGGCCATGCCCGACATACCCGACATGCCTGCCATGTCGCCATGGTCCATCGCGCCCATCATGTCCGCCATCGACAGCCACGGGGCCGCGTCCATCGGCGGCACGGGCGCGCTGAGCCCGGCGCGTACCGCCAGCGTGCCTCGGGCATAGCCCGTGCGATCCATGGATTGCGCGAAGATCGTGTAGGCGTCGTCGTGTGGCTCGACCAGGACGTCGCAGGTCTCGCCCGGGCCGAAGCGGAACTCGTCCACCGTCACCGGCTCGACGTCCACGCCATCGACGTGCACGACCTTCAGTTTCAGGCCCGGAATGCGCACGTCGTAGAAGGTGTTGCCGGCCCCGTTGATGAAGCGCAGGCGCACGCGCTCGCCGGGACGGAACAGGCCGGTCCAGTTGCCGGCGGGCGTGGTGCCGTTGGCCAGATAGGTCAAGGTCTGCGCCGAGAGATCCGAGAGGTCCGTCGGGCTCATGCGCATCTGGTTCCACATCTTGCGCTTGTCCAGCGCGGCCGAAACGCCCTCACGCGAGGCATCGCGGAAGAAGTCCACCGCCGTCGGCTGGTGGTAGTTGTAGTAGTCGCTCTGGGTTTTGAGCTTCATGAAGACACGCATGGGGTCTTCATCGGTCCAGTCCGACAGCAGCACGACGTGGTCGCGCTCGGCACGGATGGTTTCAGGACCGGCAGGGTCGATGATGATCGCCCCGTACATGCCCGTTTGTTCCTGGAAGCCGGAATGCGAGTGGTACCAATAGGTGCCGCTCTGGCTGACCTTGAAACGGTAGGTGAAGGTTTCCCCCGGCGCGATGCCGGCGAAGCTGATGCCCGGCACGCCGTCCATCTGGTAGGGCAGGATGATGCCGTGCCAGTGGATGGAGGTGGACTCGCGCAGCCGATTGGTGACCCGGATGGTGACCGTGTCCCCTTCGCGCCAGCGCAGCGTGGGCGCGGGCAGCGAGCCGTTGATCGTGGTGGCCATGCCCGGCTGGCCGGTGAAGTTCACGGGGGACTCGGCGATCACCAGGTCGAACTCCGTGCCGCGCAGCACCGGAGCGGTGCCGCTGGCGGCCCGCGCCTGCTGGGCCGCGGCCTTTAAGGCGGGCGTGGACAAGCCCAGCAGGACGCCGCCCGCCGCCAATCCCTGCACGAATCGCCGCCGTGACAGGATCAGGGGCCGTGGAGCATGGGGGGGATAGCGCGTCATGACGAAAAACTCTCCATAAACAGACATCGAAGGGCACGCGCGAGGTCCTTGAATGGGAGCGCGCTTTTACGCCGTTGATGACCATGCTAGAGAGGCGCCACTTTCTCTCGCATGACCCATTCATTACATTCATGTAATGATTGCGTCATGTTGGTGGAAGATTCACCCGAGTACATTGATTCAGAAGTCAGTCGCGCAGGGTGAGCAAGCAGATGCGCGAGCGTTCATGGCGTGAGCCAGGGAAAAGCGATGAAACTGTTGGTGGTCGAGGACGAGAACAAGACAGCGGATTACGTACGCCAGGGCCTCATGGAAGCGGGGTTCGTGGTGGACCTGGCACGCAATGGCCTGGACGGCCATCACCAGGCCATGAGCGAGACCTACGACCTGGTCATCCTCGACGTCATGCTGCCCGACGTGGATGGCTGGCGCATCGTGCAGTCGCTGCGAGAGGCGGGCAAGCAGGTGCCGGTGTTGTTCCTGACCGCACGCGGCGGCGTGGATGACCGCGTCAAGGGCCTGGAACTGGGCGCCGACGACTACTTGGTCAAGCCTTTCGCGTTCTCCGAGTTGCTCGCGCGCGTGCGCACGCTGCTGCGCCGCGGCAGCGCGCCCAACCACCCCGACCGCATCCAGATCGCCGATCTGCTGCTCGACCTGCCGCGGCGGCGCGCGACCCGGGCAGGACAGCGCATCAACCTAACCAGCAAGGAGTTCGCCTTGCTCGAACTCCTGGCGCGGCGCCAGGGCGAGGTATTGCCGCGCTCATTGATCGCCTCGCAGGTCTGGGACATGAATTTCGACAGCGACAGCAACGTGATCGACGTTGCCATTCGCCGGCTGCGCGCGAAGATCGACGATGCCTTCGAGCCCAAGCTCATCCATACGGTACGGGGCATGGGCTATACGCTGGATGCCCCGGATGCCGACTAAGGCCCTGCGCATCCGTCGCCCGGCATCGCTCGCGCTGCGGGTCACGGCCCTGGTCGGCATTGCGACGACGCTAGTGTTCCTGGCCTTCAGTTGGCTCATCGTCCGCTCGCTGGAGCACCACTTCGCCGAGCAGGATGCCGGGGAACTCCGGGCTGTGGCCGACGCCGTCGTCAAGCCACTGCGCGACCCAGGTACGAGCACCGACGATGCGCTGCTGCGCCGCCGGCTCGCCGGCGCAGTCACGGGCCATCACGGGGTGTTCTATTACGTCGCCGACGCCGCAGGAACCACGGTATATGCGGGCGAAGGCCCCGCACTGTCGTCCCTCGTTGCAAGCAAACGTCCCGCCGAGGCGATCAATGCCCGCGAGCTGGCGAGCTGGCAGGAGCAAGGGAAGTCCTATCGTGGCGCGGTGCTTCGCGTGCAGGGCGACCCAAGCCGGAACATACGCCCCTATACCGTCGCCGTTGCGATGGACATCGATTTCCATCTCGCGTTTCTCGAAGACTTCAAGCGCATGCTGTGGTTGGCCACATGCGTTGTATTGTGCATTGCGCTGTTGGTCGCCTGGCTGGCCGTTCAATGGGGGCACCGGCCCATTCGCAAGGTCAATGCCCGGATTCGCGCGATCCGCTCATCGCAATTGAACGTGCGTTTGAATCCCCGGGAAGTACCGCTCGAACTGGAGGAGCTTGTCGCCTCGTTCAACGACATGCTCGCGCGCATCGAGGACGGTTTCGTGCAGTTGGCGAATTTCTCAGCCGACATCGCGCACGAGCTGCGCACCCCGGTGACCAACCTGACCACGCAGACGGAAGTGGCCCTCGGCCAGTCCCGCTCCGCCGACGAGTATCGGGAAGTGCTGTACTCCAATCTGGAGGAGTTCGGACGCATGAGCCGGATGATCGGGGACATGCTGTTTCTCGCGCAGACGGAGAACGATCCGCACAATCTCCATCGGGTGGAGATGGATTTGGGCGACACGATCAAGGGCCTGTTCGACTACTTCGAAGCCTTCGCGGAGGATCGCAACGTGACCCTTCGTTTGCAGGGGCGGGTTGAGCCGATCAGCGCCGACCGGGAGATGCTGCGGCGGGCCTTGAGCAACTTGCTCTCCAATGCCGTCCGCCACACCCCGCATGGCGCCGCTGTCACCGTGCGGCTGGGCCAGGACCACGGACGCACCACGGTGAGCGTCGAGAATCCGGGCAGCAGGATCGCCGACGAGGATCTGCCCAGGCTGTTCGATCGCTTCTACCGTGTCGATCCCTCGCGGCAGCGCAAGAGCGAAGGGGCGGGGCTGGGGCTTGCCATCGTCAAGTCGATCATCGAGGCGCATGGCGGTGAAGTGCGTGTGGCATCCGACGATGCCATGACCCGGTTCGATATCGTGTTGCCTCGAACCCCCTGACCACTGGCCTGCGCGCAAGGCGGGAAATGTAGCGGCGCCATGCTCAGGACTCCTTTGTCACCTTGAGGTAAGGATTGTTGGGTGGGACAGCATCGAACACGTAGCTCGCATCGGTCAGCAGATAACCATGGAGCCGCCGAGATTTGCGAGGGCCCGTGACTTCGCAGGTCCAGATGTTCAAGCCGTTCGGCTGCTTCCGATGCAGTTGAAGCCGCTCGAAGCGCTTTTGCACCCACTGCCAGTCCTGCTGGTTGTCCTGCTTGGCCAGCGCGCCGACCTCCGGGTGTTCCTGCGCATAACGTTGGAACACCCCTGGGCTGACGAGATAGGCCGTGTCGCTCACCGTATGCACAAGCGCCTTCGCGTCGTTGATGATCAGCCGGCGAGAGGCCACTCCCTGTTTCAGCCATGCCGCGAAATGTTCGCCCGAAGGCTGCGCTGACTTCGGGGACGGCTCGGCCTGCGGCACCGTTGATCGGTGGGGCACGACGCCCGTCTCGGGTACCGATAGTTCGATGCGTGCCGGATGTACTGCGTCCGCCGCAGCCGTTGCTTGCTGCCCAATGCCGGGCATGTCGCTCATGCCTACCATGGCCAGCACATCCTCCATCACGTCAGGCATAGGCGGGGCTGCGGGCGGCGAAGCGGTGACGACGGTGTTGCCACCCTCCCATGGCGGCGTCTCCTGGCCTTCAGGGGCTGGCGGCGCTCCAGCCACAGGCGGTGTGGCCGGCGCGCCGACATCGTTTTCTGCGGGTGTCGCATCGACCGCTACCGTACCCGCAAAGGGCGCCGGACGCTCGCCGGCTTCCCAGATTAGTGCCGGAGCAAGACGCAACAGGGTGAACGAGTGGCACCAGCCGGTGGGACTGGTCACGGTCGCGCGCCAGACTGCCTTCCCGTCGGACGTGGGCTGCAACATGCCGTGGTCCTGGAGGACGTTGAATACCGCGGTGTTGTTCGCAGGGATACCGTCGATACCTTGTGACAGCAGGTGCGCGCGTAGCTTGTCCGAGACCGTCTTGCTCACCAGCCACAAAGCATCCTCGGTGAGCCAGCCATCGGAGGCCTCGGGCTGGTTCAGCTTCAACTCTTCCTTGAGCAGGTAGCGCAACCCGTCTAGCAGTTTGCGTTGCAGCGCGTGCTTGGGTGCGGCCATGGCGCGTGCTGGATCGCCGCCCAGCTCCTGGGCGACGGAAGCGCGATCAGCTTGTACCACCAGTTCGCCCAGCACCCCGGCGTGCTCGTACTGTCCGGCCAGGACATACAGCAGCGGCGCCCACAGAGAGGGATAGCCGCTGAGCCAGTCCAGGAGATCGCGGTCAAGCAGTTGCCGGTAAAGCAAGCCTGTCGCGGCGCTGTGGAGCCGGTATTCGCGATCGTCGCGGTAGCGGAAGCGGTACGGCTGATGCAGCGGGCCGTGCCACGGGTGCCAGGTGCTGCCATCGGCCAGTTCGACGTGCAGATCGACAGCGATCTTGCCGATGTCGTGCAGCAGCGCGGCGTAGGCGACGGCGGCGGTCCAGGCCTCGGACTGCGCCGCCTGGTCCTCGGGGCTGGCACCGATGGGCAGCAGATGGGACTGCCGCAGCTTCAGGCTGTAGGCGACGATTTCGAGGCCGTGATCCAGCATGCCGCCCGGGTAAGCGTGGTGATGGCTTTCGGAAGCGGGAAACTGCTGGACCAGCTCGGCGTAGCGTTCCAGCGGCGTGCGGTACAGGGTGGCGAACTGCTTGCGCGAGAGTGAGGTGCGCTGCCAGATATGTTCCAGCAGCTTCTGCCGGCGCGGCGTGGCCAGCAGCGATGCGGCCGCCTGGGGCCGCATCAACCCTTTCGGGAGGTCGGTGGCGGGTGCTGGCGACGCCGCGGCAGCGACCGGGGGCCGTTTTCGCTGGAACAGGGAGAGCATGCGGGTGTCCTGGTGGCGGGCCGGGCGGGAGGCCTTTTGGCCTTTTCGAGGCAGGGCCTTTCCCCTTGCACCCCATTCCCTTGCCATTTCGACCCTTTGGCCTTTAACCGTTTCGGTATAGCGGGGCCTGGGTTGCGGCTCCAGCGTCAATGGGGAACCCGTGCGAATGGATTGGATGGCGACCAGGCGCTGGCCGCGGCCTATGCTGCCGGGACGCCACCCTCGCCAAGTAGGCTCTCACTCGTGCGACTAAGTTGACAAATGCGACAAAGGCGACTAGAGTGAAACCTATCTCAAACCTACCTGGGAGATAACCATGCCCACCGCCATTGAATTCATTGCCGACCGTCTGCCCCGCGTCACGGTGGAGGATGTGCGCCGCTTCGCGGATACCGTCGAAATCCGGGATGCCCCGGCTTTCGCGGCCGAGTTGCAGGCGTTCATCCACGAGCGCGTGGAGGCGGTGAGGCTGCCCGCCAACTTGGAAGGCGAAACGGTGGGGCAGGCCTTGGAGCGCAAGGCGGCCGCGCTGCGCGCCGACACGCGCTGGGCACCGACTGAAACCGACGTCCAGCGAGGCCGCGCCGTCCTGCTGGAAAACTTCAACCAGCCGCACAACCTTACGCCACCCGAGTTCGCAAAGCTGGCGGACAAGTCGCGCCAGCAGATTTACAAGGACATCCTCGCCCGCCGGCTGCTGGCGCTGAACGTGGGGCCACGCGGCCAGAAGCTGCCCGACTGGCAGCTCGATCCGGTGAAGCAGCAGTTGACCCAAACCGTGCTTCAGGAGGTCGAGGGCATCGACCACTGGACGATTTACCGTGCGCTGTCCGAACCGCTCGAAGGTTTGGGCGGTCGCTCGCCGGTGGATGCGGTGACGCATGGCACGATCGACGACGTTGCCGAGGCCGTGTTCAATGTGCTGGGCGTTCAGGTGCATTGAAGCGAGACCGCTATGAGCCGCGAGCTGCCTACGTTCTTGATCGATGCCGGTGAACTGCTCCAGCACGTGAGCCGCGTCGTCTATCGGGGCAGCCCGCTGTACTATGGCCACAGCAGCACGAATCGCTACGATGACCCGGCGCGGGACTATGGCGTGCTCTACTTGGGGCGCGATCTGCCTACGGCGCTGATGGAGTCGGTGTTTCACAAGCATCAGTGGCTTGAAGACACGAAGCGCTCCATCGCCCTGAAGGAGGTCCACGCCCGGATGGTGCGCGCAGTAGGCGTGATGGACGACCTGCTCCTGGCCGACCTCACGGCGCCGGGCGTCATGGCGGGCTACTTCGGCCTGAATCTGGAGCAGTTGGCCAGCCGCGACTACACGCACACGCAGCAGGTGTCCGCCCAGGTGCATGCGATGCGCGGAAACGACGGCCAGCCGCTGTTCGATGGGGTGCTCTACCCGTCGCGCAACAACTATCCCGCCAAGAGCATCGCCTTGTTCGAGCGTGCGGGAGCGAAGGTCAGTGTCATCGAGGACATCGACCTGGTTGAGCATGTGGACTGGCCGCGTTTCGTTGCCACCTACCTCATCGGCGTGGAACCCGACCCCGGCCCGGTGGAACCGGATGACGAAGCGTCTTGAAGCAGCAAGAAAACACATTGAAGCCTCAAACGGAATGAAGTAAAGCAGACTGGAATAGGCATTCCTCAGCAGCAGGAGACCACCATGAACACGACGACCCGCACCAGTACCACAGAACGCCTCGGCCGCGCCTTTGGCCGCGGATGGCGCGCCTATGCGCGCGGCGAACGCCGGGCTTCGAAGTGGCTGGTATCCAAGGGAATGCCGGTAGCCGGTGCTGCTGTGCTCGTTTGGGTGGTCAAGCTGGCCGCGCTCGGGGTGCTGCTCTACGTCGCTTTCTGGTTCGCACTCGTGCTGCTGGGCGTGGCGGCGGCAGGATGGGCGGCGGCTGCCAATACCTCGGATGAAGATGAGTGGCCTTTCACCGACCTCACCGAGCTGCGCAAGACGCCGGGCTACGACCCCAACCTGTACAACGACACGTCGCACGAGTTGTACACCGACGACTGACCGGCCTCGCGCTATTTCAGCTTACCTCCGGTGAGCGCTCCGGCCCCCTTGCCGCCAGCTTGGCCGGCGCTCTTGCTGCCATCGGAAAGCCCCTGGATGACGTGCCCAGCCCGAATCCCAACCCAGGTAAGGCTCGCCAGCCAGAATCCGGGTAGGACGAGGAACATCGTGCCCGTGACGAACATCAGGAGCATGTCTCCAAAGGCGTTGTTCAGCCCCACCAGCGGGTCGAAGTTGGTGTGCGGCCGGTTCCAGCCAAACCCCCAGCCATAAAGCGCGTCCAGGATCGTCGAATCGATCCAGCGTGCGAGCTGGAACCAGAAGTCCGTGAAAAACAGCGCGAACTGAACGACGCTGACGGTGACGACCGTCTTCAGGTCATAGGTGCCCACGATCAGCACGAGCGGGATGCAGATGACGAGCGCCATCTTGAGCAAGGCGAGGACCATGGGCAGCGCCTGCCGCACCACGTCCATGGCGGGAAAAGCCGCAATCGCGCCGACTGCCATGCCGACGTCGCCCGTGGCGCGCGTCACGATGTTCGGCAGGGTCTTGTCGATCTGACCGCCGTAGTCCGTATAGACGCTGCCCTGGTTCAATTTCTGCTGCCGCGGTGACGCGATGGCGCGGATCACCGAGTCGTCCACCTCTGCCCGACTCAGGAACCCGGCCCAGCCCGCCAGGCGATTCAACAGGCTCGGGTCCACCTGTCCCAGCAGCCGTGCCCGCAGGCCGTTGCTGCCATCGGCCCACCACTGTCTGCAGGTCGGATAGCCGCCACCGCTGGCTACCTGAGCCAGCCCGGCGTCGCGGTTGCTGTCGTAGGGCCAGTCGTCGCGCGGCGTGCTGGAGCGGTATGTGTCGTAGTAGCCGCCCGTGTCCGTGAAAAACCTCGATCCGATCCAGGTCACGTCGTGCATCTGCTGCTCATCAAGCTGAGGGCGCTGCATGAACAGTTTGGCCCGCGCAGGCCCATAGCAATCCCGCGAGAAATCCGCCACCTCCTGAGCCAGTACCGGATCGTCAATGCGGGTGGCGTCGATCTCCATGCGCATTTGCCGAAGGTCCGTGCCGCACGGGATCGCCGCCACCGAGGCGCTCGTGACAGCGCGCGAGAGCGCATGCATGAAGGCCCACCAGACCGGCACTTTCGCCGACTGGTTGTTGATGGTGCTGAAGGACTGCGACCAGCCGGTTTCCGTGGGCTGCGGAACGCTGACTTGGCACTGCGCCGAGCGCGAGCTGTCGTACTGGATGGTGCTAAGGTCCACGTCGATGAACGGGATGCCGGCGAACATCACCACCACGATGGCGACGAAGACCCGGTTCTCGATGCGCGCAGCCGAGAGCACCCCCTTGTTGCCTTCGTCGGCGCCTTCTGCACGGGCCTTCAGCCACTCCTGCACGACGATGGCGACGAAAGGCAGCGCGAATACCCCGCTGGACACCAGCACCGCCCAGATGCCGTTGTGGACGATCCAGGAGACCAGCGTCAGGTAGTACTCCAGGTAGTCGGTCGTGAAAAGCGTCATGGCCCGAACCTCTCCTCAGCCCTGCATCAACAGGCTGGCTTCCAGCGCCACGATGGCGACGACACCAGCGACCTCGCTGCGCACCAGACGGCGCCGTGCCTGCGCGTCGTCGGCCTCGCGCGCCAGGAGCCGGCGGCGCATCCACATCCATCCGTATGCTGTCGCGCCGTACAAGCACAGCCGCCAGATGAAGAAATACCCTGCGGACGCCGCCAGCCAACGTTCCCAGGCCGCAACACTGCCGACCAGGTAGATGCCGGCGACGTTGACCCCTACGGCGACGGCCACGACCAGTACAAGCCACAGCAAGGTCTTCGCCGCGCGCCGGCTGAACAGCCAGCGCGCACGCAGCCAACTGGCGTGCATCGGGCTCATGGGTTGCCTCCCGGATTGCCCTTCTGCAACTGGTCGAGGCGGTCGGGCACCGGATCGCCTTCGTAGATGCCGCGCGAGCCGGCCGCGCGTGTGCCGTGGCGCTGGATGATGGCCATGGGCGAGTTGTTGGCCAGCTCGCGCCGCAGCTCCAGTTCGGTCTTGAGGTTGCGGATCTCCTGGTCGAGCGTGTCGCTCTCATGATTCACGGCCTCGACCGCCAACTGGTTCGCCGCCACATTGGGTTCCTTCTTGCCGGTCAGCAGGGTCCGCTGAAGCAGCAATGCCTTCTCCAGCACCGACGACAGCGCGACCTCCGAGGCCAGGCGGCGTGCCAGCAGGTCCTGGTCCGGCTCGTCGCGCAGCGCCTCGATGACGCCGCGCGTGATGGGCAGCGACGTGCTGCCAGCCTCGCGCAGGTTCTCAAACGTCGTGTTGCGCGCTCCGGAAATCAGCTCCTGCAGGGCTTCCAGTTTCGTCTCGTATTCCTCCTGGATCAGCGGCGTCAGCCCGACGCCGGGCACGGTCTCGGTCTTGGTGCAAGAGTCGCATGTGCGCTGCACCTGCTCCCCGAGCACCCGCGTCGCCCATTCGGTCGCCTGCTGCGGCGACGTCCAGGCCTGGCAGGACAGGCTCGCGCAACTGGCGAGTGAGATGGAGGACGTGTCGGTCACGCCGCGGCCGTTGACCAGGTTGTAGCCCGCGCGGGTGACGTCGCCGACCACCCGGATGGCGGACTGGCCCGCGCCACCGGCATTGCTGCCGCCCACCCAAGGCACGCCGTCGTTGCCCCGACGTGTCTCGGCCTGTTCGATTGCCGACACGGCGTCGGTGCTCGACACCGCATCGCGCAGTGCCATGCCTTCGGCCATCTGGCTCCATCCGAGCTGGCCGCCTGCCGTCTCGGCCATCTTCTCGGCCATGGCGCGGCAGGTCAGCTTGGAGCGGTCGAAGTCCAGGCGCGCCTGCAACACGCCGTTGGTCAGCAGGTTGTACAGGCCCGGATCGGCGCGCTGGATGATCAGCGCCGGCAGGGACGCCACCGCGCTGGTCGCGCTCTGGATCACATTGCTCATGATCTGCTGGAAGCCGTTCGTGATGCCGTTGAGCTGGTTGCGCAGTGTGGTCTGGAGGCTCATGTCGCCGCAGATGAGGTTGCTGTTCCAACCCACGCCGACACCAATCGAGCGCATGCCGGCCGCACGGCCCATGGACACCGCGCTGCCACCGCCGATCGAATACATCACCTCGTCGCCTAGGATGGGACCGCTGGTCTGGTATCCGGTCTGCGCCCATGCGAGGCCGCAACCCAGGGCGAGCGCTCCCGCCAGCAAAGCCGGGTGCGGCAGGCGGTAGGTCCGGATGGAGGGGTTCGTCAGTGTTGGACGCTTCATCACCATGCCCTCAATAGAAATCGACGCTGCCCAGGAACACCTGGCCCCGGCGCTCGCAGCAGGCATACGGCCGCCACAGCGCCCATGCGTAGTCGCCTTGCTGCGCCTGGGTAAGGAAGCCGCTGCGCGGGAAGACCGTGCAGGACGAGGACAGGACGGGCGTGAGTTCTTGCCACTTGCCGGTGGAGGCATCGCCCTCCATCAGCGCGCCGGCGGGCCAGTAGCCGTCGCGGGAGTTGGCGAGCAGCGGCTGATAGACGTGGATCTGCCCGCGGCGCGTGACCACATCGCCCGCTCGCTGGGCGACGACTGCGCCGGCCTTGTGGTCGTCGGTCTGGTGCAGGAAGCCGCCACGCGGATACACGTTGCCCCAGAGGTTCATCGTCGTGCGTGCGCCGACCTCGCGCCGGCCTGGAATCAGCGCTTCCGGGTAGGCCATCTCGGGCACGTTGTAGCGCCAGGCCAGCGTGTCCAGGGTGCTGAGCAAGTACGGCATGAACGCCGTGCCCGCGCCCTCGCAGAAGTAGCCCGAGGACGACACGAACTGGTTGAACACCTCGACTCCCGGGTGGCCGATCACGTCGGCGTTCTTGAATCTCGCGAGGTTGTTCTCGTGGTCCTCGTTCGTGGTTCCGTCCCCGCCCGCTTGGGCGGACGGGTTGGGCGTGCTCATTGCCCGGACTTCGACCCAGGGGTTTTCGCCGGTATTGCTGTAGCTGGAGACCACCGCATCGGGGATGTAGTGGCGCACCTTGGTGGACGTGCGCACCGTGCAGCCGGTCCAGGTGCAGTAGAGCCAGTAGCAGATGCCGACGACGCGGTATTCGAGGCAGTCGGGCGACGCCACCGAGCCGACGATGGTGGCGGTGTTGAGGGCGTAGCTGCCGGTGGCACTGAGCAGTAGCACGGACGCCACGCCAGCGCGCAGGCGGCGCAGCAGGTCGAACGGGCGGCTCATGGCTGTGTCCCCCGGTGCTGCTCGATTCGGGCCACGGCACGCGCCACGTCCGGCTCGCCATAGACGACGTAGCGCTGGTCCACCACGACGGCCGGGATACTGGTGATGCCCAGGCTCCATGCGTCGGTAACGCCCTGGTATGCGGAAGCGATGCGGCGCTGGAGGTCGGCGCCGCCGCCGGAGAGCCGGCGCTTGACGATGGCCGTCGCCTGTCCGGGATCGGTGGGTAGTTCCGCTGAAAGCTCCGCTTCAATCCGATGGGCTTCGTCCAGATCGATCAGCCGCTCGCCACCCATGGTCTTGACCGGGTGGCGGCTGTCGGTGACGACCACCACGTCGGCGGCGAAGGTGGCTGGGCTGAAAACGGCCAGGGCTGCCGGCAGCGCTACGGCCAAGCCGAGGGTTCGCCAGCCCGGCGCGAACCTGGAAAGAGGTGCTGGCATGTCGCGTGCCTCTGGAAGTTGATCAGGGCCATAGTCAAACGCTGAACTCCATGCGGCCCCCACAAACAATGCGCATCGCGGCCGCCCCGCATACCTGCTTGTGTCGGCGCAAAGAAAAAGAGCGGAGGCCGAAGCCCCCGCAGTGATCAATGAAGCGATGTGCTACAGCAGGCCGTGCTCAGCGAAGGAGTACGGATTTCCCAGGCCGACGATGATGTGATCCAGCACCCGCACGTCGATGAGCGCGAGCGCCGCCTGCAGTTGCTGGGTCAGCGTGCGATCCGCGCTCGATGGCTCAGTGATACCCGAGGGGTGCTGGTGCGCGAAGACCACAGCGGCGGCTTTCAGCTCCAATACACGCTGCACGACGACACGCGGATAGACCGCAGTCGAATTGATCGTGCCCCTGAACAGCGGTTCGTAGGCCAACACCTGGTGCATGCTGTCCAGGAACACGACTGCGAACACCTCGTTGGGCTCAGCGACCAGTTTCAGACGCAGGTAGTCCCGCACGGCGGCCGGTCGGCTGAGGCACGGCCCGACTTTGAAGATCCGTCTCTCCAGCAGCGCGATGGCCTGCTGGATGATCCAGTCCTCATGCTGGGCTGCGACGGCGGAAAGCGACTCCACGCAGGAGTCATTGACGACGAGAGACATGGCGAACCTCCAGAATGTGAACGGAGGGCGCCACCCTGGGAGGGCAAGCCCTCCTGGGGATGGAAAACAGCGGAACAAGGTGCATCCACCACCGCTCAGCGGTGATTGTTCGCAGCCAGGATGCGAAAGCGAACGGGTAGCGGTCAGCGCGGCAAACCGCGCCGTAGCCTCCAAGACCGAGGGCTACCTGGGCATGTCGCCGACAACGTCGGCAGGCATTTCGGATGTGGGGGTGGCGGGCGAAGCCGCCGCGTCGCTGGCTGTGTCCTCGGCCGCCAGCATGTCCATGGCCGACAGCAGCGCATCGCCCTCGATCGGCCCCTGCAGCAGAATGGCTTGGCCCGTCTGGCGATCGAGCAGGCGCAGCGATGGCGTGGCGGTCACGCCGCTCTTGGTGGCCTCCGTGGCCTGGGCGCGGATGACGGCATCGGCCCATTCGCTCGCCATGCACTGCTCGACGGCCGGCGTCGATTCCGGGTAGCGTAGGCCATCGGGCAATCCCCGGCCGTCGCTGCGCGTGTGGGCATAAACCCACTCGACGGCTTGCCAGAAGGCAGCATGCCCGCGGGCTTCGGCGACGCACTCGACAAGACGCGCCTCGGCCGACGCGGCCGGCTCGTGCGCGGCCAGCGGCTGGTGGTGCCATTGCAGGGTGACATCGGCGTTGCTGCCGACCCAGCGCTTGAGCTGCGGGAAGTACTCCCGGCAGAACGGGCACTCCAGGTCGGCATAGAGCGTCAGCGTGAAACGGCCCTCCGGGTTGCCCATCTGCCAGGGCGGCCCGGCCACCTGCGCCACGTTCACCGGCGTGGACGACTGCGGTGAGGACTCGCCGGGCGTCCGGGACACCAGCCAGATCAGCAGCAGCGCGACCAGCGCAGCAGCCAAAGCCCAGGGCCAGTGGTGCTGCCGGCGACGACGAAACGCCTGCACCTGCATCGGAATGGAAGGACGTTTCTGTTCCATGGCGTTCTCCGGCTTACGACAGTTCCAGGGCTGGCGACTCGATGCCGCGTGCCTGGTCGATCTTCTCGGCCACCTTGAAGGCCGCTTCCAGTTCGGTGCAGCCGTATTGCTGCATGAGCTGGTAGCGCTCGGCCTTCTCTTCGGGTTCGGTCTGCGCAAGCGCGAGGTATAGGCTCGGCGGCACGGCGCGGAACAGCACTTCCATGCTCTTGGAGAGGATGACGCCCTCGGTGAATTTCCCCGCCTCTTTGCGCGCTGAAAGCATCAGCGCCTTCTGCGCAGGCGAGAGTTCGCGGAACCGCGCGATCTTCTCCACCTCGTCCGGGGGCATCGACAGGCAGATCCACCACTCGATCATGTTGAGCATTGGCTCCGCGGCGCGCGGCAAGTCGTCGATGTTTTGCGTAGCGAGCCAGAACCAGGCGCCCAATTTGCGCCACATCTTGGTAATTTTTACGACGTAGGGCGCGAGCAGCGGGTTCTTCGTGATGATGTGACCTTCGTCGGTGACGTTGACGATCGGGCGGCCCAGGTACTGGTCGCGCTCGGCGATGTTGTTCACCGTGCTGATCAGGCTGATGTAGGCGATCGAGAGCTGCGCGTTGTAGCCCTCGCGGGCATAGGTCGCCAGATCGACCAGGGTGATGTCGGCCTCGGGCCACGGCGTGCCATCGCGGTCGAACATCTCGCCGTCCGTGGCGCATTGCGCACGTCGCGCGTGAGCACCGTGCGTTTCTCCGCCACGCAATGTTCGGCCGCATCGAGGATGCACTGGCGAATCAGCGAGCGGTCGGCCCGCGTCATCCGGGCTTCCTCCTTGTCCTCGCCGCCCGTGATCATCAGCCGTGCCGTGATCTCCAGCTCGCCCAGCACGTCGCGCTGTTCGTCCACCTCCATGGCCGAGGCATCCGGTGGCAGGTCCTCGTCCAGCGCATCGGCATCGAGCGTCTGCACATCGCTCGGCGTTTCGATCAGCCGGCGCGCATCGGCGAACGGTGCCAGGCTGATGCCCGAGCCAGGGGCCAGCTTGACCCGGTTCACGGTCAGCCCGAGCCTGCGTGCGAAGTCGCTGAACAGACCGAAGCTGTTGCCGGCTTCCACGATGAAGAGGCGCGGCCGGTAGATGGCCGTGACCTGGTTCAAGAGGTTGTTGAGCGTCGCGCTTTTGCCGGAGCCGGTCGGGCCGAACAGGAACAGATGGGCGTTCATCTGCCGGTCCAACCTGTTGAGCGGGTCGAAGGTGATCGGGCCGCCACCGCGATTGAACATCGTGATGCCGGGGTGTCCCGTACCCTGGGCGCGGCCCCACACTGGCGACAGGTTCGCCGCGTGCTGGGCGAACATCAGTTGCGTGTACCACTTGCGCCGGTCCTGGCCGGGGTTGTAGCAGCACGGCAGCCAGCGCAGGTAGCTGTTGAGCGGCGCCACCTCGTCATCCTCTCGCACTGGTTGCAAGCCGGCGTTGAGCATCACGTTCGCCAGGTCCAGGCCGCGCCGGTCCAGTTCCGCTTCGTCCCGTCCGCGCAGGTAGAACGCCAGCGTTCCCCGGTAGAGCTTGTGCGCGCTGCCGATGAGGGAGCGGGCTTCCTGCACGTCCTTGAGCGTCTGCTCCGATGCCAGCGTCTCGCCCACGGCTTTCTTCGCCAGGTGGTTGAGGTCCGATTCGAGGACATCCTGGGGCGTGGCGACCATCGTCAGGCACATCACCGTGTCTTCGGGCATCTGGTCGAACAGCGTGTTGATCGCATCGCCCTTGCGGGTCTCGCCGGTCAGGTGCCCAGTGCCGGGCGGCATGCGCAGCCGGTCGGTGATCAGCACGCGGTGCGGCATGCCGTCGAAGTACCAGGTGCCGTGCGCCACGTCGGAGCGTGGCTGGCCGAAGAACAGCCGCTGGCTGAAATCCCGCCCACTCGCCAATTCGATCTCGCCAGCCTCGGTCTCGTCGGGGTAGCGCGCCAGTGCGTAGAAGCGCTCCCGGTCCTCGGCCCCAGGCCCGAGCAATGTGGGACGCGGGTTGAACCAGCGCAGCAGCCAATCGTGTACGTCGGCCGCGACCATGCGCCGGGCCTGGATGCCGGCGTTCGCCAGGCCGCCGCACAGGCGGTCGCAGACAATACCCAGCATCTGCTCGGGCGTCTGCCCGCGGCGGTTTGCCTGTCCCTGTCCGCTCGCGCGGCGGTACACCACCATGCGCACGCGCCGCGTCTGGCCGCGCCAGCGCAGCCGCGTGACCACCGTGTCCTCGAACAGGCCGCCCGGCTTGGCCACCGCGCGCAGGTGGTGGCCGAAGAAGCGCAGGTAGAACTCGGTGAATGCCGTGCCGCGGGCGCGTGGCTGCACGTAGTCGCGCAGCGTCTGCATGTACTGGTCGAAGCTCGGTTCGTCCTGGGCGTAGAGCTGGAGCACCCAGGGGTTCTCGTCCAGTTCATCGAAGCTGTCCTGGAGCGCGTTCTCCAAGGCGTCACGGGCATGGGCGAGCCAGCCAGGCTCCCGGCCTTCGGTGCCGAGCGGGACCAGCTCGAAGAAGGCAGCGACCGATTGGCCGTCCTCCAGGAGCATCGATTTCGACTCGGTCAAGAACTCCACCCAGGGCAGCAGTTCCACGAAGGACGGTGCGACGTCGTACAGCGCCTGCTCGTCGGCCACGGTCGCCGCCTTGCGCCCCTGGACCGCGGCGCCGGGTTCGGGGATGCCGGCTTGACGCAAGGCTTCGACGTGGCGCTGCCAGTCGTCCGGCTGCTCGTCGGAGGCGGTATCTTCGGCGCCGACGACGGCCGGCTTCGGCCAGGGGAGTTTCCACCGCATCAGTAGTCCTCCGTCCTCTCGCCAGGCATCGCGTACTGCACGCGCTGGTACAGGGGGAAGACCGTCGTGTAGCCAGGCACGGGAACGGGGTCGGTGCCTGCCAGGTGCGGGTACACGTACATCATCAGGTCGGGGTTGGGCAGGCGCTGGAACTGGCGATAGACCTCGTTGCGCGCTGTGCGCGTGTAGCGCATCTGCTCGGCGGGCGCGGCCTGCACGTCGGCGTCGGTCAGCGGCCGGCGCAGGCTCTGGCGCGCGTCGAGCAACTGCCGGCGCGCAACCTGGCCGGTGCCCCCGCCGCCGTCCCCGGCGTTCTGCTGCCAGACGTCCATCATCGTGTTGTCGCCGTGGGGCAGCAGCTTTTCCTTGCTGGTGGCGCAGCCGGCGAGCACCGCGACAGTGAGGGCCAGCGCCAGACCACGGGCCAGGTCATTCAAGTTCGAGGGCATGGCTTTCTCCTGCGCGGTGATCGACCTTGCGGCCTTCGGGATCGAAGTCGATGGCGAGCGGCTTTTCGAGGTGGACGGCGACCTTGGCACCGGGCTGCACATAGACGGCGGCGAAGGCCTGGCCGTAGAGCTTGTTGACCCACGCCGACATGTCCCGGACGCCGCCCGCGAGAATCTGGCCGACCGCTTCCTGGCCGGTGATGCCCACGGTGCCGATGGAGCCGTCCGAGCCGACATAAGACATGCGGCCGCTGTCGCTTTCGATGAGCGAGGCCACGCCGGCACCGGCCGCCGTGATCAGGGCCTGTGAGCCGAGGTATTGCTGGGCGTTGCTGCGCCGCTCACCGCTGACGCACGGAATGCCGTAGGGGTCGCTGATCCAGCCCAGGCCGTCGCGCTGCTGGTTGTTCTGCTGGTTGCCCTCGCGGTCCTCGGGGATGGTGCGAACCGTGCCATCGTGGAAGACGAAGGTGATGCTGCGCACCTGGCCACGCACGCACGAGAGTGTCCAGTCGCCCGAGGCCGTGCCGGAAAAGACCGCGCCGGCCACGTCGGGAATGTCAATGCCGTTTGCCGTGAGGTTGTCGGGACCGACCAGGACTTTGAACGGATACGGGTCGTTCACCGTACCGTCGATCGGCACGCGCCCAATCAGCGCCGTCATCGCCACAGAGCCCATGAGCGTCGAATTGGTCGGCACCGTATAGACAGCCTTCGCCGTCTTGACCCCGGCAGCGCGGGCGCCGGCGTTCGCCACGGTTTCCGCGGTCGTTTCCAGCGTGCTTTGCGCGGGGCCGAAGCTCGTCGGGAAGCTCATGCCACTGCCCGTGCCACGACTGCCGTTGCGTCCCTCGGTCTTCTTCGCGTCGTCCGGCTCGACCCACCGCATGCCGCCTTCCATGCCGGCCTCGTCGCCATCGCGCAGCCCCAGGCCCACCGGCAGGTCGGCATGGCCGCCGCCGCGCCCGCCGATGCTATCCAGGCGCCGCTGCAGGTCGGCGAGCAGCCCTTCGGTCTGCTGGCGCGCACTGGCAGCTTGTTCCTGGTCGCGGCGCAGGTTGGAGCGCTCGGATTCGAGGGCCGAATTGATGCGCTGATCGATGGAGTTCTCGCGCTGGCGCAGCCGCTGGTTTTCCTCGCGCTGCGACTTGTTGTCGGTCAGCGCGGTCTGAAGCTCGGTGCGCAACTGCTTTACTTGGGCGACGAGCGTTGCCACGGTATCGCGGGGGGTATCGCCTTCGATGCCCAACGCCTTCATTTCCTCGGGTGTGAGCTTGGAGCCGGCATCAGCGGCGGGCGGCGCCGACGAGCTTCCACCGGAGAACAGCCGGATGGCGACGAACAGCACCAGCAAGGCGACCGGGATCATCAGCCACTTGAGCAAGCCGTTACTGCGCATGGCGGGCCTCCTTGCCGTCGCCGGCTTCAGCTTCCGGCTGTGGCAGGTGCGCAGCCGGGTCGAAGCGGTGGATCGCCGGCAGCAGCGATTGCGCGAGGCCGTGCCCTCGCGTCACCAGGTACAGGACGGTCGTGTCCTCGGGCGTTCCGCGCGGGCCGAGCGCCTCGTGCTGGAAGGTGGCGGTGAGGAAGTCGCCTTGCAGCACGCGCGGGTCGAGCGTGATCCAGCCCGCGCCGGTGTTGGTCAAGCGCACGGCAGTGACCCACTGGTCTTCCAGACGCCACGACGCGAGCGCGACCGCGCGCACCGGCAGCGTCGGCATCAGCGTGCCGAGGTCGAGGTCACGGCGCAGGTTGACCCGCATGACACCCGGCAGCGGCTCCACGGTGCGCAGCGGCGCATAGAGGTTCTGAGCGGCGAAGCGCGTGAGGACGACCGAAACCGGGGTTTCGCGCCGGGTTGACCGCGTACCTGCCTGGTCCTGGGCGCGCGCGGGGGCCTCGTCGGCATCGCCGGGCTGGTCGCCATAGCGCGTCGGGGTGCTGTTGCCCTCGACGATGCGTACCGGCTCCAGCTCGGCCTCGCCGTCCTTGGGCGGCTCGGCCGCGATGTCCAGCAGGATCAGCGCGCCGGTATCGGCGTCCTGCAATTGCAGCCGCGTGGGCTCGATCGGCTCGCTGGCGCGCAGGTACACGGCGCCGCCCGCGCTCTGCACGCGCAGGCGTTCGCCCACGCCCGCAGGCACGCCCACGCGGACGTTCCGGTCAATGAACACGATCCGCTCCTGGCCCACCTTCAGCGGCACCGCGAGCGGCATGCGTTCCCAGCGCAGGATTTCGACCGCCTGGACAGCGGCGGGCATGGTGGCCGAGGCAGCCACGGCTAACAGCCCAAGCAGCGTGAATACAGGATGCTTCATGGGGTGTTTCCTCCTTGGGGCGCTTGCGGAGACAGGCCGCCAGGCGCCGGGCGCGACGGCTCCGGGGCGCTGATGCGCTGGGGGGCACCGTCGTAGCAGTCAAGCGCCAGACCGAACGGGTTGCGGGCGGGATCAACGTCCACCCGCGTGACCTTCACCGGGTAGCGCACCAAGGCCCGCTTGACCTGCTCGGCGCCGTAGTACTCGTCGGCGGTGATGTCCAGCGTCACCACCCAGTCGCGGTCGGAGACCACGCGCACGCGCGCCGTGGGGTCGTCGCCGTAGCCGCGGCCGGGGATTTCGTAGATACCGCGCACGCGCTGGCGCAGCTCGCCCGTGCTGCGGCGGTAGTCGTAGTCCGCCCGCAGGAAGGCCTGGCAGGACGGGGTGAGGTACGGCGACAGCGTGTGGAGGTTGCGCGCGTAGTCCTCTTCGCCGTTCGTCGGCCAGCGGTTGAGGGTCTGGAACACGTAGAACGTGAACGCATAGACCGATTCGGGCGGAACTTCCCACCACTTGCGGGTACTGCCGGAGCGCAGGTCGGGCGGGACGTGGATGGTCAGGTCGCGCGGCGCGCTCCACCAGCCGCCGCCCATGACCAGAGCGACGATGACCAGCGCGCCGGCACCCAGGCGGAGCGTCTTGATGTGCGCCTGCAGATGGGTGATCTCGTTCTTGAAGCGGCTCATCGTGCCCCCCTTGCAACAGACCTTCGGGTGGTCCAGAAGCCGGAGCGTGAGATCAGCACATGGCCGCCCACCCAGCCCGCCGCCAGCGGGTGGCGCGTGGCGATGCGCCACTGAAGTTGCCGGTACAGCCAGGTGTCGGGACGCCCACGCTTGAGGCGACGCAGGATGCCGCCCCCGATGAATACGCCGAAGGCCACGCCCAGCACGACGAACGTGGGCGCGAGCGCGATCGTGCGGAACACCCAGGACAGCGGCGCACCGACCAGCAGGCCGGCGGCGCCGGACAGGCCGCAGCAGATCCACAGCTCGTCGGCGGTGAGGCCGCGCACGACAACGGGATGGCGGTTGAGCCGGTGCGGAAGGAACGTGACCGTCCCGTCCGCACGGACGTGCTGCTGCTCGGACATACCGGCCTCGCCTTACAGGATGCCGGTGGCTTCGGTGAGCAGCCAGATGCCGATCACGAGCAGCACCGCGCCGATGGCGACCGTGAGGCCGAACTGGCCCCACGTTTTGCGGCCGGTGTGGATTTCCGCGTAGGTGCCGTAGGCGTGGTAGCACACGCCAATAAACATCGACGCCACGACCAGCAGAGCCACGAGCATGATGATGTCGTAGCCGTAGTTCCTGATCGTTTCCATGATGCCGTTGCCGGTGCCGCGGGTCGGGTTCTCCAGTTGCGGCAGCCCCTGCGCGAACGACAGCACGGGCAGCGCGGCGGCGCCCAGGGCCACGGCGGCGCGCTGGGCAAAACGGGACGTGAGGATGCGGTTTTGCATGGTCAGGCCTTTCAGGTCAGGAGAGGAGGAAGAAACTCAGGACGAGGTACATCGCGACGAAGCGGATGCAGACGCCGAGGAACTGGCGCTGGTTGAGGCGGCTCTCTGACCACCCCACGTAGGCCGTTCGGATGGCCCAGACGCCCCAGACGAGCAGGACCGCGAACACGACGCCGACCAGGACGGTCGCCATCGCCGAAGGCGCGATGCCGCTGTTGGCTTGAAATGCCGAGACCTGGGCGCCGTTCATGGCTTGGCCTCCGCGGTCGTCGGCGATGGCGCGACGGTCCGCTCGGTGCGGTAGTCGCCAGCCAGTTCGGCGGGGTCGCGCGGCTGGGCACGCGACGGCGTGAGATGAGCCTGGATGCCTGCGCGCACGCGCGCCAGGTCAGCCAGCAGCCGCGGGTAATCGAAGTGGTAGCGCTCGCCCGGCTGGATGGGGGCATGCGCGGCGCTGTCGGTGACGGTGCGCTCCAGCGCGTCGAGCTGGCGCAGCGCGGCGACCAGCTCCTGGCGCTGTGCGGAGGACTCGGCCAACGCCGTCGGGGACTGGCCCAACAGCAGGGCCGTCACGAGAAAAATGGGCACGCCGCGATGCGCGGCGCGCTGCCAGATCGGAGCCAACATCGCGCCATTCCTGTGTGAGCAGCAATGGGTTGATCGTGGAGATCAGTGCTGTTTTAGGCCGCAAACAATAGGAACCCGCGGATGACCGGATTGATGGCCTAGAGGTACTTCTTGAAGCTGCCCGCCGTCAGGCTCACGGCCAGTCCCAGCAAGGCGGCGCTCGGCAGCAAAATCAGCAGTGGATGCACCGAGATCGGCAAGGCCAGGTACGTGACCCACGGCAACACGGCCAGCGGCATCAGGCTCGCCTTCGCGCGGTGGTAGATGAAACCGGACTCCCGGCCCGCTCCGAACCGGCGCACGTCCCGCCGTACCAGGCCGTCGATCAGGCCGACGAATGCCGCGGTGAAGATCAGCGGCAGCGTGAGCACCAGGACCAGCAGGCGCACCAGGAAAGTGAGCGTCGTGAAGGCCGCGGCGATCAGGTAGCTCTCGGTCCAGACATAGACCTGGCTGATGTAGTAGCGGAAGTTGTGGGTCTGTTCGTGGCTGGGCACGCGGGCGCGCTCGGCGGTCTGGCTCATGCGCTCCAGCAGCCCCGATCGCACGAACACCCATTCGTAGCCGGTATCCACCAGCGCGTGCGCCGTGCGGCCCGGCTCCTGCACGACGACGCTGCGCGTGAAATGGTTGGACAAATGCCCCAGCTCGTACTGCAACATCTGCTGGGAGTGGCGCCAGCCTTGGTCCTTCCAGAACAGGTGCATGCCGACGCACTCGACCACGATCGAGAACAGCAGCGAGCCGATCAGCACCCCGAGCAGCCGGAACGGCAAGGTGATGGTGCCGACGATCAGGCCCTGGCGCTGGTTCTGCTCCCGTTGCGCGGTCGAGGCGGCATCCTTCATGACGAGGCCTCGTTGCCGGCGCTGTCGTCGGTGGCTACCGGGCCAGCTTCGGCCGGCGCAGCCTCATCCAGCAGGTCGTCGGGCAGGCCCGTGTCCTGCAAGGCGGGGGAACTGGTGAACTCCCACCACTGCGTCGCTTCGCTGTAGCTCTGGCGCATGTACCCGGCCAGTTGCTGCAAGTCTGCCGGCATCACTTCGTCCGGGTCCGGCGCCGGCAGCGGCATGCGCACTTTCCAAAGCTGACCGCCCTGCAGCAGTGCGAAGCACTGGCCCTTGGGCAGGCCGACCACATGCGACGGCTCGATCATCGGCACGCTGGACATGCTGATGCGGTCCTGGGTGTTCGACGTGAAATCCGTCGTCCCACGGATGTCCGAACTGTCGGTCGCACCGCTCACGATGGTGGTCGTATAGACCTCGACCTTCGGCAACTGCCTCGTCAACAGTTCGGCGGTGGCCGTCTCGCGCACGCGCAGCATGAACAGGTTGTTGAAGTTGCCAATCACCTGACCCGCTTTCGCGCGGTTGCCGATGCGGGCCTCGATGTCCGAGAGCGTCTGCGTGTATGCGGTGACTTGCAGCCCGGCGCCACCGCCCTTGTTGATCAGAGGCACGAATTCATCACCCATGAGTTCGTTGAATTCGTCCGCGTGGACGTTGATCGGCACACGTGCGCCCGCCGATGCGTCTGGCAGGCCGTCGTCGATTCCGTGCTTGTAGATATGGCCTGCGACCGAAACAAGATCGCTGAACATCGAGTTGCCGACCGCTGCGGCGACCTCGGCGTCGGACAGCGCGTCCAGGCCCACATAGACGACGGCGCGCTTTCGGATGACCTGCATCCAATCGAAGATCGGGCGCGGGTCGGCCAGGTCGGAATAGTTCGGGGCCAGAAGCTGGGAAATCTTCCCGCTGGTGAGCTTCTCCAGCAGCGGCAGTAGGCTGGCGACGATCTTGTCGAAGTACGTCTTGTCGTAGCGGACGGCAGAGCGCAGGCCGTCCAGCACCGGGTCGTAGTTGCGGGCCTGGGAGAGGTACTGCTCCAGCGCCACCACGCGCTTCTCGCGCCCGATCATGTTGCGCGGGATGTTCTTCTCATTGAGCTTGGCCTCGATCTGGACGATCACCTCCCAGGCCTTGGGCTCGGTCTTGGCGAAGTAGTGCTGGGCGTACTCGATGAACAGCGCGTCGATGTTGATGACGTGCCGCTGGATCAGCATGTAGTCCGGGCGCTGACCCAGTTCCACCAGGGCGCGGGCGATGATGTTGACGAAGCGCCACGCGAACTCCCTGAAGGCTGCGCTGTTGCCTTCGCCGGAGAGCTGGCCCGCGATGCGGGTGGCGACTTCCGAGATGCGACCGAAGCGGCCTACGGCGTTGTAGCGCGCGGAAATGTCCGGCCAGCCCAAATGGAAGACATAGAACTCTCCTTCGCGGCCCGCGCGCTTGGCCTCGACATACATCCGCTTCAGGAGATCGGCATCTCCTTTGGGGTCGATGACGATCACGACCTCGTGCTCGCCCGCAGAGTTCGTGCGCCGGATGTCCTGCGTGACGAACAACTCGGCCAACCGGGTCTTGCCCACGCGCGTGGTGCCCAGTACCAGCGAGTGCCCGACGCGCTCGCCCAGCGGCAGGCTGACGTCCACCTCCTCGGGTTCGATTCCGTGCAGGCGCGGCAGGCCGCCCACTGGCGGCAGCGGCCGCACTGGGTTGCAAGGTACGTCCCAGCCGGTGAGTTTCGACAGCCGGGACAGCGGGAACGGCGCGAACTCCAGCCGTTCCTCCAGCCTGCGCGCCAGCCGATAGGCCGGCGTCGGCTCGACGTAGCGCCGAAACTCCGGCCGGTACGTCTGCATGAGCCTATGGGTGTGTTTCTGCTCCCACAGGAACCCGCGCCCCACGAACAGACGCTGCTGGCTGACCGGCACGTCCTTGCTGGTCATCACGTACCGAGGCAACCTGCGGATGTTGCGCCGGTAGCGCAGGATCACGCGGGCATCGCGGTAGCGGATCGCGCCATAGGCCCCGAACGCCAGCGCGCTGCCGACGCCCATGGCGGGGCTCAGCGCGAGCGACCACGGGGCCACCAGGGACAGGAACGCGGCGCCTGCACACGCCGCGACGGTGTATAGCTCCACCGCTGGCCGCAACAAGACCTCGACGGGTTGCTTTCCCGACATGGCTTCATTGCTCGATGCCGGTGGCGGTGATCAGCGCCGGGTAGTGCCGCAGGCCCAGACGCTCAGCCAGGTCGTCGCCGGACACGGGCGCGAGGGGCACGCCAGGCACCAGGGCGCGCAGCCGCGCCAGGCCTTGCACGGTCTCGACGTTGACCACCAGACCGACCGCGCCGCGCTCGCGCAATGAGGCTGCATGGCGGCGCAACCAGGCCTGGGAAGTCTCGTCGTCGCCCACGACCACGAAGGGACGCAGGCCCGGCGCCTCGATCACCCGCCGCGCGACGGTGCCGGACGTGAGCTTGGCGCTGCGCACCGGCAGCATCGCGGCCTCGTCCGCCGGTGTGGCAGGGATCTGAGGCGTCAGGATGGGCGACCGGGCCGGCGCGTTGGCGCGCGGCTGAAGGTTCAGGGCTTCGTAGTACGGCAGCGCCGACGTGCCGCCACGGTCTTCGACCACGATCAGCGGCTCGCCGGCACGCGAGGCCAGCGGCAGACCCGCCAACAGCACGAGCAGGCCTTTCGCCGCGAGATGGGCCAGATGGGATTTCGTCATGGGGAGGTCTCCTGGCGCGCGGCGAGGACCGCGGCGGTTGGGTGCGTGCCCTGCACGCGCGCGAGGTGGCGGGACACGCTGCGGCGATAGCGGGCAGCGGGCTCACCGCCCGCAGGACGGTGGTAGCGGCCGATCGCCAGCAACCAGTCCTCACCGGCGGTGTGCTGCTCCTTCAGAATCTCGGCAGCGATGGCGAGGTTCCGGTACGGGTCGAGCAAGTCGCACGCGCTGGCGTAGCGCTGCTGTTGGTAGCCGAGGTTGATCTGGCCCAGGCCCGCGTCGATGCGCGTGTGCGGCGTGGAGCGCATCGCCTGCTGCAAACCGGCGCAGGCGTCGGCGCGGGTCGCGTAGCGGCGCGACTGGCCGGCGACGTTGAGGGACCAAGGCCACGGGACGATGCGTCCGTTACGCCGGATGCCGCTCTCCTGCAGGGCCACGGCGTAGAGCACCGTCGAGGGAACGCCCGCGCGCTGGGCGGCAAGCTGGTAGGCCGGTGGTGGAATTTCCTGGGCCTGGGCGGCGCAGACGCAGAGGCCAGCAGCGAGCACTAGTGCGCCCAACGGCGCCGTCAGGGTTGGCGCTGCCATTGGCCGTTCACCTCGCGCACGACCGCTGGGAGATCGCCGGGCAGGCCCAGCGACAGCCAGCGGCCGCCGTCATGGTTGAGCGTGATGCTGCCGCTGCGCACCCGTGCCGGGTCGATCTGTGCGCGCTTGGCCCAGTCGCGGATGCGCGCGTCGTCCTGGCGGCTGCCGACCATGTACAGGTCGAACTCGGCCCCCGAGGATTGCAGGCGCTGCACGAGCTGTCCGCAGGCTGCGCAGCCGTCCTTGACGAATACCGCCGTGCGGCCGCTGCCGCGCATTGGACTGGCGCTTGTGCCGGCGCTGGGCTCGTTGTCAGGCAGGTTCACCCGCTGCATGCCGGGGTTCAGGCGCTGCCAGGCTTCGTCGTAGGCGCGCTGGTACGCGAGCAGTTTCTCCACGCGGCGCGCTTCGATTTGCACCTGCAGCTCTGCGTAGCGCCGCCGCTCCTCGTCGGTGCGGGCCTCGATACCCAGGGCGGACAGCGGGTCCAGGTTGGGTGAGTAGATCCCCAGCGGCCCGTCCATCAGTTCGCGGTAGCGCGCCCACTCCTGCGGTTGCAGGCCCCAGTCGCTTGCCACCTTGTCGTCGAGGATACGGGCGACCAGCGGGCGCTCCTGGCTCTGCGCATTGCGGGCCGGGGCGGTGCCGGGCTGCTGCGCCCAGGCGGGCAATTGGGCGGATGCCAGCAGGAGCGCGGAAACGATGATGGACGGCTTCATGTGGTGTGCTCCGATCAAGGAATCGCCACGCGACGGGTCTGGTCGCCGGCCTGGAACACGGCGGTGTCCCCCTCGACGGTCTGCAAGCGCCACGGGCCGAGCGCATCGCCTGGCAGCAGTACCTGAAGCTGGTCGGGCGTGAAGTCCCCGCTGCTCGGCGCGACGGACACACTGCGCTGGCCAGCACGCAATTCGGCGCCGACGACGCGGAACGGCAGCGGCGGCGGTTCAGGCTTGGCGGCGGCCTTATTCGTTGCGCGTGGCTGGGCGGGTGCGGCGCGTGCGGCGGTTTGGCGCGTTTTGATCTGCTCAACTTCTGCGCGTAACGCCTGAAGGTCGTCGGCAGCGGCATAGCCGCTCAGCGATTTCTCGACCTGGGCTGCGCGTGCCTCCAGGATTTGGCGGGTGTCCTTGAGGTCCGCCGCCGTGGCGACGGCCGGACGCTGCTGGATGGCCTCGATGGTCTCGGCCAAGCCGGTCGCCTGCGCTTCGAGGCGTTGCAGGCGGGAATCGAGGCGTTCCTGGTCGGCCTGGTCGTTCATCGCCTGGTAGCCGAGGACCAAGAGGACACTGAGGCCAAGCAGCCACAGCCACATCAGGCTCTGCACCACCACGGCGGCAGTTGAGCGCTGGGCGGATTGCGGAGCGTTCATGGCTGGCCTCCCGAAACCGAACGCTCCAGCGGGAAGGTCTGCGCCGCCTCGGTGGCGGGCGGCGCGGGTGCGTTGTCGGCGGTCATGCTGTCGCCGGGCCGCTCGAAGCAAATCTGTCGTGCGAGGTCATCCGCGTGCAGTTCCCAGGCCGGACCTGCCAGGGTGAGCAGTGCATCGCGCAAGGTCATGGGGCCGAGGTGCAGGTGCGCTGCCGGCAACGGCAATGCGTACAGCTCGATCACCGCGTGCGCGGTCTCGCAAAGCTGGTAGCCGCTGCGCTTGAGGACATGCCGCAGCCCGTCGCCCACCGTGGCGCGGGCATCTTCGGGCATCGACACGTCGATGGTCTGCAACAGCAGGTCGCGCTGCGCTACCGTGGGCGCCAACTCGACCAGGGTGTAGCGGCCGTAGCGCACGACGGGGATGTACTCCGGTGCCTCGGGTTCGGGCGCAGCCAAGACTTCTTCGATGGTGTCGGGCGCGACCGGCGCGGTCGTCGTCGCGCAGCCGCCAGCCAGTACTGACCAAAGCAGGCCGACTAATCCCGCCAGCAGGCGGCGTTCGGGATGGTGAAACCAGGGTGGAGAGGGGCACATGGCGCGTCGTCCTGAAACATCGAGTCCTCACCATCGCTGCTCGGACCACGAGCGGCAGCAAACAATACGAACCAGGCAGCGCCCGATTTGCCGACATGAAAAAAAAGCCACGTCCACGGGTACCGTGGGCGTGGCTGCGAGGTGGGAACAAGGAAGAGCCGGCGGCGCTAGGCCGGCGTTGGCGTGGAGATCAGGCGGCGACCAGTTGCCGGGCCAGCGCCACTTCGACGGAATCACCGTCCTGGTTAAGCACATCCAGCCCGGATTCGGGTACATCTCCCGAGGTGGACTGCGAGACCATGATCTTCTTGGCCATCAGCTCCAGGCAAGTCATCTGCGAGGTGGCCGCGTAGCCGAGGTAGATCACGCGCACGGACAGCTTTTGCCCGATGCGCCAGGAGCGGCGTGCCGCCTGCTGGAGCGAGTACACGTTGTAGCCCGACTGCATGAACACGATCGTCGGAAACTCCAACAGGTCCAGTCCCGTCTTCACAAGCTCGGGGTTGGTGATGAGCACGTCGATGCCACGGTCCAACTGCTCGGCGATCCAGTCCTCGCGGCGGCTGGCGTCCACGCTCGCGCGTAGCACCGCGACCTTGAAGCCTTCCTGCTCCAGCAACACCTTCAGACGCGACGTGGTGTCGCGCGTGCCGGTATAGACCGTGTAGGCCAGGATCTTGCGGCCCTGCGCCTTCTCCTCTTTGCAGATGTCGATCAGCTCGCGCTCTTTCGGCGTCACTTCGAACTCGTTGAACTGAGCCGGGACGAACGCCAAGGTGTTGCGCGTGCGCGGATGCACCACGGTCTCCGACCGGAAGCAGCAGTCCGGCCAGGCCAGCAGCACGTTGAGCACCACACCCAGTAGCGTCGTGTCGCGTCGCGCCAGAGCCTGTTTCAGCTCCGCGGTCAGCCGACCTGCCAGATCGCGGTAGGCCGCGGCTTGCGCCGTGTCCATTGCGACTTCACGGAACTCTTCGTCATACGGCGGCAGGACGTTGCCGCCGATGTCTTTGAGCTTGAGGAAGATCGTGAACGGCAGGATGCAGCGCAGCACGCCCTTGGGGCCGAAGCCCGGGGCCTTGACCGTGCGCACCGATACCTTGGTGCCCTTGGCCGTCTTGTGCGCCGTGCCGGTACTCTCGGAATAGATGTCCTTCAGGACGCCGTGATCGCGCATGAACGCCATCGCGGCCGAGGTCATGCTGCCGCTCGTGGTCGGGCGGTAGCCGTCTTCGATCATTCGCCCAGGCAGGGCTCGGAACAGTAGATGAAAGAGATCATCACCGTATCCCCCCATGAGGGTTCCGGTCAGCAGCAAGGTCTTGCGAGCCTTTGCCGCCAGCACGCCCATCGCCTGACCCTGGGCACTGCCACCGTTCTTGTACTCGTGCGCCTCGTCGGCGATGAGCAAGTCGAACGTGCCCTGTGGAAGATAGCGCTTCACAAACTCTGAGGGTTGGTATCCCCCTTCGCCGAAGCCAAACTCCATGTTCGCCATCGCACGTTCCATGCGCGTGGCCTGACGGTCGGAAAACACCAGTTCGCCGTTGCCGTCCATGAGGTTGATGAACTCATGGATGTTGTCGCCGAGCATCGACGCGAGGAACCCGTCGCCGAACTTCTGCATCAGCTTCTGCGCAGTGACTTCCCCGATGGTCGGGATGCGCTTGAGGGCTTTCAGCACTGCCGAGGACTGGTCGCTGCCGGACAGGCTGCGCGGGCGGATCAGCGTCCACAGGGGCGCGGCGCAATGGCTGCACTTCCTGCGGTACTCCTCGGCTTCGAGCGCGACCGGGTTGACCGGCTCGCCGTCGAGGTCGGTGATGACCGTGCCGCAGTCCGGGCACGCCGCCACGTTGCCGTGACGGGTACGCCGCTGGGTGAAGACGGGCTTCCAATGGAACCCCATCCGCATCCGCACGCGGCCCAGGACGAAGAACTCCTGGCCCGTGGGCTGGACATTCAACTGCTCGCGCAGCTTGATGAGCTTGACGAGCGTGTCCGGCCCGTTGAGTACCCACACCTTGGCGCCCGCCACCGTCTCCTGGATCTCGCGCCGCCACTTGTAAACAAGGTGCGGCGGCGAAAGCACCAGCGTGCGACGGTAGCCTTCGGCGTTGAGCACGGCGGCCGCGGCGATGCCCACGGTCGTCTTGCCGCAGCCCATCTCGCCATTGACGATCGCGGCGCGTTCGCCCCGGTCGATCAGCAGCTCGGCGGCGGCGTGGACGACTTCGGCCTGGGCCGGGAACAGCTTGCGCTTGAGGCTGGCGACGACGAGTTGTCGGCGCGCCTGCGGCTGGCCGTTATAGACCGGCGGGTTGGCGCTGTTGAGGGCGTCGAGCAGTTCGTCGCCGAACTCGCCGACGAAATCCTGAAGGCTCAGGGTCAGAGGGGAAGATTCCGCATCGAGCAGTTCGCCCTGTACGGGCGCGGCTTCAGCGGCAGTGGTTTCGAGATCGAGGGACATGGTGATGCTCCAATGAAAAATGGGGCATGCACCACCCCCAGCGGGGCAATGGCATGCCCCGTAGTGGGAAGGAAATCGGCGCTTGGCCGAGGTGGTCGAAGTTGCCGGCCGTGGCGGCCTGCTGGTGAATCGTGCTCAGTCTTCGGACGGCAGCACGATGACGGTGGCGCTGCGCTCCGCATCGGTGACGATGCGGATGGCCAGCCCCGGATGGATCACGTAGCTGGATTCCAGCGATGCACCTGATTGCAGTGCAGTGCTGTTGGCCTGCCATTGCTGGATGTTGACGTCGCCCCAGTCGCCACGGGTGTGGCGCCTGAAGTACGGGATCGGGTCGAGGCGACCCGTGCGGACCAGGTGGTCAATGCCTCTGCTGAAGATGAGTGCACCGATTGGGAACGCCAGCCTGTGGCAGTAGGTTTCAATGCGATGTGATGCCATGGGCTCCTCCTTGATGAGTCATTGAGCCACGACACCCCTGGCGGAGTGAAGTGGCTCCGGCAGGTGGATGAAGACGACAACGGTGCTGTCAGATCATGTCCCGTTCTTCGGGAAGCTGGATCACCGTGGTCCGGTGGTCCTCGCTGGTTTTCACGATCAACACCAGTTCGGGCGTGATCCTGAAGTGGGAGATCACCGGATCGTCCCCGCGGATTGCGACATCGTTGGCTTGGCGGGTGGCCTCGTCGGTCTCGCCCCAGTCACCGCGCACATGGCGCTGGACATAGGCCAAGGGATCGATCAGGCCTTTGCGGGCCAGCCAATGCACCTTCTCGCTCAACTGCAACGTACCTGGTGCGAACAACGGTTGCTTCTGCGGCGCGGGCCGCTTGAACAGGCTTGAGAACATGGGTGTTTCTCCTTCGATGTGGTACAGCAGGACGGCAGCGCGTCCGATGGATTAACGGATGGTCAGGACCTCGCCCCGCGTAGCGGAACCGGGCGTCATGTCCCATGCGCGGATGACGGGCACGAACTTGTCGGTGAGGATGCGGGTCTCGGCGACAGAGCCGTCTTCGCGTTCGGTGAATTCCCGCTGGAGCGTCTTGTCCTTGTGGGTGTCACCTTTGACGACGAGCACGCGCCCGGTCTTGGAGCGCACGACCCCTGAGATCGCGCCTGCGGCAAGAGCCAGGGCGAGATGCCAGTGGGACAAGGCACGCGCCGGCGGACGCAGCGATTGCTGCGCGGCTCCCAGGTGCGTGTCCTGCGACGGCCAGAGGCCTTGGAGCCGACCAACCTCATCGGCGAACTGCTCCGGCTCCATCGTCACGCGGAAGAAATGCTCCGGCTCGGCCGGACTGGCGGGGACGATGTACGGCAGGAACGGCCATTCGCTCGGCAGCTCCTCGGCTTCGACTTCGCCAAGCCCGACCTGCAGCAGCAGATTGCGAACGGCCTTGAGACCATCGGGCGCCAGCTCGCGCTGACGCACCCTGCGGCCGAAAATCACCACCTGCTTGAACTGCGTTTCCACCGCTCGGTAGATCCGCAGGTCGGCATAGTGGCGCGTCAGCCAGCCGACCAGCTCCGCGTCGAGCACGTAGCTGGGGACGATGAAGACCAGGATGCCGCCGTACTGCAACAGCGACAGGGTGCGCTGGTAAAAGAGCTTTTCGAGGCGAGCGCGGCCCTGGCCCTGGTAGCCGATGTTGCCGTTGACGTCCTTGGACAGGTCGCCATACGGTGGGTTGAGCCAGAGCAGCCCGAACGACTGCTTGGAGATCATCGTGTCCATCAGGTCCGCGTGCAGGCAGTGATCGACCAGGCCGCGGGCATGGCGTGCCCGCTCTGCGTCGAACTCGACGGCGAACGCCTTGGCCTGCTCGCGCCCGAGGGCATGGGCGGCTTCGGCGATCGCCACGCCTTCACCGGCGCAGGGATCGAGGATGCACATCGGCCCATCGCTGGGCATCAGTGCGTTGAGGGCTCTTTCGAGCGTGGGTTCGTCGGTCGGGTAATACCCGTTCTTGGCGAAATTGCGGGCGAGCCGCGGGAACATGAGGGCCATGGAAGTCTCCTGGTTGGCGGGGATGAAGGGCGAAAGCACGCCTTGGCGTGCTTTCGCGGGTGGGTCAAGCCGCTACCGCTTCCGGCGTCCAAATCTTGGCCGGATAGGGATAGGCGGTGAGCACGTCACTGCGGATCAGGGAGCCCAGCGCCAGGGTCAGCGCCGGCACGTCGATGGCGAGCCGATGGCCTTCCAGTGGCCCGAGGGCGAACGGAAGACGGGCCAGCATCTCGCGGGTTTGCAGCAGTTCCAGCACGGTTTCGCGCCAGTGGTCGAGCAGCGGCAGTGGGCAGGTGTCCCGTACCAGCATCCACAGGCGGTCAAGCCGGTGGGCGCTGCCCTTGGGCAGCAATGCCAGTGCGCTGGCGTTGGCCTTGTCGGGCCTGACGCAGCGGCGGTCGAACAGCCACACGTTGGACAGCGAACCGAACAGCGTTCGCCGGTAGGCGCGCGTCATGCGCTTTTCCAGGCGATCGACGTTGCCGATGAAGACCGGGACGCTGCCGCCCTGGTCGGTGATGACGTGGAACTGGTCCAGTCCCTGCTCGTCGCGCCCGAGGGTCAGGCGAGCGAGGAACTGCTGGACGGCGGTGTCCCGCGCCCAGATCGACAGGAAGATCAGGTTGCCCTGGTCATCGCCGACGCAAGCGTCGGCCATCACGTCCAGGCATTCGTCGATGCGGTACAGCGTGGTGGAAGAAGTGTTTGCGGGCATGGTGGTGTCCTCGGATGAACGGGAACAGCACCGCCCGCTGGGGCAAGTACTGCCCCAGGGGGTGAAAGAAAAACGCTCAGTCCGGCTCGAACTGCCGGGTGTGCGGGTTGAAGTGAAGTGCCTCGTCCACCGCGGTAATCGGCGTGAAGCCGTCCAGGTAGATGTTGTTGAGGTACCGGTCGCGGTAGGTCAGTGCCTGCCGCGCCTGTTCCTCGGTGAGGCCGTTGCTGATGAAGTACTCCTGCATTTCCTCGTCGGAGGACACTTCGTCGTTGGACAAACTCCCTTCAACGAGCTTCAACAGCGAGGGCGAGAGTGCAGCCAGGATCGGGTCCATGTCGGTTCCTCCTGGCTCAGGCCGGTAGCGCCGCGGCGGGTGCCGCAGATGCCGTGGGGGTACGCCGCCGTGCGTGGTAGGCGCGAACGCCTGCACGCCAGTCGGCGGACTGCTCCGGTGCGAGGTCCAGATAGGATCGGGTAGGGACAGGCCATTGCTGGCACCATCCCCCCCTAAGAACCGTACGTGAGAGTTTCCCCTCATACGGCTCAAGCCTTTCAAAGTCCGCTTTCGCGAACCGGCTTCACCACCTTGAGACCATTGGCGTGGATTTGGTTATGGCAGTTCGGATGCACCATGATGAGATTGGTGCTCCCGTCCTTTCCGCCATCGACCCGCCGGATGATGTGATGGACATGCCACCCCGACTCCTGCGTGATCAATTCGCCGCAGATTGGACAGCGACGATCCTGATCCAACCAGAGGTTGATGAGCTTCTTCTTTCCCTTTAGCGAGTTCTGCATCTTGAGGCTCAAACGCTCCTCAAAGTACGTCTCCCACGCTGGGTCGAAAGGATTGGCTTCCAACTTGATCGGTCGGTGTCGCCGAATGGGCGTGTCGACTGCATAGCGCAAAGACTTCAGGATTGGCTTCCCATCCGGGAATAGCTCTCCCGTTTCCTCTGCGAATACCCAGCTACGGTCACCCACGGCATGGAAGTAGCGGCGCTTAATCCACCGCGCTCCCTTCTGTGGGTGTCGTCTAACGGCCCATCGCCACAACGCTTTCCAAATCTCATGATCGACATAGGCAAACGTCGCAGAAGATACGACGTGCTGATGATAGTTTGCCCATCCCCGAATCATTGGATTGAGAAGATGAATCAACATTTGTTGACTCGCCGCCTTGTTTCCTTTGATCGCGGTGCGAACTTTCCCGAGGAAGGTTGCCACATTCGCTTTCGACGGTTTGATTAACAGTTTCCCGTTGTACTTGCGGATGTTTTGGCCTAGGAAATCGAAGCCCTCGTCTATATGCGTGATCTTGGTTTTCTCGGGTGAGAGCGTGAGCCCCCGTTCCCGCATGAATTCCTCGACTATCGGCATGACCTCCTGCTCCAGTAGCACTTTCGAGCGTCCCGTCACAATGAAGTCGTCCGCATATCGCACATAGTTGACAGCTAGACGGGTCTGTTTGCCATTGATGTACCGTGCTCTTCCGAACACGGCTTCTAGCTTGGCTTCCAGCCCATCCAAGACGAGATTCGCCAGGGTTGGCGAGATGATTCCCCCTTGCGGGGTACCGGCTTCGGTCGGGAAAAGTTGCCGATCTTCCATGTATCCGGCCTTGAGCCACTTCCTCAGAATCTCGCGATCCGTCGGTACGTGACCCATGAGCCAGTCATGGCTGATGTTGTCGAAGCAGCCTTTGATGTCGCCTTCAAGAATCCACTTCGGGGAGCGTTTCAGAGCTAACTGCGTAAAGCACAGCCCTATTGCATCCGCTGTGGATCGTTCTGGTCGAAACCCAAATGAGCTTCGGTCCGCAGTGGTCTCGGCCACGGGTTCTAAGGCTAGCAGGTATAGCGCCTGCATCGCCCTGTCCTTCATGGTCGGGATGCCCAGCGGCCGCATCTTCCCATTGGCTTTGGGAATATAGACACGCTTCAGCGGTTGGGGACGATACCCGCGCCGCGTGATTGACAACATGGCTTGAGACTTGGCCTCCGGGGTGGACCACGTGATGCCATCCACGCCCGGGGTTCTTTTACCTTGATTCTCGGTGACTCGTCTGACGGCCAAAGCTTTGCCGCTGAACGAGTGGGTCAGAATCCACTGCAAGGCTTTCACCTTGCCATGTTTCCCTTCCCGAGTCGCCTTTACGATACGCGCTTGGAGCCTTCGCACTTCACGGTAACACCTAGCCCAGTCGATGCTGTGCCAGTTGACCGAGTCGTGTGAGGGCGCACCCGCGCAAGCAATTTCTTGCGTAGTCATCTGCAATTCCCTCTTAAAGAAGGTTAGACAAACTCTCTCGTAGAGAAAGACCATGTGGAAGTCTGCCCGCTTTCGCGTGGGATGATGTCGCCTTTCGGCTCAACCCCTATCCACTCCATTACAGGGCGGCGTTCGCTTTCTCCACACTCTCATACCCGCACCACCAACAACATTCCTTGCGGTCTGTCTGCCCAGAGGGCAGCGATACGGGCTTATCCTGTTTCACTACGTTGACAAGGAAGATTTAGATCCTGTCTCTTCGCCGGCGGCCTTGTGTCCGTGTGCTCCCACACTGTAAGGAAGCATCCAGCCGCATACCTTTTGGTTCAAGCCTGACAGCATCTTTGGCTCGTTACGTGTCACGGCGTTTATCGACAGTTTGCATCTACTGATCATGTCTCCCAGCCTAGCCTCACCCCGCATTGATGCTTGCAGTGGACGCTTTGCCTCACGGCTCCGCGCGGCCAAACGGCCTGAGTGCATTGTCCCGACAGCTTCACACAAGACCGTTGCCAGTCCTGCATGTGTCGGTAGGCTACTGATGACGGAACACCAGGTTCCCTCGCTACTTGCGTAGCTGGAACAATCAACGAAGCGACTTTCAGGTCGCACACAGCGGGCACGAGTAGTAGTACGGGTGCATGGACTCGTCCAGTGGCTTGTAGCCCCACTGGTTGC
Organism: Xanthomonas boreopolis; assembly: GCA_014654535.1. Taxonomy (GTDB): domain Bacteria; phylum Pseudomonadota; class Gammaproteobacteria; order Xanthomonadales; family Xanthomonadaceae; genus Pseudomonas_S; species Pseudomonas_S boreopolis. The sequence continues at coordinate 81,649 of BNBA01000007.1, forward strand.
CGCTGCGTTCGAGCAGATCGCAGCGGATGTAGCGCAGCGATTGGCCCGGTGCCAGATCATGATGCACGCCTTCGGCCTTGGCCGTCACTTCCGCGACCGACCAGAGGACGTTGCCGCGCAGCGCGTGTGCGATGACCTTCACGCTGGCGCGCTCGGTCTCTTGCGGTGCGATCAGTTCTGCGATCAGTTCAGACCGCGATTGGGGGGAGAAATACCAGCCCATGAGAGGCCTCCTGAAAAGTTGAGCCGGAGGCCTCCCCGCGGGGAAGAACCCCCAGCGGGTGATGGAATGCCGCGTGTGCGGCGATGGAGTCCGGTGCCGACTAGGAGCCGCATCCGGCTGGGCAGCAGCCCAGTTCGATGCCATGCGTGCAGAAGCCGTTTTCGGCAAGCCAGTCCTGGGTTTCCTGCCGTTCGGCAGGTGTTGCGTAATCCCATTCCTGGCCCGCGATTTCCAGGGCCTGAGCCCGCTGGCTTTCCGGCAACCGACTGGCTTGCGCGTCGATCTCCGAACTGAAAAGCGTGACCCAGTGATCCCAGGACAGGCCGCAACCACGCTGTGCATGCTCGGCGGCCGTCTTGCAAACGGCCCGCCACGCGGTTTCGTCCAGCGCGGAACGGGGTGTGTCGCAAGCGATGGTGGACATGATGGAGACCTCCAGAAGAAAGCCGGAGCCTCCCCCGCATGGGGAAGGAACCCCGGCGGGTGGATGAAGAACACCGCGGATGCGGCGTCTGCGATCACGCAGGTTGCAGTTCGGCCTGGCGGCTCCACTCCTGCGTCTTGAAGTCCAGCGCGTAGCTCATTTCGCCCAGGCGGGCGATCTGCGCGCGCAGGGTGCGACGGTCGATGGTCGAATCCAGTTTCACGGACTCGCCCAGCGGCCACAGGATGCCGAACAGCGCGGCGTCGCCGTCTTCGGTGCTGCCGGGGGCAGCCGCCGCAGCAGACGTCGGCGCATCCACGCCGAAAGGCGTGGTATCGACCAGCGGGTCCGCGGACGCCTGCACGGGGGCGGGCTTGGCGGGCCTGGATGCCTTGGGGGGCTTGGCCGGCGTTGCCGCTGGCTGCGCCCCCAGCTCTTCATCGAGCGGATCGACGTCCTGGGTGGCGAAGCTGCGTGCCTCGTCACGGCTCAGTTTGTCGATGCCGTTGAGCGTCATCCCATCCAGGTTGGCACGGATCTCGAACCGCATGCCGTCGCCGACCGGATAGGACTTCGGGAAGATGTAGCGGATGACGAACTCCCCGTCGTACTTGCCTTCGGGGTACTGCTCCAGCTCCGCATCCTTGACCGCGAACTTGCCGATCGGGGTGACAAGTCGGCCGACGTTGAACGGGCCGTTCTTGCCGCGGATGGTGCGCAGCGTGAGTTGGCCTGGAACGATGATGGGCGGTCCCGATTGCTCGGGCGCCGATGTGACTGCCATGATGGTTCTCCTTGAAGAATAGGAAAAAGGCATGGCCCCGTGAGGGGCCGTGCCGGATCAGAACGAAGCAGCCAGTGCCGGCTCCTGCTCCTCGACTTCACCTTCCGGCTCGCGCTCGGCGGGCTCGGCAGGCTGTTCGACAGCGGGATCGGCGGCGTCCTCGGCTTCGGGCGCGGGTGCGTCCTGGACCTGCGGTGCCTCGGCTTGCGCCTGGCTCGTCGGATAGACCTGGGTGCCGTCGATCTTGATGAGACCGATGCTGACCAGCGTCGAATCCAGGCTCGCGGCCGGCTCCCCGGCGCGCTCACCCTTGCGGATGTACGGATCGATCCTCATGTCGTTCAGACGGAAGGCGATCAGCACCTTGCGGTCCCCTTCGATGGCCTGTACGCACCGGCGAACCAGGTGCTCGGCTTCGGGGGTGGCGACGATGGTGTCGATGTACCGATAGTCCGGTTCATTGACGGGGCCGGCCAGTGCGGCGATCGAGCACGACAGGAAGGGGTCGCCATCCTTGGGGGTGACGTCCTTCGGACGGTTGAGATAGCCGATGCCGCGGGTGACCAGTTCGTGATTTTCGATCGAGGCCAGTTCGGCCCGGTCGATCAGCTCGGCCTTGAGCAGTCGCGCCTTGAGTGACGCGGCGGCTTGGCCCTTGTGCTCACCCTTGTCGCGGATGTACGCATCACCCCACAGATCGCCGAGGCGGAAACGCACCAGCGGACGCTGCTTGGGATCGTCAACGCCGATGTATTGCTGGACCAGCTTCTTGGCCTCGGCACCCGAGACCTTGACGTCGAAGTAGCGGTAGCTGGGGTCCTTGGCGGAACCAACCAGCGCGGCGATGGTGCATGCCAGGAAGGGCTGCGCACGGCGGCCGCCCCGGACGGGCACTTCACGGGCACGCTGGATGTAGCCGATGCCCGAGGTGTGGAGGTCGAAGTACGATTTCTCGTTGGACGTGGTGTTCATGGTGAATCTCCATTGGGATGAAGCGGAGACACACCGGCCCCACGCATGCGGGGAAAGGTGCGTAACCCCGCGGTGGGTTGATAAGGCGAAAGCATCCGCCACCAGAGACTGGTGGCCGCTCGCGGACGGATGCGGTGCGAGCTGGCTCGGTCACGTAGTAGGAACTACGCCGCAACCTCGAAGACCGATGGTTGCCTGGCATGTCGCTGACAACGTCAGCAGGCATGGGGTCAGCATGTTCGGGCCTCGCGCGCGCGACAGCAATCAATCGGCATCCGGGCCTTTCCCTTTGTCCGCGCCTGGTGCCTGCCACAGGCACTTGGGGCCGCGCAGGTGCTCGGGGGTGTCGGCGCGGGGACGGCTGGGGCGGTCCCAGGCACCGCCGCCGCGCGCGCCGACCAGCCGCCAGCCAGCGGCGCGCAGGCTGGCGCCGCCTTCTTCGGGCAAGGTGTACGTGATCAGCCGCGTGTAGCCCAGGGCCTTGGCCGCCTTCCATGCGGCGCCATAGAGCTTGCTGCAGGCGTTCGGTGCGCCGTTGGTGCAGAGCCGGGTGACTTCGAGCGTCCAGCCGTCATCCAGGTGGCGGGAGACCGGGCGGCCGACGATGGCCACGCCGCAGATGCTATCGGTGGCGGACAGCGCGACCGCCAGGGCGAACTTAGCGCCCTGTACCGGGCGGTGGTGGCGGTGGTGCTCCTGCACGAAGGCATTGGCGCAGCGCAAGGACACCGGCATCAGTTGCAGCGATGGCGAGGTCGATGGCGTGTCCATGGCCGTCAATCACCGCAGAAGCAGGCGATCGACTCCTCGGCGGCGTCGAACAGGTCGCCTTGGTCGGCGGCGAAGCGCGCCAGGTCGGCGTAGCTGGGGCCATCGGCGCGGAACCGGGCGCCGCTGGGCTTGCTCGCCAGATTCAGCGATTCCATGCGAATCCACCACACGGCGGCCTCTGGTCGGGCCTTGATGAGGGCCAAGCGCTGCCCGCGTGGTTTCAGGAAACACAGGTCGCAGTTGCCTTCGAGCGTGCGCCCGTTCACCGTCAGCAGGTCGAGGTCGAACGCTTGCGCCTGCCAGAACGCGCCCACGTCGCGCACGGTGACGCCGGCATCCGCCAGCGGCATGCACATGGTCTCGTGGGTCGATTCGGTGGAATGGCCGCGCGCGCGAATCTTGGCGACGCGGCGCTGCTCGTCGGCGCGGATGCCGATCATCTGGTCCCAGTCTGTCCACCCCAGATGCTGCAGGTAGCGGTGCATCGGGCGGATCTTCAGGCTGGTCGTGCAGCCGCGCGCGACGGGATTGGGCAGGTACTGGCGCTTGCGTATCAGCGCCTCGAACGGTTCGCCCTGACGGCTGGCCCGGTCGAAATCGACCAGCATGAAGCCCGGCTCCATGGGCATGTATTCCAGCCAGCGTATCGGCACCTGCCAGTGCTGGGCGCAGTCGCGCACAAACCGCAGGGTCGCTTCCACCTCCTTGCCGGTGTTGGCGAAGCAGACTACGGTGTCGGCAGGCAGGCCGCCATTGGCCTGCAACACGCGCCAGAGCATGTAGGCGCTGGTACGCCCGCCCGAGAAGCTGATGCAGGTCGGTTGGGTGATCTTGAACGGGTCGTGCATGCGGTCGTCTCCGTGGGTAGGTCGGCGGGCGAGCCGACGCGGCGGGCCATGGCGGCCGGAGACGAGCACGCACGCGGCGAAGGCCGCAGTGCGGAAAAAAGGAAGCCCCCAAGAAGGGGGCCGTGAGGGGATGGTGGTAGTCGTTGCGCTACACAGATGGCACCACCTCCAGCGACAGGTGCGTCGTGGTGGCGGACAGCATCAGATCGTCCGTGCCGTGCAGGATGCGTGCGAAGACGCCTTCCTTCGGGTCGAAGAACTCGCCGAAGTCGTCGCCACCCAGCTCGGCGCGCGCCAATTCCCACCAGTCGTCAAACGGGTCGGTATCCGGGTTGCAGCCGACGGCATAGGCCAGCAGCTTCACGCGGCCATCGGGACGGCGCTCTCCGTGCTCGGCGAGGAAGTACACGCCCTGGTCCTTGGCGAGGACGACGCGGCATTGGTTGGCAACGGCCTCGGCCAGCACGGGCCGCAGGTCGGAGCCTTTGAATCGCAGTGACATGGTTGATCTCCTGAAGAAAAAGGCCCTCCACCCGAATGGATGGAAGGCCTATGGGGCAAGTCGCCGGTAGGCTGCGATCAGCCGTAGCGCCGCTTGGTTGCCTTGGCGTCGATCACGCTCACGTCGATCAGGCGCCAGTGCCCGTCGTCGATAAGCCGCTCCAACACTTCGCCGAGCATGTCGAAATACACCTCGTCGTGCCGATCGACCAGTTCAGCGTCGCGGCGCAGCTCCACCACGTAGGTGTCGCCGCCGCGGTCGTAGAGGATCGTCACCTGCCCCTCGAACTTCGCGGTCGAAACCCTGAAGCTGATCGCCGGGGGTGTCTCGATGATCTTGGACGGCTTCGGATCGACCCAGGTGAAGTCGCGGGCGCCGGCATCGACCAGCATGTGAGTGATGCGCCGGAACCCGTCGGGAGCCGGCATTTCCTCCAACTGCTGGATGAGCTGCCCCAGTTCCATGCACTGCGGCTCGGGGATGGGCAGCTTGGCAGGCGCGGAGCCGAGGATGTGCCTGGTGATGGTGTAGGGAACACCGTCCGCGGTCTTCTCGGTGATCACTTCCGGGGTGTCCGCGCGCAGGCCGTCGAAGCGGCGGCGGGCATACGGTTGGACATGCACCTTGGCGCCTTCGCTGGGAACGGTGGTCACCAGGCGGGGATCGAGCACCGCGAATTCGCTGGGCTTGAGCTTGACGACGATGGCCTCGTCGTTGGCCGCGACCACCTTGCCGTCGAAGGGCTTGGGGTCGATGGCGAAGCCCAGGGTCGAGGACTGCGGCTGATCATCGAACACGCGGTACTTGAACGACCGCACGTTGCGGGGCACATGGCCTGCGACAAGCGAAGGCATCATGGATTTGATAAGGGAACGGTCCATGGGAATCTCCTTGAGGAAGAACAAGGGATTCCCCGCCCGCAAGGGAGAGGTCCCTTGTGGGTGGATGGACGCGGTGCGTCCGTAGGAAGAAACGACCAGCACGGTTTCCCGCGCTTGCAGCCTCGAAGGTCTTGGCTGTCTGGGCATGTGTCGGCAACGCCGACGAACATGGGGCAAGGATGGCCCCGGGCGGGGCTACTCGCCCGCATGAAACGGCACTTCGCCGCACCCGGTTTCCTGCGCTGGGCGCAAGAAAAAGCCCCTCGAAAGGGGCTGGATAGGTCAGGCTTCGTACACGAAGTAGTGCTCGCGCTGACGCGGGAAGAAGACATGCTTCCATGTGTCGCCGCTGGTGTTGCCACCGTCGAACACGACCATTTCGTAGTCGTCAATGTCGGTGTCCGCCAGGTCGGCGCTGGCGATATGGCGCATGTGCAGCGTGCCGTGCGTGCGCTCGAATACCAGGATCTGGCCAATGGCGTCGTCCTGGCTCATGGCGTTGACGCAGGCTCCGAGCTGGTGCTCGAAGTCCGGTGCGCGCGAAATGAGGTCGGGGAACATGAGGTTGCTCCTATGAAAATGGACCAGCCCGGCTCCTGGGGAGACGGGCTGGCATGGGGGGACAAAGAGGAAGGACGGCGTGTCGCGCGGCTGCTAGGGCTCGGCCAGCGGCAGGCCCAGTAGCGCGGGTGCGTCGGCATCGAGGATCAGAATGCGCACATCGGCCTGGCCGGCCAGTTCAAGGATGTACGCCAGGTCGTCCGGCATGCCCTTGCTGCGGTGCTCCTGCCGAAGCTGCTCGGCGGTGATGTCCTCGGCGTGCTGCAGGTTCTGGTCCGTCCAGGGCGTGGAGATCAGCTTGACGCCGATCGCCGGGCTGTACGGCACCCGGAAGGCGATGAACAGCATGGCCTCCGGCGTGGCGAGGTCCGCCAGGTTGGCGAGGTAGTGCCAGGTATCGACCGTGATGTGCTCACGGCTGATCTCCCAGCACCGGCTGTAATAGCCGGTCTCGAAACTCAGGCGCTGCACGACTTCCCGCGCAGCCTCGGCCGAATAGGCGTCACCGACGTGGGCTGGGCGGCCGTCGAGGTCGTCACCATGGATGGCATAGACCACGGCCCCGATCACGCCTTCGCCGCTGATACCTTCACCGGCATCGCATTCGGCCAGTACCTCGGCGCTCACGGGTTCAGGGCCGTTCGTGACCACCGCGAAATCGCTGGTGACAATGCAGGACGATGAAACCAGTTCCTCGTCGGAGAGGTGCTCTTGGCTCGGGTGGATGTTTCGCCAGACATGCGGACTTCCATCGTCGTAGCTGATGCACAGCGTGCGGACGATTTTCAGATTCCAGTAGCCGCGGAGAAAGGGATTAGGTTTCTGGGACATGGGAACACTCCAGATTGAATAGTGGAGCCAATTCCCGCCACCGGGAATTGGACCCGGTGGGTTGAAAGTGGAAAATGCGTCAGACAACGCTGACCACGACGGTGTCAGCACTGCGCTGGACGGCGGAAAATAAATGAGGGACATGGCCTTGTGGGCGCATGTCCCTCATCGGGAGTGAACGAAGACACGGTGGTGTGCCGGGGACCGGCTCACCAACCGTTGTAGTTCACGAGCAGGTCGGCGATGACCTTGCGGCGTTGCAGATCGAGACCGTCGAAGTCGGACAGTCCGTAGAAATGGCAGCGCTTGAGCATGGCACCGCCCTCGCGCGCGTTGTAGAAGCTGACCATGGCGGACAGGAACATGCGTTCCCCGCTGCTCAGGACGCCGAGGGCATCGTTGAGCAGCAGCATGTTGGGACGCAGATCCCACTTGCTCTTGGCCTGGTTCAGACCTTCACGGGTGCCATCGCCGAACCATTCGGGGCCAGCGATCTCGACGCCGCGCTTCCATGCCTCGAAAAAGGCTTGGGGCGCGGCAGCGAAATGCTGCTCTTCCCGCATGATCTGATCGACGACTTCCCTGGGCAGTAGCTGGTTCATGACGTGATTCCTCCAGTTGGATCAGGGAATGGCGAGCTGGGACCAGCCGCCTCTTTCGAGGGCACGTTGAGCCGCGGCATAGCTGCGGAAGTACTCGCGTGATTCCCGCGAAACGGGGCCTTCGGTATCGCGCGTGCCGATGTAGTGACCGGCGGCGCTTTGCAGGACTTCGAGCGGCAGGAACTTGCCGCAGTAGGTCGAGGCCAATTGGCCGAAAGAGGCTTGCTGGGACATGGACGGGCTCCTTGGAAAAGCGGGGCCTCGTCCCTCACGGGATGGCAGCTCCCGCACGCGGTGGATAAAAAGCATCAGCGTCACGAGGACGCACGTCCGCGCAATGGATGCGATGCGGACTGGTGGGTGACGCGGGTGAGACCCGCGGCAGCCTGGAAACCCTGGCTGCTGGCATGTGCTGACGAATCAGCGAACATGCGGGCAGCTTCGTGTGCGGGGCTCGCTGCGTCAGTTGGAAAACGGCATCCGGCCCAGCCCCGATTGATGCGCACAGAGAAAAAGAAGCCCCGCATCGAGTGCGGGGCTGTCAGGAGGGTGCGTCGGCGCTTGGTCAGTCGGGCTTGTCGCCCAGGACATGCTGCTTCCACAGGTCGAATGCCTGCTCGGGCGGAAGCTCGGCGAGGATGACGATGGGCTGGGCCTGCCGGGCGCGCAGCGAAGCGAAGTACGCCTTGCGGTCGGCGATGGCCTTGAGCTTGATGCCTTTGATGAACAGCAGCTTGCCGTCCTTGATGAACAGCACCTTGTTGCCGATGTCGCGGTTGAACGCGGCTCGCACCTTGCGTTCTGCGTGCATGGCATCGGCCAGTTCATCGACCAGGAAGTCGAGCGTCATGTCGATGTAGTGAGGGTCTTCACCCTCCTGGCCGAGATCGAGCGGCGCAGGCGGCAGGCCCTTGGCGAAGGCTTCGGCCTGAGCCAGCAGCGCCGCCTTGCCATTGAGCGCGCGCAGGAACGTCGAGCCGCCGTGGCCGTCGTTGCGGGCCTCGGCGATGGGAGTACCGTCGAACACGACGGTGGCGCTGAAGCACATCGTTTCCTCGCTGGCGAAGTCGGCCACCTTGAGGTTCTTCAGCGTGATGCGGTCTTGTTTGGTGATGTTTTCCATGGGAAGTCCTGAAATCGACCGGGTGGCGACATGCCCCTGACGGGACGTGGCGGCCATCCCGTGGGTTAGAAAAAAGAGGCATCAATGCCCCGGTGGGCAGCGTTCGCCGGTGAGATGCCGAGGCGAACTGGCGGGTGGCGCGGTTGGAACCCGCGGCAGCCTTGACACCCTGGCTGCGGGCGGCTGCCGGTACATCGGCAGTGGAGGAGGAAGAATGGCGCGGGCCGCAGGCTGCGTCGCCGATCAATCCGAAGCGGTCGAGCCCGTCTTGTGCAGGCACTGCACCAGCCGCTGGCCCAGCCATGCCATGCACGGGACGGCCATGGAGTTGCCGATCGCCTTGTAGCGCGGCGCGTCCGCGGCGGGCTTGCCGCGGTACGGGATCAGCGTGTAGTCGTCGGGCATGCCTTGCAGCCGCTCGCACTCCACGGGCATCAGCCGCCGCACGCGCCAATGCGACCACTCGCCGGGGCCGGGGTCGTTCCAGTCGTAGCGGAAATGCGCCGCGAAGTCGGGGGCCAGCACATGGGGCTTGTCCGCGCCGCCGCCGCTGGTGCGTAGCGCGGCCGCTACGTTGCCGTCCAGCTCGGCGGCAAGACCCTGCTCACGGCCGCGCAGGGACACGCAGGCCACCATCGGCACCCCGTAGCCAGGCTTGCCGTTGGACAGGATGGTGCAAGCGACCTGGCCATGGCCCGATTCGAAGCGTACTTCGCCACGGTTGTTCTGCGCGAAGGCGATGGCGGGCACGACTCCGGCGTTCGCATGGCTGTTGCGATGGCTGCCAGCGCGCAGCGTCGGCGTCAGGTCGAGCGTGGCATCGGCGCCGCTGCCCTGAGCGGTGAAGGCGATGATCGGAACACCCTTGCCGGTGCCGTCCTCGCTGCTGCCCTTGCCGTTGTTGGCGGTGTCGAGGGCGTGGGCGATGCTGCCGGCGACCGACTGCACCATGAACGTCTCGGTGCGAATGTCGTGCTTAGGGCCAGCGGCCATGAGGCATGCCGCCACATCGACGGGGCCAATGCCGCCGCTGAATCCGAACGTCGTCGTGACCTTGCCGTAGAACTGCTTCAGTCCTGCGAATCCTGCGAGGCCTGCGCCTGCTGATTCAGTACCCGGTCCAGCAGCGCGGGCAGCTTCTTGCCACGGCGCGCGGCCCGCACAAGAATCCCCGAGCAGGCCTGCGCGCTCAAAAAGTACTTCGGCGGGATCGAGGTCATCTCCACCACTTGCCACAAGAAACACGCGCTTGCGGCGTTGGGCGACGCCGAAATATTGAGCGTCGAGCACGCGCCAGGCGATGCGGCGGCGGGGTCCAGACACACAACCAGCGTGCGCCCATTTTTCCCCTGGCGGCTGGAGCGCACGGCCTTCTCCGGCCAGTGCGCCCAGGAAATGCCCGAAGGCATTGCTGCGGTCGTTGAGGACGCCCGGGACGTTTTCCCAGACGAGCGTTGCCGCCGGGCGGCGGTCTTGGTGGCGGGTTTGGTCGATGGCATTGGCAAGCTCCACATAGGCAAGGGTCAAGGCACCGCGCGGGTCATCCAGCCCGCGCCGCGCACCGGCAACACTGAACGACTGGCACGGCGTGCCGCCGACCAGGATGTCGGGCGCCGGCACGGTGCCGGCACGCACCTGGCGGGCGATCGCGGTCATGTCGCCAAAATTGGGCACGCGGGGGTAACGGTGGGCGAGCACGGCGCTCGGGAACGGCTCGATCTCGGCAAACCATGCGGCTTCGAGGCCGAGGGGTTGCCAGGCGAGGCTCACGGCCTCGATGCCGCTGCACACGCTGCCGTACAGCAGTGGCGCGGGCTGGGGCGCACCGCGTGGGGTGCGAGGTTGCGGGTTCATGGCGCGTCTCCTGTTCGTGTGGCCCTGGACCGTTTGGCCGGGCCGGGACGTTGATCGGCAGGAGAAAGGCGCCGAAGGCCCAGCGGCCTTCGGCTCGGGAGGAACAGAACCACCCGTGGGCTGATTGGCAGGCCCGGTCGTCGCTAGAACCGTCTGCTGTCAGCAATCGCACCCGGCGCATGTCGTGGTTGGCGCCGGTATCTTCTGGCGCACATCCGCGCACAAAAGGAGCCCAGTTTTTCGCCGTTGGGCACGGCATCGAATACCGCTGACCGTGAAGGGTCTCCGGGTGGCTCGCAGCCTGGCAAGCCATCGGGGGACCCTTCGCAGGGGCGGAAAAATGCAGATCAACAGAACGCGCCGGGAAACCCCGGACATGGTTCGCGGAGAAGCTACCTTCAGGCCCCGCAGCCGGGTACGGCTGGGCGGGACGCGCACACGGACAAGAGAAGGCGTTGCGCGCTGGGCATCCCGCAGGGCGTGCGGGACATGGGCCACGCCGCCGATGGCGGGCACAGCTCTCGGGGAACGGGGTCGGTCAAGAGCCTTTGCGGCCGCTACTGCGCGGGCGCGAGGCACCGCGCTTGGACGCGCCGGTTTCGACCGGCAGCGTGCCTTTGCAATCGGGGTAGCGACTGCATGACCAGAAGGGGCCGGTCTTGCCGGTGCGCTGGCGCGTCGGCGCGCCGCACTGCGGGCAAGCGGGTCCCTGGGGAACCTTGATGGACAGCGAGGTGCTGCCGTACTGCGCGATCAGTTGCGAAATCCATGCGGCCTGCTTGCCGATGAAGACTTGAAGGGTGAGCTGTCCGGCCTCGATCATGTCGAGCGCCTGCTCCCACACGGCGGTGGTTCCGGGGTCGGCAATCGCCGCAGGCACGGCGTCGATCAACGTGAATGCCGCATCCGATGCGCGAATGGAGCGTCCTTTCTTCACGAGATAGCCCCGCGTCAGCAGGCCGGTGATGATGTTGGCGCGCGTGGCTTCGGTGCCGATGCCCGTCGTTTCCTTCAACTTCTGTTTCAGGCGCGGGTCGGTCACGAAGCGCGCCACGCCTTTCATCGACTTGACCAGTTCGCCCTGCGTGTAGGGCTTGGGTGGCATCGTCTTGAGCGCCTTGATTTCGGCCTCGGCCACCTGGCACGCCATGCCTTCGCGCAGGGCGGGCAGCACCTGGCTGCGAGCAGTGGCTTCACCGTCCTCGTCCGATTGCGGCTCGGCCAGCACCAGGCGCCAACCTTGGGCGGCCACCTGCTTCCCGGCGGCCACCAGCTTCTGCTGGCTGCAGGAAAGCTCGGCGACGGTGCGGTCGAACTCGTGGTGAGGGAGGAATTGCGCCAGGTAATGCGCCCGGATGAGGCGGTACACGGCCAGCTCCCGTTCGCTCATCGCAGCGAGGTTCGCGGGTTCGAGCGTCGGGATGATGCCGTGGTGCGCCGTGACCTTGCCGTCGTTCCAGGCACGCGAGCGCTGCGAGCGATCGAGCTGGTCCATGATCGGGCGCAGCGAAGGATCGGTCTTGAGCAGACTGTCGAGAACCGTGGGCACCTCGGCGAACATGCTTTCGGGCAGGTAACCGGAATCCGAACGCGGGTACGTCGTGGCCTTGTGCGTCTCGTACAGGGCCTGGGCGATTTCAAGGGTCTCTTGAACGTCCAGCCCGAACTGCTTGGAACAGACTTCCTGGAGCGTTCCCAGGTCGAACAGCAGCGGCGGGCCTTCGCGCACGCGCTCGGTCTCGACCGACACCACTTGGGCAGTACCCGCAGCGCGGATCTGCTGCGCGGCCTGCTGTGCGACTGGTTGCTGCAGGCAGCGACCGGCGTCATCGGTGCAGCCATCGGGCGGAACCCACTGCGCGCTGAAAGCCTGACCGCCCGCGGACAGGGACACGTCGATGGCCCAGAACGGCACCGACTTGAAGGCCGCGATCTCGCGGTCGCGGTCCACGACGAGCTTGAGCGTCGGCGTCTGGACACGCCCGACCGAGAGCACGCCGTCATAGCCCGCCTGCCGCCCGAGCACGGTGAACAACCGGCTGAGGTTCATGCCCACGAGCCAGTCGGCGCGCGAACGCGCCAGCGCCGAGTAGTACATCGGCAGCGTGTCGGATGACGGCCGCAGCTTGCCGAGCGCGGTGCGGATCGACGTATCGTTGAGCGCCGACAGCCATAGCCGCTCGATGGGGCCGCGGTAGCCGCACAGGTCGATGATCTCGCGGGCGATCAGCTCGCCCTCGCGGTCGGCATCGGTGGCGATGACGAGATGGGTCGCCTTCGCCAGGAGCGCCTTGACGACCTTGAATTGCGTGGCGGTCTTCGGTTTGACCTCGACCCGCCACTGCTGGGGAATGATGGGCAACTGCTCCAGCGACCAGCGCTTGAGCGCCGCGTCATAGACCTCGGGAGCTGCCGCTTCGACGAGATGGCCGATGCACCAGGTGACGGTGACGCCGGAGCCGTTGAGGCAGCCTTCACCGCGCTGCGTCGCGCCGAGAATCCGGCCTATGTCCTTGCCCTGGGAGGGCTTCTCGCACAAAAACAGCCGCATGTCCGTCCATCCGAATTCCGTGGTTCATTGAGTTGCTGGAATCGAGGATGCCGAGCACCACCAGGGGCAGCAGCAAACAAGCCGCATGTGGTGGCGACCACTTTCACGGGACGGAATGGCGGGGACGGGAGTGGCGTGCGGCCGGGGGTGTGCGCGCCGGGAGCCGCGATTTTCGGGAGCGCGTGGAAGCCGGTGGACGTTGATGGAGCTATCCCCTGGGGATAGCTCGCGAGGACATGGGGCGACGGACAACCGCCGCCGCCCCATGTCGGGTCACTTCCTGCGCTTCGGCTCCTTCGGCGCGGTCGGTTCCTGTGCGGGCTGGGGTTTCGGCTGCGCGTCCTGTGCGGTCTCCTGCTGCCTGGGGCTGAGGGTCACGGACTCAATGCGAAACGGCAAGATGCCGACGCTGCGCGCGTTGATCTGCCAGGTCTCGCGTGGCTGATCCTCGTTGTCCGTCCAGGGTTCGCGCTCCATGCGGCCGATGACCAGCACGCGCATGCCCTTCTGGTAGAGGTCCTTCCAGTGGGCGGCGTCGCGGTGCCAGATTTCCACCGGCGCCCAGAAACCGCCGCGGTCCTCGAAGTCGCCGCCCTTGGTGGGGACGGGGTTGTCGAAATAGACGTTCAGCCGTAGCAAGCGCCGCGGCTCGTCGTTGCCGTTGGGAAATTCCCGGTACTCCGGTGGCGAGCCGATGTTGCCCTCGCCAGAAAAATGCGTGCTCATGGTGTGATCTCCGTGGTGGTTGAAATACCCGCACCTGGTCGGCGTCGGGCGCGTGCTGGGGTGCCTGGCGCAATCACCGATCGCGCATGGCGGCGGGAATAGACGTGAGCCGGCGCAGGTAGGCGTCTTCCGCCTCGGCCGCCTTGCTGGCGCACTCCTGCGCCTGCCTGCCCAAGGTGTGCAACAGGCTGATCTGCATGTTCAGCGTGATGCGCTGAAGCTCGATCGCGTGCAGGTCTGCCAGCAGGTTGACCGGCGTGCTGGTGCTGGCCATCAGCTCCTGCCACAGGGCCACGCCCATGGCTGACCTGTCTTGCTTGCGCCAGCGCAAAAACGTCGTGCCTGCGCCAGTGGTCTGCAGGGCCAGTTCGATGGGCAGCAGGTGGAAGGGATGCCCGACGGCCTGTGGCAGCACCTGTCGCTGCGCCAAGCCAATCAACTCGTCGCGCATGGCGAAGCACTGGCTGGCCCAGGCCTCCAAGTCCCCTTTACCTTTAAAGGGCTTTAAAAGGCCTTTTAGAGAGGCGGCGTGTTCCATCCTCATGAAGGCGGTCTGTTGCAGGGGGCGGAAATAGCGGGTGTCGCAGTTCGGGTCGCTCATGCCTGCGCGTCCTCGCCCGCAGTGGTCTCGGGTGCCTCGGTGGTGGTGGCTTCGTCGCTGGGGGACTCGGCTGCGGCAGGACCGTCACCGCGCTGCTGCAGGCCACGGCGCACGATGGGCGGCGCGAACTTCGAGCGGCGCGTACCTTCCAGCACGTCCTGCGGCAGCTCGCCGAACTTTTCCAGCGCCGCGCGTGCTGCGGCGTTCTTCGCCGCGAAGTCGTCGCGGGTGCAGCCCGAATAGCGGTACTGCTGGGCCAACGAGAACAGGCTGCGCAGCGCATGCGCGCCCTCGTTGAGCCAGCGTTCGAGCGTCGAGCGATCGATCAGCGCGGTGTGGTGCGCGAGGATCAGCTTGCGGGCGATGTCGTCGTAGTCGGCGAGCAGATACACCGCGGCAAAGCCGAGCTGCGCATTGACGAACAGCGGCAGCTTGACGGGTTGCACGTTGAGGTTCTCGCCCAGGGTGAGTGCCGGCGGCACGCTCGCGAGCGCCTGGTCCACTTGCTCGCGCAGCGATTGCAGCGTGGCTTTCGTCTGGTCGAGCTTGTCTTCGATGCGCAGCATCCAGAAGTCGCTGTACGGGTCGTCCTGCTCCGAGCCGCGCCGCATCTTGTTCATCTGGGCGATATAGCCGTTCAGGCCGACGATGCCCGGTCGCCCCTCGGCGGCGGCGCGGCCATGCCAGATCCGCGAGGCGTGGTGCGTGTGTAGCGTCAGCGACATCGCGCTGCGCAGGGAGCCGAGATTCAGTTGCAGGGGTTCGTTGGTAGTTGCCATGGTGTCCGCTCGTTGTTGGAAAAAGAGCGGCCAGCTTCGGCAGGAAGCGGAAGGCAGTCAGTCAACAAACCGAAACCCGCCAGTCCCCGGTTCTGGGCGTGGCGGGTACATGCGGCGCGAGCTATCCCCTGGGGATAGCTCCATGGAGCGCCAAGGAACGCTGCACGCCGGGATCGGGGCGGACAACACTGACTCTGTGGCAGATGGTCGATGGCGGACCTGCGACTGCTCCGCGCCGTGCTCGGCAGTGGAACTATCCCCAGGGGATAGCTCTGCTGGCGGCCATGGACATCTACTTGCGCCGCCTTGCAGGCCTTCTCACTTGCTGGCGAGCAGATTGCGCAGCCGTTCGATGTGCTGCTTGGCGACTTCCGGTGGCACGGGCTTGCCCTGCGGCTGAGGTGGCGGTGCAGGTGGCGGCCGCTGGCTTGGAGGAACGGGGGCCGATGGCGCGTCCTTCTTGGCCCAGGCATTGAACTCGCCATGGATGGCCCGCTGGATGATGCCGAACAAATATCCCGCCGGATTGCGGATGCCGTGGCTGCTGCATCGTGTGGCCCATTCGTCTAGCACGGCCTGTCTCAGCGAGGCATCGACCTGCTGCAACGCCACCCTGGCACCTGTCTGCTGCTCTGCCTTCAGTTCCGCGAAGCGCTTTGGCCATTGCAGGTCGCCCAGCGCACGCGCCTGCGCGGTAGTACGTACTTCATTAATACAACTACTACGTACTGTACGGGCCTGCTTCGGATTCCGAAGAGAGGCGTCTGGCGCGGGTTTCGGCCCTGCTTCGGATTCCGAAGTGGGGTCATCATGATTCCGAAGAAGGCTCGAAGCCCCTTCTTCGGAATCGTGGATGTCCTCTTGCTGTGGATAACTTTCGGCCGCCGTGATGCCCTGGCTGGCGAGGCGTTCGGCCAGGACCTGCAGCCGTGATGGCAGTGTGCGGCCGGAGAGCAGCGGGTCTTCCGCGATTTCCTTGAGCGTGTTCAGGCCGACCATCTGCACGGCCTTGGCCGCGTGGCCGAGGGACTGGCTGACCAGCGCCAGGTAGTCGGCGTCGAGCTGCATCGCTTCAAAGGGCGTCAACGGCTCGTCGTGAAGGACATAGAGGTTGCCGAGGATGCGGCCGGTCTTGGGGTCGCGGCGGCGCCGCACCAGGCTCAGCCATCGGGTCAGGCGCAGCAGCGTCAGGGCTCGCGCCACGGTTTCGTGCGAAGCCTGCCCGGCGCATGGCATCGAGGCCAGCCAGGGCCGCAACTGCTCATAGGTGGGGAATGCCGTCACACCATCGTCGTTGAGCATCAGCCGGAACACCTGCCAGGCGTTGCGCTCCAGCGGTGTCAGCCTGCGGTCGAGGAACAGCCGCCGCGGCACGGTCTCGTGCCGGTTGCCGCTGAAGAGGAACGCATCGCCAGACGCCGGGGCCGTGGACACCGGGACGGGCGTGGGTGTGGACGGGGGCACGTCGGCTTTGGGTTTGGGCGCAAGGTCCTTCAGCGCAGCGTCGAACAGGTCCGCGAGTGCGACGGGGCCACGACGTGGTGCGGTGTCGTCCACGGCCATGACTCAACCCAAGCCCTGATCGACCCAGCTCTTGATCGAGGCCCAGACCACCGACAGAGGGAGCGACATGCCTTCGGCCAGATCCATGGCGGCGTCGAGGATCGAGGTTTCGTCTTCGAGATCGACATTCCTGCTGCTGGTCACGGCCTTCCATTGCCGCCACAGCTCCGTGTCCTGCTTCTCGTCCAGCACGGGGTGGCGGCCCTTGCGCTTGGGCAGGCCGAGGATTTCGCGTCGAAGCGCCACCTCTTGATGGGTCAAACCATAGAACCTGCTGACCATCTCGGTGCTCGCGCCCAGCCTGAGCATGCGATCGACCGTGGCGATCTCCTTCTCTACATCCTGCGCCTGCCTGAGCAGACGCCGGAGCACTTCGCGGTTGACCGTCACTGAGCACCATGACACGTTGGCGTTGGCCAGCACGCTGATCAGCGCGGGATGCTTGAGGGCATCCAGTTCTTCCTCACCAAACCCCATCAGCTTGCAGCGGCGCAGTTGCCCATTGCGCAGGTCATAGAGGGCCTGGGCGATGACGGCCTGGTTGAGTGGGTGTGGTGCGGACATGCTGGCCTCCCTCGCTTACGTTCCAGCGTCCGCAGCGCCGGTTTCCAGGTCGAGCAGGCGGCGGGCCAGCCGCAGCAGACGGAACAGCTTGACCAGCGCGGTGTCGCTCAACCGCCGAGCTGCCTCGCCTTGGCCGTACAGCAGCGCCGGCAGGTCGATGACGATTTGTCCGTGATCCAGGCCGACGTCAGCGGGCTGTTGACCAGCCAGGCACGCCAGCAGCGCCAGGACGGCACGGCCCAGCGGCCCCGGGTCCTGGGTGCGGGCACGGCAGACGAAGCCGATGCCGTCTGGACGGTCATCGATGCACTCGTCCAGGTCGGCCTCGCCCGCGATCTCGCGGGCGAACTGCGCGACATGGATGCGCAAGCACTCGGGCGTGTCCAGGCTCGGGTCGATGTACCAGACATCGGAGATCGGATAGAGCCCGCCGGCCTGCACCGGAATGGACTGCAAGACGTTCGCCGAGAAGTCGGGCGGCAGCGCATCGCCCAACTGGTCGGCGACCATGCGCTGGATGGACTGAAGCCGTTCGGTCGTCGGCGCGGGCGAGACGATGTGCTCCTGAAGCAGGTGGTCATCCGCTGTCCGACTGGCCATGCTCGTCTGGCTGGCATCCGCGTCGATCTCGCGCGCGGAGGGGGTGGCCGCAGGTCGGCCTGCAGGCGGCGCTGCCGGCTCAGGCCCTGCCATGGGCGGCGAGGTATCGGCAGGGGAACGCGCGACAGCTCCCGGCTCCGGCAATGTCGGCGGCATCGAGGGTGGCGTTGGGTCGCTGACCAAGGCACGCTGGCGGCTCTCGGATTCGGTCAAGTCCAGCGCGAGCACGTCGTAATCGACGCCCAGCAGTTCGGCCATCTGGCCGATCAACTCGTCCTGTACGCGCTGCGCGGAGAACTCGTCGGCCTGGACGTCGAATTGCGAGAGCACTTCCTGGAAGAACTCGTCGAAGTCCTGAACCAGTGAGCGGCCCTTGGCGTAGCGCTCCCACGCGAGCATGCAGGCTTTGCGCATGACCGACAGGCGTTCGACCTGGTGGCGGCCGAGGCCGCCATAGAGCACGGCGGGGATCGCGGGCAGCAGGTAACGCACCGCGTCGTTCATCCGGCTGATGTGCGATTGCTGGACGGGGAAGCCATCCGCAGCAAGGCGGCGCGCCAGTTCGGACTGGCTCAAGGTGTTGCCACTCTCCTGTTCGTAGAACTCGCGCGCCTTCTCGACGCCAAGTGCGCGCTCGATGAACGTGAGGCCGCCGCGCAATTCGTTCTCGGCCAGGTGGCCGGTCAACATGACGACTTCGCCGCGGCTGGGCCACGGCCGGAACAGGCACGATATGCAGAAGAAGCGCTCGTCCTTGGTCTCCGACCACAGTTCGCGCAGGATGGCCAGCCGCGTGTTGCCGCCGTTGCGGATGATGTAGTGGTCTTCACCGGGACGCCGGGTGATGGCCGGCGCCGCGTCTAAGCCACGCTCGCGGATGGATGTCTTGATGTCCTCATAGACAGGATTGCGCTTCTTGCGCGGGTCATGGTCGTAGGGGCGCAATTGGTCGAGGGTCACGACCATCGGCGTGTCGGCGATGGGGTCGCTCAAGGCCGAGGTGGACGGGCCGCTGCGCTCGAACCCGGCCGCGAGCAGCTTGCCGGCCATCTGCTGGGAGGTGATCTCAGCCATGACTGCCTCCCTGCGCTTGGGATCGGGCCTCGCGCTCGGCGCGGCGGATCTGCGCACGGGCATTGAGGGCCGCCCGATGGTCGCTGGCCGTCGAACTGGTGTAGATCGCGGCGCAGCCTGTCTTGGTGAATTTGAGGTGGCCGCCGGGCGTGCGCTTGACGTGCCAGCCTTCGCCGACAGCGAACTCGATCAGGGCGCGCAACCGCTTGTGGCCTCGGGCCAGTTCATGTGCGTTCGCCATGGGGCCTCCCGGCTTCAAGAGGGTGTGGCGGACGGCCGGACACCGTGGCAAATCGGTGCTGCCACTGCGGGAACAATTCGGCGGCGAGATCGCGCATGGTGTCGAGCGCGGCGGGGGCGACTCTGCCCGGTGGCTGGCGGTACTCGATCCGATGCACCGGCAGGCCGCGCGTCGCGGCGCGCGGATAGGCTTCGATGGCCGGCACGTCGGTGGCCAGCACGCGGATGCCGGCGTGGCCCTGGAACAGGTCGCGCAGGGCCTGCTGGATCAGCCGGGCGTTCGTGGACACTGGATGGACGCGGTTGATGAGCAGGTGGAGCGGCGGCGGCTCGATGCCGAGGTGCCGGTACGGCGCGATGTCCTCCAGCAACTGCATGGTGCCGCGCCGCAGCTCGCGCGCCGCGAGGATTTCCGGGGTCACGGGCGACAGCGCAACGTCGGAAGCGAGCACCGCCATCTCCAGCAGCACCGACCGCGCACCCTGGGTGTCGATCAGCACCAGGTCGTAGAGGGGCGCCAGGACGGGCAGCAGGTGCCGCAACCGCAAACGCCCATCTGGCGCGTGCAGCAGCAAGGTGTTCAACTCGCCCCGGTGGTCGTTGGACAGCACCAGATCCAGGCCGGCGATGGTCGTGCGGGACACGAGTTGGCCGAGGTCGCGCTCGTTGAAGGCCAGCAATTCATAGATGCCGCCCGATGCGCGGCGGGCCAGCTCGTAGTAGGAGGACAAGGTGGGCTGTACGTCGAGGTCGAGCAGCAGCACGCGCAGGCCCGCGTCGGCGGCCAGTCCGCCGAGGTTGGCGGCGGTGGTCGTTTTGCCGACGCCGCCCTTGGTCGAGATGATGGATACAACCTGCATGGCGCTCTCCGTCTGGGAATGGGGAAATCCGAGGGAGAACGGGTCAGGTGCGGTTGTTGAGGCGTTCGGCGATCCACTGGTCGATTTCGATCGAATCCCAGCCCACCGCGCGCACACCCAGTCGCAGCGCCTGCGGGAACTGGCGCTTCTTCATCAGGTTGTAGATGTGAGCGCGTTTGAAGCCGGACTTCGCTTCAACTTCATCGAGCCGCAGGATGCGGCGCTCGTGTGGTGGCAGTACAGGTACTTGCGACATGGCGGTCACTCCTGAACGCTCAGTGGCGTTTGTTGGCGTGACCTCTATTCAATAGACATGGCTGCGGAAAGACATTGCAAATGCAATCTCCGCGACTGCACATACAAGCTGGAAGAATTCACGCCGCTGCGCTACGCACATTCTTCCTGGCATTGGCGAACTTGCCGTTCAAGGTTCGCTCCGTGATGCCCATAGTGCCGCCATAGTGGGCGAGCAATGCAGTGACGATTGCCTCCTGCGTCTTGAAGCTGGAGTACGGCACACCCGATGGGGATTGACCCAGCATCAGCGTCAGCATGCCGCCGATGATGTTCAGGTACGTGGTCTCTGCTCGATCACTGATCGCGCACTGCTTGGACGCCAGGAGCACAGCAGACTGCTTGAGCAAGGCTTCGTGTTGCGCTTGCAGTTCGCGCATCTCGCGCCGGCTATGGTCCAGCGCGGCCTGTAGAGCGAGCCGCTCCAGCAGGATCGCCTGTCCTGTTTCCAGGCTGATGAAGGGATGCGCCATGCGCTCGCTGCGGCTGAACAGGAACCCGGGCCGATGCTCGGGATAGTGGGTGCGCATCCAGCGTTTCAGATCGACGTGGCGGACGGTCAGATCAGGTGAACTCACCAACTCTGGGTCAT
The DNA here is from genome assembly GCA_014654535.1 of Xanthomonas boreopolis. Taxonomy (GTDB): domain Bacteria; phylum Pseudomonadota; class Gammaproteobacteria; order Xanthomonadales; family Xanthomonadaceae; genus Pseudomonas_S; species Pseudomonas_S boreopolis. Next base: position 102,469 of record BNBA01000007.1, read on the forward strand.
TGAGCGTGATCCCGTTCTTTCCGAAGGGCAGTTCGGCATTGAGGATGCCGTCGTAGATGCGTTCCGAATACAGCCGACACTCGTTCCATCGCGGGCAGTCCAACATCTGCGGCAGGCACCGCGGTGATGCGATCGAAGCGAGGATCGACGCCTTGTACCGCAGCAACCCAGCCCACCGTATGGCAGCTTCGATGGGACGATAGAACACCTTTGATAATGGTGGCTCCTTGTGCATGTTTTCGTCTCCTTTCGGAAGCGCTACATCACCGGCTCCTTTCTTGCCCTGCCAAGGGCTGTTGTGTCGTTTTGCCTGTGGCTGATGCCTGGGACGATGCCCCGGAACGTGGGCGGACGAGATCATGGCATCCGCCACAGGTGGTCCTATCTTGCTCGATGTGCAAGAATCGACCAGTTGCCGGCCCGTCGAGTAACAAGGAAGAAGCACGCTCGACAATGGCGCTCACGGTGCCAGCGTCATGGGGTGCGTCAAGCCCATCAAGACCGATTCGCTATGGTCTGATATCCCTACGGTTTCACAAGTCGCGCTGGGTCGCAGTCGTTGCTCAACGTCCAGAGGGACATAGAGAAAGCCGCGCGTGTGATGCCTGTTCCGGCATCCTGATATATCGATATAGCATCCAGCGATCATGGGCTGTGGCTAGTTTGAGGCTGTTGCGCGTCGCTCCCACACGGTTGCCAGCCGACCAGGCGATGTGAACATGCACCCCATCTTTCCTCGCTCGCCACATGGCCTTCATCACGAACAGCCTTGCGCTGTGGTGCGCACGGCATCAAACCAAGCGCGGTTTCAACGCTCGATGCTGATGCCATTCCTGACGTGAGAAGACCTGGACGTGCCAACGGCGTTGCCGGGAGGGGCCTCTGGTAGCGATGTGTTCTGCGTCCGTTGTCAGGGGATGGAATGGCAGTTCTTGGATGCTGATGGAAGTTGTTGGATGAACCTTGTTGCCGAGGGCGAAAAACAAGGCTATAATTCAGGCCTTCGCTGCTCACGGCGGCGGAGAAAGTGATTGGGAAACAAGGATTTAGCGCCCTAGTGCCTGTCTCGTTTCCCGCTCCAGGTTTTCCAAGGCCCCGCTCGCGGGGCCTTGTCGTATCGGTGACCCGGCCTCCGGTTTTCCGATAGACTTCGAGCACCGGCCTGGTGGCAGAGTGGTTATGCAGCGGACTGCAAATCCGCGTACGCCGGTTCAATTCCGACCCAGGCCTCCATCGAAGCCCGCCTTGGCGGGCTTCGTCGTTGCCGGCGCAGGGATTGATCCCGATCAAGGCGCGGCGGTCGAGGGCCGCCCATAGTGGCGGCATGGAAACCCCCGACTTGCCGCCCATGCCGGCGTGGAATTTCGATCCCGGGCTGCTGCGCCGCCACGACCGGCCAGGACCGCGCTACACCTCGTATCCGACCGCGCCGCATTTCCGCGCGGATTTCGACGCCGCGCAGTTGCGTCGTGCCGTGATCCGTTCGCAGGCGCGATGGCCCGGGCGGCCGCTCTCGCTCTACGTGCACGTGCCGTACTGCAGCCATCCTTGCTTCTACTGCGGGTGCAACCGCGTGATCACGCGCGATCGCGGCAGGGGCGAAGCCTACGTACGGCGCGTGCTGCGCGAAGCGGAGATGCTGGCGGCGCTGCTCGATCCGCGGCGCGAGGTCGTGCAGGTGCACCTCGGCGGCGGGACGCCGAACTTCCTCTCCCCGGCGCTGATCGGCGAACTGATGGCCGGTTTGGGGCGGCACTTCCGGTTCGATGCCTCGCCCGGCCGGGACGTCTCGATCGAGCTGGATCCGCGGCAGGCGTGCCGGGGCGACATCGCGGCGTTGGCCGCGATCGGGTTCAATCGCGTCAGCCTGGGGGTCCAGGACTTCGATCCCGACGTGCAGCGCGCCATCAACCGCATCCAGGGCGTGCAGGAAACGCTGTCGCTCATCGAAGCCTGCCGCCAGCACGGCATCCGCTCGGTGAACGTGGACCTGGTCTACGGCCTGCCGCGGCAGAACCTGCAAGGTTTCTCGCGGACGCTGGACGCGGTGGTCAGCACGCGCCCGGACCGGCTGGCGATCTATGGCTACGCGCACCTGCCGCAGGTCTTCCGCGCGCAGCGCAAGATCGCCGATGCCGACCTTCCGGACCCAGAACTCAAGCTGGCGTTGTTGGGCTCGGCGGTGCGCACCCTGTCCGGGGCCGGTTACCAGTACATCGGCATGGACCATTTCGCGCTGCCGGAAGACGAGTTGGCCCAGGCCCAGCGCCGCGGCGACCTGCACCGGAACTTCATGGGGTACACGACCCATGCCGGCACCGATCTGCTCGGGCTGGGCGCGAGTGCGATCAGCCACGTCGGGGACAGCTACAGCCAGAATCCGAAGGGGTTGCCGCAATGGGAGGCCGCCATCGACGAAGGTCGCCTGCCGGCCTGGCGCGGGCTCGTGCTGTCGCAGGACGACCAGGTGCGCGCCGACCTGATCCAGCGGCTGATGTGTCAGGGGGAGATCGATGTCGGCGCGATCGAGGCGGCATACGGCCTCGATTTCCGCAGCCGCTTCGATGCCGAGCTGCGGGCGCTGGCGCCGCTGGCGGACGACGGCCTGGTCGGCGTCGAACCGGGCAGGGTGCGCGTGACCGACGCGGGGCGGCCGCTGGTCCGCCTGGTCGCGATGTGCTTCGACCGCTACCTGCAGGCGCCGCGGCAGGCCGCGTATTCCAAGGCGATCTGACCCCGGCATTCACAACCGCGTGGCGATCAGGCACCCTATCGCCCCATGCCCGGATGGCGAAACCGGTAGACGCAAGGGACTTAAAATCCCTCGACCGCGAGGTCATGTGGGTTCGATTCCCACTCCGGGCACGTGAGATGGCGAGTCGCCGGCCGGCGCTCGCCGCGCGGATCGCATCCAACGGGAAAGGGCATGACGGCCGCAAAGCTCGTCGACATCGCATCGGCCGCCATCGGCATCATCGGACTGGGCTATGTGGGGCTGCCGCTGGCCGCGGAGTTCGGGCGCTACCGGCGCACGGTGGGCTTCGACATCGACGCCACGCGCGTGGCGCGGTTGCAGGCCGGCCACGACGACACGCTCGAGCTGCAGCCGGACCAGCTGGCCGCCGCACGCCTGCTCGAATACAGCGCCGACCCGGCTTCGCTCGCCGGCTGCGGCGTCTTCATCGTCACCGTGCCGACGCCGATCGACGCGCACGAGCAACCGGACCTGGAGCCGCTGCGCAGCGCGACGCGGCTGATCGGCTCGATGCTCGAGCCCGGCGACCTGGTGATCTACGAATCCACGGTGTACCCGGGTACCACCGAGGAAGTCTGCGTGCCGATCCTGGAATCGGTGTCCGGTCTGCGCTTCAACCGGGATTTCTACTGCGGCTACAGCCCGGAGCGGATCAATCCCGGCGACCACCAGCGGCGGTTGCCGGACATCCGCAAGATCACGTCCGGTTCCACGCCCGAAGCGGCAGCCGCGGTCGACGCGCTCTACGCGCAGATCATCACCGCCGGCACCTGGCCGGCGCCTTCGATCCGCGTTGCCGAGGCGGCCAAGGTCATCGAGAACATCCAGCGCGACGTCAACATCGCGCTGGTCAACGAGCTGGCGCTGATCTTCGACCGGCTCGGCATCGATACCCAGGACGTGCTGGACGCGGCCGGCACCAAGTGGAATTTCCTGCCGTTCCGGCCGGGGCTGGTGGGCGGGCACTGCATCGGGGTCGATCCGTACTACCTGCTGCACAAGTCCGAGAGCGTGGGTTACCACCCGGACCTGATCCACAGCGCGCGCACGATCAACAACCGGGTGGGGCGGCACGTGGTGGAGCGGGTGCAGGCGCTGCTGGCCGATCGCGGCGTGTCCATGCCGCAGGCGCGCATCCTGGTCCTGGGCATCACCTTCAAGGAGAACTGCCCGGACCTGCGCAACAGCCGCGCGCTGGAGCTGGTGGAATCCTTCGCCGCGCTGGGCGCCAAGGTGGATGCGGTCGATCCCTGGGCTTCGCCCGAGGAAGCCCGGCGCAAGGCCGGCATCGCCGTGGCGCCCGAGGCGGATGCCGGTGGCTACGACGCGATCGTGCTCGCGGTGGCGCACCGGCAGTTCCGCGAGTTCGATGCCGATCGCATCCGCGCGCTCGGGAAGCCCGGTGCGGTCGTTTACGATGTGAAATCGGTCTGGCCGAGGGAACTCGTCACCGACCGGCTGTAGCGGATCGACCAATCGGAGGCGCGATGCATCGTTACCTGGCCCTGGCCATCAGCTTGTCGATGTGGTGCCTGAGCGCGGTCTTGGCCGTGCGATGGCCGGACTGGTGGTGGGGCGTGGCGGTCTTCGGCGCGCTGGTCGCGCTCGGATGCTGGGACCTGCGCCAGCGGCGCAGCACGCTGCGGCGCAACTATCCCATCCTGGCCCACTTCCGCTACGGGCTGGAATCGATCGGGCCGGAGATCCGCCAGTACTTCGTGCAGAGCGACATCGACGAGGTGCCGTTCTCGCGCCAGCAGCGTTCGCTGGTGTACCAGCGCGCCAAGCAGGAAATGGACGTGGTGCCGTTCGGTACGCTGCGCAGCGCGTACGAGGTGGACTACGAGTGGATCAACCATTCGCTCGCGCCGAGTCACATCGACAGCCACGATTTCCGGGTGCTGGTCGGCGCCGATTGCGCCAGGCCGTACTCGGCGAGCGTGTTCAACATCTCGGCGATGAGCTTCGGCGCGCTGTCGGCCAACGCGATCCGCGCGCTCAACGAAGGGGCGCGGCGCGGCCGCTTCTACCACGACACCGGCGAGGGCTCGATCTCGCCTTACCACCGGGAACACGGCGGCGACCTGGTGTGGGAGATCGGTTCGGGCTACTTCGGTTGCCGCGACGAGGCCGGCCGCTTCAGCGAGGAGCGCTTCGTCGCCAATGCCGCCGGCGACCAGGTGAAGATGATCGAGGTCAAGCTGTCGCAGGGCGCCAAGCCGGGCCACGGCGGCGTGTTGCCGGCGGCCAAGGTGAGCCCGGAGATCGCGCAGACGCGCGGCGTGCCCACCGGCGTCGACTGCGTGTCGCCGGCGGCGCATTCGGCGTTCTCGACCCCGGTCGGCCTGCTGCAGTTCGTCGCGCGCTTGCGCGCGTTGTCCGGCGGCAAGCCGACCGGCTTCAAGCTCGCGATCGGCCACCCCTGGGAATGGTTCGGGATCGCCAAGGCGATGCGGGAAACCGGACTGCTGCCGGACTTCATCGTCGTCGACGGGGCCGAGGGCGGGACGGGCGCGGCGCCATCGGAGTTCGTCGACCATGTCGGCGTGCCGATGCACGAGGCGCTGATGCTGGTGCACAACACGCTGGTCGGGCTGGACCTGCGCGATCGCATCCGGATCGGCGCCGCGGGCAAGATCACCAGCGCCTTCGACATCGCGCGCACGCTGGCGATGGGCGCGGACTGGTGCAACGCGGCGCGCGGCTTCATGTTCGCGCTCGGCTGCATCCAGTCGCTCAGCTGCCACAACGATCGCTGCCCGACCGGCATCGCCACGCAGGATCCGCGCCGCTGGCGGCACCTGGACATGCCGGACAAGGCCGAGCGCGTGCACCGCTTCCACGAGAACACGCTGAAGGCATTGCGCGAGCTGCTGTGCGCGGCCGGGCTGGACGATCCGGAGCAGCTGGGCCCGGAGCACATCATCCGCCGCGTGTCGCCGGTGGAAATCCGTTCGCTGGCCTCGCTGTACCGCTTCCTGGAACCGGGCGAGCTGCTGCACGCGGTGCCCGCGCATGCGGTGTTCCGCGACTACTGGGTGGATGCGCGCAGCGATTCGTTCGCGCCGCCGCCGCGCATCCGGGCGCTGCGCGACAGCAAGTCGCGATAGCGGGGGACGGCGATGCGGTTCAGGGCCGGGCACGGCGGGGATGTCGATGCGCTCTGGGCCTTGCGCACGCGCTGCGTGCGCGAGCTGTGCAGCAGCCATTATCCGCCGGAGGCCATCGCGCCGTGGGCCGCATCGCCGCCGCCTGCGCACTACCCGGAGCTGCTTGCCCAGGGCGGCTGCATCGTCGCCGAGGATGCCTCGGGCCGGCTGCTGGGCTATGGGGTCCTGGACCGGGAAGGCAACGAGATCGATGCGCTGTTCGTCGATCCCGACCGCGGCGGGCAAGGCATCGGCCAGGCCCTGATGCAACGGCTGCTGGCGCGGGCCGATCGCGCCCGGGAGCTGGTGGTGTCGGCCTCGCTCAACGCCGTGCCGTTCTATCGGCGCGTCGGCTTCGTCGTCGAACGCGAGGAGCGCTATCCGCATCCCTGCGGCGTGGCCTTGGCTTCGGTACGGATGCGGCGGCCCTGGTAGCGGCTCAGCGTTCCAGCCAGGCCAGCGCGCCTTCGGCCGCGCGCAGAGCGCTGGCGAAGCAGGCGGTGAGCAGGTAGCCGCCGGTCGGGGCTTCCCAATCGAGCATTTCGCCGGCGCAGAACACGCCCGGCAGCGCGGCCAGCATCAAGCCCTCGTCCAGCGCCGACAGGCGTACGCCGCCGGCCGTGCTGATCGCTTCGGCCATGGGGCGCGGCCGGAGCAGGGCCAGCGGCAAGCGCTTGAGCGTGGCAGCCACCGCGGCGAGGTCCTGGCCGGCATCCTTGCCCAACCGCTCGAACACCAACGCGGCCTTGGCCGCATCCAGCCCGGCCTGGCGGCGCAGGTGCTCGCCGAAGCTGCGGCCCTTGCGCGGCTTGGACAGGTCGGCCAACAGGCGGGCTTCGTCGCGGCCGGGGACCAGGTCCAGCCACAACATGGCCTGGCCGTCGCGATCGATCGTTTCGCGCAAATCGGCCGCCAAGGCGTAGACGAGGCTGCCCTCGATGCCGTACTCGCTGGCCACGCATTCGCCTTGCAGCCGATGGGCCTGGCCGGCGAGGCCGTGCCAGTGCGCGACCACCGGCTTCAGCGGCGCGCCGGCGTGGCGCTGGGCGAACCAGGGCGTCCAGGCGACGTCGAAGCCGCAGTTGGCCGGCTGCAGCGGGGCGATGTCCACGCCGCGCGAACGCAACAACGGGACCCAGGCGCCATCGGAACCGAGCTGCGGCCAGCTGCCGCCACCCAGCGCCAGCACGGTCGCGTCGGCACGCACGGATACGTCCTCGTCGCCATGCGCGAAGCGCAGGCTGCCGTCGTCGTTCCAACCCAGCCAGCGATGCTGCACGTGCAGGCGCACGCCCTGTTCCTTCAGGCGCCGTACCCAGCCGCGCAGCAGCGGCGCCGCCTTGCGGTCGACGGGGAACACCCGGCCGGAACTGCCCACGTAGGTGTCCACGCCGAGGCCGCGCGCCCAGTCGCGCAGGGCTTGCGCGTCGAAGTCGCGCAGCCACGCGCCGACGGTCCCGGCCTGCTCGCGATAGCGGCTGGCGAACAGGTCGGGCGGATCGGAATGGGTGAGGTTGAGCCCGCCCTTGCCGGCGATCAGGAACTTGCGGCCCGGCGAGCCCTTGGCCTCGTAGAGGTCCACCTGCAGGCCGGCCGCCCGCAGGCGTTCGGCGGCGAACAGGCCGGCAGGGCCGCCACCGATCACGGCCACCCGGGCAGCGGACACCGGCCCGGCCATCAATCCGCGCGCACGCCGAGCAGTTCGACGTCGAATACCAGCGAGGCGCCGGGCGGGATCACGCCGCCGGCACCGCGATCGCCGTAGCCGTACTCGGGCGGGATCATCAAGGTGCGCTTGCCGCCGACCTTCATGCCGGCCACGCCTTCGTCCCAGCCGCGGATCACCTGGCCGCCGCCGAGCCGGAACTGGAAGGGCTCACCGCGATCCACCGAACTGTCGAACTTGTCGCCGTGCCTGTCGGCGGTGCGCTCGTCGTAGAGCCAGCCGGTGTAGTGCACGGTGACCAGGTCGCCGGGCTTGGCTTCCGCGCCGTCGCCGGGATGCGTGTCGATCTTCTCGAACTGCGCGATGGTGCCGCCCGGCGGCGGGCCCGGGGGCGTGCAGCCGGCCAGCAGGCAGAGCAGCATCAGGAGTGGGAATCGCAGCATGGCGGCATCCGGCGCAAAGGGGCGGGGATTATCGCACCCATGCCGGCTATCATCCGCGCATGGCGAAGCTGCTGATGAACCTGCGCAACGTGCCCGACGACGAGGCCGAAGACGTCCGCCGCCTGCTGCGCGAGCACGGCGTGGCCTTTTACGAGACGCGTCCGAGCGTGTTCGGCATCTCCGCCGGCGGCATCTGGCTGCAGGACGCGGACACCCATCCGCGCGCGCGCCAGTTGCTGGCGGAGTACCAGCGGCAGCGCAGCGAGTCCGCCCGCGCGCAGCGGCAGCGGGCGCTGGAGGAGGGCACCGCGGAGACCTTCGGCTCGCTGTTGCGGCGCCGGCCGCTGTTCGTGCTGGCGACGCTGCTGGCGATGCTGCTGGTGGCCTCGCTGGTCCTGCTGCCGTTCCTGCTGTTGAAGGGGTAGGCGCCGCCAGCGGGTAAAATGGGCGGATGTTCACCAACACCGCCGCCTACCACTTCGTCGCCATCGCCGATCCCGACGCGCTCGCCGGGCAGGTCCGCGAGCGTGCCGCCGCCCTGCGGCTGACGGGCACCGTGCTCGTGGCGGGCGAGGGCATCAACCTGTTCCTGGCCGGCGCGCAGGCGGACATCGACGCGTTCTACGGCGAACTGCGGTCGGACCGCCGCTTCGCCGGCATGCGCATCAAGTACAGCCGCAGCCGCCACCAGCCGTTCGGCAGGCTCAAGGTGAAGGTGAAGCCGGAGATCATCAGTTTCCGGCGCGACCACGCTTCGCCCCTGGGCGAGCGCGCCCCTGGCGTGTCGCCCGCCGTGCTGCGGCAATGGCTGCGCTCCGGCCGCGACGACCGGGGACGCCGCGTGGTGATGCTCGATACGCGCAACCGCCAGGAGATCGAATACGGCACCTTCGCAGGCGCGTTGACGCTGCCGATCAGCAAGTTCACCGACCTGCCGGAGGCGCTCCAGCCGCATCGCGAGGAGCTTGCCGATGCGACGGTGGTCAGCTTCTGCACCGGCGGCATCCGCTGCGAGAAGGCCGCGTTGTGGATGCGCGCCAGCGGCATGGACAACGTGCTGCAACTGGACGGCGGGATCCTCGGCTACTTCGAGGAAGTCGGTGGCGAGGGTTACGACGGCCGCTGCTTCGTGTTCGATGGCCGGGTCGCCCTCGACCCGCAACTGCAACCCCTGCACGACCCGGAACAGCCGGTCGCCGAGGTCGGGAAAATCTGACCGATCAATTCCGGATTGCCCGATGGCCTGGCCTGGCCGGCCATCGGCAAGATCGGATGTCGCGGCGGATGGACCATCGTCGCCGTGCATCAGCCAGCAGCATGACAGTTGCATGCAACCGGGTCATGGCTGCGAGCCAACGCCTTTCATGCTTCGGGAAATGCATGCCGCAAGGATGCTTTTTTGGCGGCGCGCAATGTCTTGCCCTGAATTATTCATGGAGCTAGGCTGGTCCAAGCGGCTGGCCGTCACAGTCTGGGGGACAACACGGATGACCATCAGAGTTTTTCTGATCGACGACCATGCATTGGTACGTACCGGTATGCGGATGATCCTGTCCAACGAGTTGGACATCGAGGTCGTCGGCGAATCGGAGACCGGCGAGGATGCATTGCCGCAGATCAGGCGCCTGCAGCCGGACATCGTGTTGTGCGACCTGCACCTGCCCGGCGTCAGCGGGCTGGAGGTGACCGAGCGGCTGGTCAAGGGCAGTTACGGCGTGCGGGTCATCATCGTGTCGGTGCTCGAGGACGGGCCGCTGCCGAAGCGCCTGCTCGAAGTCGGCGCGTCCGGCTACGTCGGCAAGGGCGGCGATGCGCAGGAACTGCTGCGCGCGGTCCGCGACGTCGCGCTGGGCAAGCGCTACCTCGGCAACAGCATCGCGCAGAACATGGCGCTGGCGAACCTGGACGGCGGTGCCTCGCCCTTCGATGCGTTGTCGCCGCGGGAACTGGAAGTGGCGCTGCTGCTCACCCAGGGCCTGCGCCAGGAGGACATCGCCAAGCGCTTGAACCTCAGCGCCAAGACCGTCAACACGCACAAGGCCAGGTTGTTCGAGAAGATCGGGATCCAGGACAACATCGCGCTGGCGCGCCTGGCCAACCAGTACGGGCTGACCGATCCGGCCCGGACGATCTGAGCATCCCGGATGCCCAAAAAGAAAGCGGCCTTGCGGCCGCTTTCTTTTTGCCTGCCGTCAGCCGGCGCGCGGCTTGTCGGCGATGCCTTCCGGGGCGCGGTCGGGCGCCTGGGGTTCGGACGAGGCGTCCTCGTGCACTTCCGTGGCCAGCTTCTTCTCGTTCGCCGGCTGCGGAGCCGGGACGGTGTCCGGTCGCGGTGCCGGAGCTTCCGCCTGCGGCACCGCTTCTTCGGCGACCTGGCGGGGCTCGGCGTGCTGGACCGGCTCGGCCTCCGGCGCCGGTTGCTTGGGCGCTTCGTCGGGGGCGAGCGCATCCAGCAGCGTGGTCTGGACCGGCGCATACGGCTTGGGCGCGGGCACGGTCTCCGGGGCGGTGTCGGCTTCCGTCTCTGCTTCCTGGGCCGCTTCGGTGGCTTGCGACGGGACCACGGCCGGAGCGGTCACGGCGACCGGTTCGGGAGCGGCGACGGCCGGGCTGGCCGCGACGGCGTGCGGCTCGCTGGCCGGCGCTGCCTGGACGGCGGCGGCGGGAGCGGCTTCCTTCGTTTCCGCGGATTTTTCCGCGGGCGAAGGAACGCTGCCGGACGCGACCGGCGCAGCGGGAGCCGGTCGCGGCGCCTCGTTGCGCACGACGGGGGCAGCCGGCGCGGCAGGGGCGGGCACATCGTCGAAATCGAACTCCGGCTGCGGCCCGGCCGACGTCGCGACCGGCGCAGGGGCCGCATCGGTCGCATCGACCTCCTGGCCCTCGTCCAGGTCGAGCTCGCCCTCGTCCAGCTCATCGGCGGTGCCGGCGGCGTTCTCGTTCGGCGCGCCGTTGCCACGGCGCCGGCGGCGTCCACCGCGGCGTCCGCGGCGGCGACGGCTGCCGCCTTCGCCGGCGGCCTCGCTCGGCGTCGCATTGGCCTCGCCAGCCTGGGGCTGCGCGGTAGCGGCCTCGGCCGAAGCCTCCGCGGCGGCCACGTTCGGCTCGCGGGCTTCGCGTTCGGCCGGGGCCGGCTTGGCGGCGACGGCTTCGCTGGCGAGCGCGGTCACGGCGACGGTGCCGGCGGCAGCCGTGGCGACCGCGTTCTCGTTCGAGCCGGCGGCGGCAGTGGGCTTGTCCTCGCGCGGCGGCCGTGGCGGTTGCGCGCGCTCGTTCGGTGCCGTTTCGGCCGGCTCCTGCTGGGCCGGGCGCTGCTTCTGCGCGGCGGGCTGCTGCGCTTGCTTCTGCGGCTTGGGCTGCTTGGTGGCGGGCGCCTGTTCGCCGCGCGGCTGCTTGGGTTGCGCCGGCTGCTGCGGCTGGGCGTTGCCGGCATTGCCCTGGCGGCGTTCCTCGCGGCGGGCGTTGGCGTTGTTGCCGCCGCGCTCCTTGCCCTGGCCGCCGTTGCCATTGCCGCGGTTGTCGCGCTCACGGCGCTGGCCACGCTCGCTGCGGTTGCCGCGGCCGTCCGCCTGCTTCTGCTGCGGGGCCTGCTCGGCCCGCGCCGGCTGGGCGGGTTCGGGTGCGCCGAAGATGCGCTTGAGCCAGCCCACCACGCCGCTGGGAGCCGGCGCCGGGGCCGGTGCGGGAGCGGCGGCAGGGGCGGGCGCGCGCACCGGTTCCGGTGCTTCCTCGCGCACCGGCGCGGGCTGGCTGTGCTTGACCTGCGTGACCGCGGGGGCGGGCGGGATGTTGAGCTGCGCCTTGGTGAGCGCATGCACCGGCAGCTTGCGCGGGGTGCCGCGCTGGTAGCTCGGCTTGCCGCTTTCCTCGCCCAGCTCGTTCTCGCGCAGGCGGGTGACTTCGTAGTGCGGCGTATGCAACTGCTCGTCGGCGACGATGATGATCGGCGCATCGTGGCGCTTCTCGATCTCGCTGAGCGCGCGGCGCTTCTCGTTGAGCAGGTAGTTGGCGATCTCCACCGGGGCCTGGACCAGGACCTGCCCGGTGTTCTCCTTCATCGCGTGCTCCTCGGCGACGCGGATGATCGACAGCGACAGCGACTCGACGCTGCGCATGCGGCCATGGCCGTCGCAGCGCGGGCAGACGATCTGGCTGGACTCGCCCAGCGACGGGCGCAGGCGCTGGCGGCTCATCTCGAGCAGGCCGAAGCGCGAGATGCGGCCGATCTGCACGCGCGCGCGGTCGTACTTGAGGGCGTTCTGCAGGCGGTTCTCGACCTCGCGCTGGTGCTTGGACGAGGCCATGTCGATGAAGTCGATCACCACCAGGCCGCCCAGGTCGCGCAGGCGCAGCTGGCGCGCCACTTCCTCGGCCGCCTCCAGGTTGGTGTGGAACGCGGTCTCCTCGATGTCGCCGCCCTTGGTGGCGCGCGCCGAGTTCACGTCGATCGCGGTCAGCGCCTCGGTCTGGTCGACCACGATCGAGCCGCCGGAGGGCAGGCGCACGTTGCGCTCGTAGGCGCCCTCGATCTGCGATTCGATCTGGAAGCGGTTGAACAGCGGGATGTCGTCCTTGTAGTGCTTGAGCTTGCGCAGGTTGTGCGGCATCACCTGCTGCATGAACTCGCGCGCGGTCTCGTACATCTCCTCGGTGTCGACCAGGATCTCGCCGATGTCGGCGCGCAGGTAGTCGCGCAGGGCGCGCACGATCAGGCGCGACTCCTGGTAGATCAGGAACGGGGACGGCTTGGACAGCGCGGCCTCGGCGATGGCGCGCCAGACCTGCAGCAGGTAGTCCAGGTCCCATTGCAGTTCCTCGGCATCGCGGCCGACGCCGGCGGTGCGGATGATCACCCCCATGTCGTCGGGGATGTTCAGCTTGTCCAGGGCGTCCTTCAGCGCGGCGCGGTCCTCGCCCTCGATCCGGCGCGAGACGCCGCCGGCCGACGGGGAGTTCGGCATCAGCACCATGTAGCGGCCGGCCAGGGAGATGAACGTGGTCAGGGCGGCGCCCTTGTTGCCGCGCTCCTCCTTGTCGACCTGAACCACGATCTCCTGGCCCTCGCGCAGCAGCTCGCGGATGCCGGCCTTGTGATGGTCGACCCCGCTCTGGAAGTAGTCGCGGGAGATTTCCTTCAGCGGCAGGAAGCCGTGGCGCTCGGCGCCGTAGTCGACGAAGGCGGCTTCGAGGGAGGGTTCCAGCCGGGTGATCCGGCCCTTGTAGATGTTGGACTTCTTCTGTTCCTTGGACGGCTGTTCGATGTCGATGTCGTACAGGTTCTGGCCGTCCACGATCGCCACGCGCAGTTCTTCGGCCTGCGTGGCGTTGATCAGCATTCGCTTCATTGTTGCGTTCCTCGCGCGCTGCTACCGCGCGGAACGCCATGGCGTTTCGCCTCTGGAACGGTTTCGCCGACCCCTCCGCGCCGGGCGCGTACAGGTCCGCTTGAGCTTTCCAGCGCTGCGACACCACGGCAGGCCGCGGGAGCGCTTGTTCGTTTTTTGGTGTTTCAGGACCGGCGGCCGCGTCCAGCAGGCTGGGGCGTCGCACGGGACATGTTCAGCGCGACGGCCCTAAGGCCGCCGGCGATGGCCGGGTAGGCCGGTAAGCCGCTAACATGGCCGCCCCGGGGGCGGTGGCCGCGCACTGTGCCGGATCCATCGGAAGCGGGGCTTCTGGCCCTAGGCAACTTCCAACGAAATCAAACCCTTATCTCGCCCGCCGAGTGTAGCAGAATAAATAGCCGGATGACCGATCCCCATACTCCGAAAGCGTCGGGCGCACGTATCGTGAAGGTCCCGGACGACCGCAGCGGCCAGCGCCTGGACAATTTCCTGCTCGGCCAGCTCAAGGGGGCGCCCCGCAGCCTGGTCTACAAGCTGGTCCGCAGCGGCCAGGTGCGCGTGAACGGGGGCCGGGCCAAGGCCGAGCGCAAGCTGGAAGGCGGCGATGAGGTGCGGCTGCCGCCCGTGCGTCTCACCGAGGAGGGAGAACGGACCCCGCCGCCCGCTGCCTTCCTGGCGCGGATGGAGGCGGCCATCGTGTTCGAGGACGAGCGGCTGCTGGCCCTGAACAAGCCTTCGGGCGTGGCCAGCCACGGCGGCAGCGGGATCAGCCACGGCGCGATCGAGACCCTGCGGGCGCTGCGTCCCAACCAGGGCCTGGAGCTGGTGCACCGGCTGGACCGCGACACCTCGGGCCTGCTGATCGTCGCCAAGAAGCGCTCGGCGCTCACCGAGTTGCAGGCGCTGATGCGGGAAGGCGACGGCGACGGCGACGACGGCCGCGGCATCGCCAAGCGCTATCTCACCTTGCTGGTCGGCCGCATGCCCGATGGCGTGATGAGCGTGGACGCTCCCCTGCACATCGGCCTGCGCCAGGGCGGCGAACGGCACGTGCAGGTGAACGCGCAGGGCAAGCCGTCGCTGAGCCACTTCCGGGTGCTCGAACGGCGCGGAGGCCATTCCTATTGCGAGGTGCGGATCGAGACCGGCCGTACCCACCAGATCCGCGTCCACGCCCAGCACCTCGGCCACCCGGTCGCCGGCGACGACAAGTACGGCCAGGCCGAGGTCAACAAGCGGCTGCGCGAGCAGATCGGGCTCAAGCGCCTGTTCCTGCACGCCGCCTCGCTGGAGTTCGCGCTGGACGGCGGCCGGACCCCGTACCTGTTGAGCGCGCCGCTGGCCGACGAACTGGCCGAAGCGCTGGACCGGCTGGGCCGCTGACGCCGCCGGAGGGGCGCCAGGGGCGGCGGTTCAGCCGTTGCGCTTGTCGTGGTCGTGGTGCGGGTCGTGGCGTGGCTGCGGGTGCGCCGGGCGTGGTTCCGGCGCGCGACCGGCAGGCGCGTGCGGCGGCGCGAACACGGCCATGCGCTGCGCCTGCGGCGGGCGCGGGAACGACGGGCGCGACGATGGCATCGGCGCCTGCTGTCGCTGCGGATGCGGCTGGCCGAAGGCCATCTCCTGGCGCGGCATGGCGCGCGGGACTTCATGCGGCGGCGCGAACGCAGGCGGCGCCTGCCGGGCCGGCATCGGCGCTTGGGCCGCGTTGCGAACGGCGACGGGAGCACGGGGCATCGGCATGCGCGTGGCGCGATGGCCATGGGTGGGGTGGCGCCGGCGCGAATCGCAGCCGGCGCAGGCGCCGCCATCGCCACCGGACGGCCCGGTTGGAGCATCTGCGCATTGAAATGCGGCGTGGACAGGTGCGCGTAGTCCGGCGCATCCCGGTCCTGCGCGGCCGCGACTTGCGGGGAGGGCCCGCGCGAACCCTGGAACGGCCGCTGCGTCGGCGTGATTGCGGCTTGGCGGAACGCCGCGTCAGGGCGCCGCGAAGCGGAACAGCACCAGGCTGATCGCCAGCGTGGCCATGCCGGTGACCAGGCCGTACACGGTCTCGTGGCCCTTCGCGTAGCGCTTGGCCGCCGGCAGCAGCTCGTCCAGCGCGAGGAACACCATCACCCCCGCGATCAGGCCGAACACCAGCCCGAAGATCGCCTCGGACAGCACGCCCGACAACGCCACGTAGCCGATCGCCGCGCCGACCGGTTCGGCGAGCCCGGACAACAGGCTGGCGAGGAACGCATAGAACTTGCTGCGCGTGGCGAAGTACACCGGCACGGTGATGGCGATGCCTTCGGGGATGTTGTGGATGGCGATCGCGAACGCCAGCGGCATGCCGACCGCCGGGCTTTCCAGCGTGGCGAAGAAGGTGGCGAGTCCCTCCGGGAAGTTGTGCGCGGTGATCGCCACCGCGGTCAACAGGCCGACCCGCCGGATGTAGGCGCGGTTGTTCTCGCGGAACAGCGGATCCTCGCTGCTCAGGCTCTGGTGCGGGTTGGGCACCAGCCGGTCGATCAGCATGATCAGCAGCACGCCGCCGAGGAAGGCGAGGGTGCCGTAGGTGAAGCCGAGCTTGTCGTTGAAGGCGAGCGAGAACGAGGCGATCGACTTGTTGAGGATCTCCGACAACGAGACGTACACCATCGCGCCGCCGGCAAAGGCCAGGCCGAACGCGAGCAGGCGCGGTTCGGGCTTGCGCGAGAACAGCACCATCAGGCTGCCCAGGCCGGTGGCCAGGCCTGCGGCCAGCGTCACCAGCAGGGCGGTGACCACGTTCGCGGAAGTGATGTCGGGCATGCGCCAGGTTCCGTCTTGGGCTTGGGTCCCGCATGCCGTCGCGGAACCCGGTTCGTATCGGGCGGAAGCCGGCGGCGCCGGCACGACGGGCGCCGCTCGCGGCGCCGGGGACGGGGACGGGATCGCGGGACAGGCGCGCGGTCAGCCGCGCCGCGCGCGCTCCTCGATCGCGAAGCATTCGCTCGGCTTGGGCTGCGGCGGGTTGAAATCCACCGGCACCTGGATGGTCTGCGAAACCGGCTGGCCGTTGCGGGTGGCCGGATTGAACTTCCATTCTTCCCGCACGCGCTTCTGGGCCGACTCGTCCAGCACCGCCTGGCCGCTGCTCTGCACCAGCTGGACCTGGGTGACGGTGCCTTCGGTGCCGATCGTCACCTTGAGCACGGCCTTGCCGCCGATCCCGGCGCAGGCCAGTTCGGCCGGGTATTCCGGGGGCGGGGTGTGCACCGCGGTCAGCTCGGTCGGCGGCACGACGGGCGCCGCAGGCGTCTGGGACTTGCCGCAGGCGCCCAGCAGGACGGTGGCGGCAACCGGCAGTATCAGGTGGTGCAGGCGCATGGTCATGCTTCCTCGTAAAGGGCGGACGCCTTGGCGGCGCAGATGAAGTCGTTCTCGCTCAGGCCGCCGACGTCGTGGGTCGAGAACCGGGCGACGACCCGGTCGTAGTGCACGCCGAGGTCGGGGTGATGATCCTCGCGATGCGCGATCCAGGCCAGTGCATTGACGAAGGCCATCGTGTGGTAATAGTCGCGGAAGGCGAACGTGCGGGTCAGCGCGTTGCCGTTCTCCGCCAGTTCCCAGCCGGGGACCTGGGGCAGGAGTTCGGCCAGGCGGGCCTGGCCGAGCTTGTATTCGCTGCCCTTGCGGGGCAGGCAGTGCGCTTGCGCGAGCGGGACGAGGTCGGTCATCGGGGGCCTCCACGGTGGCTGACGTGAACGGGTTGCCAAGGGATGTAATGTTCCATCAGCGGTCGTCAAGACAGGGCTAGAATACCCGCATGATCCAGATATCCGACAAGGCACAGGCACACTTCCGCAAGCTGATCGAGCGCGAGGGCGTGGCCGGCATGGGCGTGCGCCTCAGCGCGGTGGACGCCGGCACCCCGCGCGCCGATGCGCGGCTCGAGTTCGCCGAGCCGGCCGACCTGCGCGGCGACGAGTGGGCGGTGGACTGCGACGGCTTCACGCTGTACGTGAGCGCCGACAGCGTGCAATGGCTCGACGGCGCGGAGATCGACTACGTCACCCAGTCCACCGGCAACCAGCAGCTGACCATCAAGGCGCCGAAGATCAAGGGCGAGGCGCCGGCGGAGTCGGCCTCGCTGGTCGAGCGGGTGCGCTGGGTGGTCGAGAACGAGATCAATCCGCAGCTGGCTTCGCATGGCGGCCGGGTGGCGGTGCAGGAAGTGTCCGCGGACGGCGTGGTGCTGCTGCGCTTCGGCGGCGGCTGCCACGGTTGCGGGATGGCCGACGTGACGCTCAAGCAGGGCATCGAGAAGACGCTGATGGGGCGCGTGCCGGGGGTGACCGCCGTGCGCGACGCCACCGACCACAGCACCGGCGATGCCCCGTACATCCCGCGCGACGCGGCCTGATCCCCTGTCGCACCGGTGACGAAAGCCGCCGACCTGATCGACCATCTGCTGGCGCGCAGGCCGGACTGGCCCATTCTCGAGAAACGCAGCGGCATGCCCCATGGCTGGGGCATCTGGATGCGCAGTGGCGTAGCGGCCGCCGCACCGTTCGACGGGCGCGACATCGCCGCGCATGTCGCCACGTTGCCGCGCCGGCCGGGGAGCGGGATCGCTCCCCAGTTGAGCTTCCTGGAGGCGTTCCGGCGGCTGTGGTGGCAGCACTGGGACCCGCGGCCGGCCGACCAGCGCGGACTGCACTGGCTCGGCGTCGCCGGCAGTTTCCTGATCCACGTGCTGTTCCTGGTGCTGTTGCTGTGGGTCGCGGTGGTGCGATGGGCCGCGCGCGAGACCGAGCCCGAGGCGGGGCGCGTACAGCTCTCCATCCTCGGGCGCGGAGCGCCCGACGACGAAGGCGGCGGCGAAGGCGGGCAGGCGACGGCACCGGAGGCCACGCAGAGAACCACCGCGCCGGCACGGCCGCGTTCTCGACCCGCGCCCGCCGCTTCCGGCCAAGCCTCGCCCGCGGCGACGCCACCGACGGCCGCCGCGGCGGAGGCCGAGCCCGCCTCGCCACCTGCGCCGCCGGTACCCGAGCGGGTGCCGCCTTCGGCCGAGCGCCCCGTGCCGCCGGTGGCCGTGCAGCGGCCGGCGCCGATGGTCATCGATCCCGCGCCGGTCATCGCCACCGAGACGCCGGTCGCGACGACCGATTTCGTGGTGCCGCCGCCGCCATCGGTCCCCCTGCGCGAGGCCCGGCTCGCCCAGCCCGAGTTGCCACAGGTCCGCGAACGCCGGGTCGAGACGGTCGAGCGGCCGCAGGCGATGCAGGTCAGGCCGCGCGAGGTGCAGCCGCCCACGGTGCCGTCGTTGCCGGTGCCGACGGTGCGCGAGCGCGAGGTGGCGACGGTCGACCGGCCGGCGATCGCATTGCCGCAACCGGCATTGCACCCGCCGGCGCCGACGCTGGAAACGCCCGAGGTCGCGGTCCGGCAGCGGGAACTGCCGGACGTTCCCGTGCCTTCGCCGGCCCCTGCGCCTGCGGCCGAGCCGGCCCGCCAGGCGCCGGCGGAAACCGCCCGCGCCACGGACACGAGCCCGGCGGCGACCGCACCGGCTCCCGCCGCATCGGCTCCGGCAAGCGCACCGGCCGAGTCGCGCCCGGTCGCGGCGGGCAGCACGCCTGCTGCCCGTGCTCCCGGCGCCAGCCCTGGCCGACAGGCCGGAGCAGGGCCCAGGCCCACCGATCGCAGCGGCGGCTGGGCGGCGCCCAAGGCGGCCGACGACTGGGGCCTGGGCGAACGCAACCAGGCCGGCCGGCAGGACGGAGGGGCGAGCCAGGGCGACGGCCTGTACAACCGCGACGGCAGCCTGCGCGTGCCCGAGCAAGGGCAGGCCGACGGCGGACGCGGCGCGCCCGGCAGCGAAACCGATCATTGGAGCCGCGAACGCATTGCCGAGTCGGGCACGTGGCTGAAGCGGCCGCCGTACGACTACACCCCGACCTCGTTCGACAAGTACTGGGTGCCCAACGAGTCGCTGCTCGAGGAATGGGTGCGCAAGGGCATCAAGAAGATCGAGATCGCGATCCCGGGCACGTCCACGAAGATCAGCTGCGTGGTGTCGATGCTGCAGTTCGGGGGCGGTTGCGGGCTGACCAATCCCAACATGAACGAACAGCCGGCCAGCGCCCGGCCGCCGCCGGATGTGCCGTTCAAGAAGGAGCTGCAGGAAGACAACGGCAGCGTGCGCTGAAGATCGGACGGGTGCGCCGCGAAGGCTTCCCGCGCGCTCCCGCGCGACCGGCCGCACCTCCATGTGCGGCCATTCGGTGGGAAAAGCCCGGGCGTTACTTGATGCCCTGCAGGTCGCGCAATTGCGTGGTGCGCGAGCCGAAGTACGCGGCCAGGTCGGCGATGTCCTGGTCGCTGAGGTTGGCGGCCTGCGGGCTCATCAACGCATGCTGGCGGTCGCCGCTGCGATAGGCCTGCAACGCATGGGCGATGTAGTCGCCGTACTGGCCGCCGAGCTTGGGATAGGTCGGGTCGATCGGGACGTTGCCGTCGGCGCCGTGGCAATCGATGCAGCTCTGGCCGGTCGCCTTGCCCTTGGCATGGGCCAGCTTGTCGCCGGACTCGATGCGGCCTGCGGGCAGGCCGGCGGACGAACTCGAGCCGTGCTCGCCGCTGGCATGGCCGGGATCGCCGGCGGACTTGCTGGTCGATTCGACCTGGGACTGGGAGCAGGCGGCCATGAGGGCCGAGGCGAGCAGGACGGTGACGAGACGCAGGGCATGCTGGCTTTTCGACATGGCGTGCTTGCCTTACTTGAGGGTGGACAGGAACGCGGCGATGTCGGCGATGTCCTGGTCGGAGAAACTCTGCGCCTGGGCCTGCATGGTCGGGTGCTTGCGCTTGCCCTCCCGGTACTCGACCAGCGCCTGGCTGAGGTATTGCGGGGATTGGCCGCCGATCTTGGGGATGCGGAAGCTGGGATAGGCGTTCTTGTAGCCGGTGATCCCGTGGCAACCCTGGCAGGTGTAGACCAGGACGCGGCCATTGGCCGGGTTCCCGGTCGGCGATGCCGGGTTGGCGGCGGGAGCGGAGGCGGTCGGTGCGGCATCCTGGCTGGCCAGGGCGTCCCCCAAGGGCAGGAAAACGACCAGAGCGAGACAAGCGGCGAGCGGCTGCGGGCGCATTGATTTCGGGTCCGGGTACGGGTTTTGGTGGCTCCGGCGTGGGGGGACGCGGGGCCGGGACCGAGTATAGCCCGCGATATCAGGTATCTGAAAAGGGGGTGAATAGGGACTTGGGCTGGCACCATGACCTTTGGCGCATGGTGTCTGGGTGGATCAGTGATTTACTTTCCTATAACACCTCCTCACGCATCCACGGGACCAGACGATGTCGCTACCGACCCTGCTGCGCGGCCGCACCGGAACCTGCGCCGCCGCACTGTTGATCACCACCTGCCTGTTGCTGCCGGCCTGCAAGTCCGGTGAGGCATCCAACGCCCAGGCCGCGGACAAGAAGGAGGAGAAGGCAGCCGACGCGGTGCCGGTCGAGGTCGCCAAGGCTTCCCGCCGCGCCGTGGCGGCCAGCTATACCGGTACCGCCTCGCTGGAGCCGCGCGCCGAATCGCAGGTGGTCGCCAAGACTTCCGGCGTGGCCCTGGCGGTGCTGGTGGAGGAAGGCCAGAAGGTCGTGGCGGGCCAGCCGCTGGTGCGGCTCGATCCCGACCGGCCCAGGCTGGCGGTCGCGCAGAGCGAGGCGCAGATGCGCAAGCTCGAGAACAGCTACCTGCGCGCCACGCAGCTGGTGGGCCAGCAGCTGGTCAGCGCCGCCGACGTCGACCAGCTCAAGTTCGACCTGGAGAACGCGCGCGCGCAGTACCGGCTGGCGACGCTGGAACTGTCCTACACCACGGTGGTGGCGCCGATCTCCGGCGTGGTCGCTTCGCGCTCGATCAAGACCGGCAACTTCGTGCAGATCAACACGCCGATCTTCCGCATCGTCGACGACTCGCAGTTGGAGGCCACGCTCAACGTGCCCGAGCGCGAACTGGCCACGCTCAAGGCCGGCCAGCCGGTGACGATGCTGGCCGACGCGCTGCCCGGGCGCAGCTTCGTGGGGCGCGTGGACCGGGTTGCGCCGGTGGTGGATTCCACCAGCGGCACGTTCCGCGTGGTCTGCGCGTTCGACGAGGGCGCGCAGGACCTGCAACCGGGCATGTTCGGCCGCCTGCGCATCGACTACGACCAGCGCGCCGACGCGCTGGTGGTGCCGCGAGTGGCGTTGCTCGACGACGGCGATCCGGCGGTGTTCCGGGTGCGCGACGGCAAGGTGGCGCGCGTGCCGGTCAAGCTGGGCTATGCCGAAGGGCCGTGGGTGGAAGTGCGCGAAGGCTTGAAGGAGGGCGACCAGGTGGTCACCGCCGGCAAGGTGGCGCTGCGCGACGGCACGGCGGTGCAGGTGATCGGCCAGTCGCAGGCGTCGGCCAGGGACGTGGCCAAGGCCGGGCCGCAGCAGGGCGACCGTTCATGACCAGCGCCGGATCCGATCACGGCCGCGATCCGGCCACGCACGCCGCACCCGGCGCGATGGGCGGCGGCCTGGTGGAATTTTCCACCCGCCGCCGCGTCACCATCGCGATGATCACCGTCACGATGCTGCTGTTCGGCGCGATCGCGCTGCAGGGGCTGAAGGTCAACCTGCTGCCGGACCTGAGCTATCCGACGCTCACCGTGCGCACCGAATACACCGGTGCCGCGCCGGCGGAGATCGAGACCTTGATCACCGAGCCGGTCGAGGAGGCGGTCGGCGTGGTCAAGAACCTGCGCAAGCTCAAGTCGGTCTCCCGTACCGGGCAGAGCGACGTGGTGCTGGAGTTCGCCTGGGGCACCAACATGGACCAGGCCAGCCTGGAGGTGCGCGACAAGATGGAGGCGCTGACGCTGCCGCTGGAAGCCAAGGCGCCGGTGCTGCTGCGCTTCAACCCGAGCACCGAGCCGATCATGCGCCTGGTGCTGTCGCCCAAGGATGCGCCGCGCGACGATGGCGACGCGATCCGCCAGCTGACCACCTTGCGCCGCTATGCCGACGAGGACCTGAAGAAGAAGCTCGAGCCGGTTGCCGGCGTGGCCGCGGTCAAGGTCGGCGGCGGCCTCGAGGACGAGATCCAGGTGGACATCGACCAGCAGAAGCTGGCCCAGCTCAACCTGCCGATCGACAACGTCATCACCCGGCTCAAGGAAGAGAACGTCAACCTCTCCGGCGGCAGGCTGGAAGAGGGCTCGCAGCGCTACCTGGTGCGCACCGTCAACCAGTTCGTGGACCTCGACGAGATCCGCAACATGCTGGTGACGACCACCACCAGCAGCGGCAACGGCGCCGAGGCGGCGTTGCAGCAGATGTACGCGATCGCGGCGGCCACGGGTTCTCAGGCGGCGATCGCGGCGGCCGCCGAGGCGCAGAGCGCGTCGTCCTCGTCGACCGCGTCCATCGCCGGCGGCCTGCCGGTGCGCCTGAAGGACGTGGCCGAGGTGCGCCAGGGCTTCAAGGAGCGCGAGGCGATCATCCGCCTGGGTGGCAAGGAAGCGGTCGAGCTGGCGATCTACAAGGAAGGCGACGCCAACACCGTGTCCACGGCGGCGGCGCTGCGCAAGCGCCTGGAGCAGATCAAGAACACCATACCCGGCGACGTGGAGATCACCACGATCGAGGACCAGTCGCACTTCATCGAGGCGGCGATCACCTCGGTCAAGCACGACGCGGTGATTGGCGGCATGCTGGCGATCCTGATCATCTTCCTGTTCCTGCGCGACGGCTGGAGCACGTTCGTGATCAGCCTGTCGCTGCCGGTGTCGATCGTCACCACGTTCTTCTTCATGGGCCAGTTCGGGCTGAGCCTCAACGTGATGTCGCTGGGCGGCCTGGCATTGGCCACCGGCCTGGTGGTGGACGACTCGATCGTGGTGCTGGAAAGCATCGCCAAGGCGCGCGAGCGCGGGCTGGGCGTGCTGGAGGCGGCGATCGCCGGTACCCGCGAGGTCGGCATGGCGGTGGTCGCCTCGACCCTGACCACGATCGCGGTGTTCCTGCCGCTGGTGTTCGTCGAGGGCATCGCCGGCCAGCTGTTCCGCGACCAGGCGCTGACGGTGGCGATCGCCATCGCGATCTCGCTGGTGGTGTCGATGACGCTGATCCCGATGCTGAGTTCGCTGAAGGGACGCCCGCCGCTGGCGTTCCCGGAGGAACCGCCGCATCCGCAATGGCAGCCGCGGCAGGGCTGGCTCAAGCCGGTCGCGGCCGGTCGCCGCGGGCTCGGCGCGCTGTTCCGCTACGGCTTCTTCGCCGCGGCCTGGCTGGTGGTGAGGCTGTGGCGCGGGGTGGTGCGCGTGGTCGCCCCGGTGATGCGCAAGGCCAGCGACCTGGCGATGGCGCCCTACGACCGGGCCGAGCGCGGCTACCTGCGCCTGCTGCCGGCGGCACTGCGCCGTCCGTGGCTGGTGTTGGGCGCGGCGACGGCGGCGTTCGTGGCCACGCTGCTGGCGGTGCCGATGCTGGGCGCCGACCTGATCCCGCAGCTGGCGCAGGACCGTTTCGAGATGACGGTGAAGCTGCCGGCCGGGACGCCGCTGGCGCAGACCGACGGGCTGGTGCGCGAGCTGCAGCTGGCGCATGGCAAGGACGCCGGCATCGCGTCGCTGTACGGCGTGTCCGGCAGCGGCACGCGCCTGGACGCCAACCCGACCGAAAGCGGCGAGAACATCGGCAAGCTGACCGTCGTGATGGCCAACGGCGGCAGCGCCAAGGTGGAAGCGGCCGAGACCGAGAAGCTGCGCGCGACGATGGCCCGCCATCCCGGCGTGCAGGTCGATTTCGCGCGGCCGGCGTTGTTCTCGTTCTCCACGCCGCTGGAAGTGGAACTACGCGGCAACGACCTGGTCGAGCTGGAGCATGCCGGGCAGAAGCTGGCGGCGATGCTGCGCGCCAACCCGCACTACGCCGACGTGAAGTCGACCGTGGAGGAGGGCTTTCCCGAGATCCAGATCCGCTTCGACCAGGAACGCGCCGGCGCGCTCGGCCTGACCACGCGCCAGATCGCCGACGTGATCGTCAAGAAGGTGCGCGGCGACGTGGCGACCCGCTACAGCTTCCGCGACCGCAAGATCGACGTGCTGGTGCGCGCGCAGCAGAGCGATCGTGCCAGCGTCGAGGACATCCGCCGCCTGATCGTCAATCCGGGCAGCAGCCGGCCGGTGCGGCTGTCGTCGGTGGCCGAGGTCGTCGCCACCACCGGCCCGAGCGAGATCCATCGCGCCGACCAGACACGCGTGGCGATCGTCTCGGCCAACCTGCGCGACATCGACCTGGGCGGCGCGATGCGCGAGGTCGAGCAGATGGTCAAGGACGATCCGCTCGCCGCCGGCATCGGCATGCACATCGGCGGGCAGGGCGAGGAGCTGGCCGATTCGGTCAAGGCGCTGCTGTTCGCGTTCGGGCTCGCGGTGTTCCTGGTCTACCTGGTGATGGCTTCGCAGTTCGAGTCGCTGCTGCATCCGTTCGTGATCCTGTTCACCATCCCGCTCGCGCTGGTCGGCGCGGTGCTGGCGCTGCTGCTGACCGGCAAGCCGATCTCGGTGGTGGTGTTCATCGGCCTGATCCTGCTGGTCGGCCTGGTGACCAAGAACGCGATCATCCTGATCGACAAGGTCAACCAGCTGCGCGAGCAGGGCGTGGCCAAGTACGAGGCGCTGATCGAGGGCGCGCGCTCGCGCCTGCGCCCGATCATCATGACCACGCTGTGCACGCTGTTCGGCTTCGCGCCGTTGGCGCTGGCGATGGGCGAGGGCGCCGAGGTGCGTTCGCCGATGGCGATCACGGTGATCGGCGGCCTGCTGGTCTCCACGCTGTTGACCCTGCTGGTGATCCCGGTGGTCTACGACCTGCTCGACCGCCGCGCCGACAGCTACTACCTGGAGCGCGGCCGCCGCATGCAGCGCAAGGCGCAGCAGGCCGCGGACGGCGACGACACCGCCCTGGAGTCGGCATGAGCGTCGCCGCCTTCAGCATCCGCCGGCCGGTCACCACGATCATGTGCTTCGTGTCGCTGGTCGTGGTCGGCCTGATCGCCTCGTTCCGCCTGCCGCTGGAGGCGCTGCCGGACATCTCCGCGCCGTTCCTGTTCGTGCAGCTGCCCTACACCGGTTCGACCCCGGAGGAGACCGAACGCAACCTCGTCCGACCGACCGAGGAGGCGCTGGCGACGATGACCGGGATCAAGCGGATGCGCTCCACCGCGACGTCCGACGGCGCCAACATCTTCATCGAGTTCTCCGACTGGGACCGCGACATCGCCATCGCCGCCTCGGATGCGCGCGAGCGCATCGACGCGATCCGCGACGACCTGCCCGAGGACCTGCAGCGCTACTACGTCTACAAGTGGTCCAGCAGCGACGAGCCGATCCTGAAGGTGCGCCTGGCCAGCCAGACCGACCTGACCGGCGCGTACGACATGCTGGACCGCGAGTTCAAGCGCCGCATCGAGCGCATTCCCGGCGTGGCGCGGGTGCAGATCTCCGGCGCGCCGCCGAACGAGGTCGAGATCGCGATCGCGCCGGACCGGCTGACCGCCCATGGCATCAGCCTCAACGAGTTGAGCGAGCGCCTGGGCAAGCTCAACTTCTCGGTATCGGCCGGGCAGATCGACGACAACGGCCAGCGCATCCGCGTGCAGCCGGTCGGCGAGCTGCGCGACCTGCAGGAGCTGCGCGACCTGGTGATCAACAACACCGGCCTGCGCCTGGGCGACATCGCCGAGATCCGGCTCAAGCCGACCCGCATGAACTACGGGCGCCGCCTCGACGGCAATCCGGCGATCGGACTGGACATCTACAAGGAGCGCAGCGCCAACCTCGTGGAGGTGTCGAGCACGGTGCTGAAGGAAGTGAAGGCGATCCGCAGCCAGCCGGCCCTGCGCGACGTGCAGGTCAAGGTGATCGACAACCAGGGCCAGGCGGTGACGTCCTCGTTGGTCGAGCTGGCCGAGGCCGGCGCGGTCGGCCTGCTGCTGTCGGTGACGGTGCTGTTCTTCTTCCTGCGGCACTGGCCGTCCACGTTGATGGTGACCCTCGCGATCCCGATCTGCTTCACGATCACGCTCGGCTTCATGTACTTCGCCGGGGTGACGCTCAACATCCTGACGATGATGGGCCTGCTGCTGGCGGTCGGCATGCTGGTCGACAACGCCGTGGTGGTGGTGGAGAGCATCTACCAGGAGCGCGAGCGCATGCCCGGCCAGCCGATGCTGGCCTCGCTGGTGGGCACCCGCAACGTGGCCATCGCGCTGAGCGCCGGCACGCTGTGCCACTGCATCGTGTTCGTGCCCAACCTGTTCGGCGAGACCAACAACATCAGCATCTTCATGGCCCAGATCGCGATCACGATCTCGGTGTCGCTGCTGGCCTCCTGGCTGGTGGCGGTCAGCCTGATCCCGATGCTGTCGGCGCGGATGCAGACCCCGGCGCTGGTGCAGTCGCACACGGGCGTGATCGCGCGCCTGCAGCGCGGTTACGCCGGGTTGCTGCGCTGGACGCTGGAACACCGCGGCTGGAGCGTGTTCGGCATCCTGGTGGTGACCGCGGTCAGCCTGGTGCCGATGAAGCTGACCAAGATCGACATGTTCGGCGGCGAAGGCGGCAACGAAGCCTTCATCGGCTACCAGTGGAAGGGCTCGTACACGCGCGAGCAGATGGGCGACGAGGTGGCGCGGGTCGAGAAGTTCCTCGACGACAACCGCGGGCGCTTCCACATCACCCAGGTCTACTCGTGGTTCAGCGAGGACGAGGGCAGCAGCACCGTGGTCACGTTCGACCCGGACAAGGTCAAGGCCGTGGCGCCGGTGCTGGAGCAGATCCGCAAGGAAATGCCACGCTCGGCCCGCACCGACTACAGCATCGGCAACCAGGGCGGCAACAACGGCAGCAACAACCAGGGCGTGCAGGTGCAGTTGGTGGGCGATTCCACCCAGCAGTTGCAGGCGATCGGCGAGGAGGTGTTGCCGCTGCTGGCGCGGCGCAAGGAACTGCGCGACGTGCGCATCGATACCGGCGACCGCACCAGCGAGCTGGCGATCCGCGTCGATCGCGAGCGCGCGGCGGCGTTCGGCTTCAGCGCCGACGAGGTCGCCAAGTTCGTCGGCCTGGCGCTGCGCGGTTCGCCGCTGCGCGAGTTCCGCCGCGGCGACAACGAAGTGCCGGTCTGGGTACGCTTCGCCGGCGCGGAGAAGACCCGGCCCGAGGACCTCGCCAGCTTCACCGTGCGCACCAAGGATGGCCGCAACGTGCCGTTGCTGAGCCTGGTGGACGTGCGGCAGCATCCGTCGGCGACCCAGATCGGGCGCACCAACCGCCAGACCACGCTGACGATCAAGGCCAACCTGGGCGAGAAGGTCACCGTGCCGGAGGGGCGCAAGGCGATGGAAGCGGTGCTGAAGGGCATGAGCTTCCCGGCGGGCTACAGCTACACCTTCGACGGCGGCGACTACCAGGACGACGGCGAAGCGATGCAGCAGATGCTGTTCAACCTGGTGATCGCACTGGTGATGATCTACGTGGTGATGGCGGCGGTGTTCGAATCGCTGCTGTTCCCCGCGGCGATCATGAGCGGCGTGGTGTTCTCGATCTTCGGCGTGTTCTGGCTGTTCTGGGTCACCGGCACGGCGTTCGGGATCATGTCCTTCATCGGCATCCTGGTGCTGATGGGCGTGGTGGTGAACAACGGCATCGTCATGATCGAGCACATCAACAACCTGCGCCGGCGCGGCATGGGACGTACCGACGCGCTGGTGGAGGGCTCGAAGGAGCGCCTGCGCCCGATCATGATGACAATGGGCACGGCGATCCTGGCGATGGTCCCGATCTCGCTGTCCACGACCACGATGGCCGATGGTCCGCCGTATTTCCCGATGGCGCGCGCGATTGCCGGCGGCCTGGCGTTCTCGACCGCGGTCAGCCTGCTGTTCCTGCCGACGATCTACGCCATGCTCGATGATCTGAGCAACGGCGCGGCGAGGCTGGTGCGGCGCGCGCGCGGCGTGCCGCCGATGCCCGCGGCGGTGGAAGGGTAGTGGGAGTAGCCTTCTCCCTGGGGGAGAAGGCTTCGAAGGCGAAGGGCGAAGCGCTGGGGCTAGACAGGGGTGAAGCCTGCGGTCGAGCGGCGCTTTTCGCTCACCACCCTTACTCGCGTTGCGACCCATGCCGGCGTGGGCATTCCCAAGCCAAGAGGACGGCGCGCAAGCCGCGCCTTTCCATCTCGCAAGGAAGGGAGCTTGTCAGCCCTGCAGCTTGTGGAATATCTGCAGGCCGGCCAGCCACACGCCCAGGGCGCTGCCGAGATTGGTCAGCAGGAAGGTCAGCACGACCCGGGAGACCCGGTTGCGATACCAGCCGCGCAGGGTCTGCGCATCGTCGCGCAGGGTCAGGAAGTCCGGATAGGCCGGCTTGCGCATGTGCACTTCCACCAGCGCCGCGAACGCACCCGTCGGCACGCTCAGCCGGAACGGCTTGAACGGCGCCACGACCGCGGCGGTGGCGACGCTCAGCGGATGGCTGCCGGCCAGCAGCGCGCCCAGCGCGGCGAGGCCGCCGGTATACAGCGCCCACTGCAGCAGCAGGTCCGCGCCCATCGCCATGCCGCCGCGCCAGAAGCCGACCACGATGCCGGCCACGATCACGGCCAGGATGCCCAGCGTGATCCAGGGGATGCGTTTCTTGTTCTGTACCTCTTCCAGCGAGGTGCGCAGCGGGCCGGGCGCTTCCTGGTCGGACTCCAGGTGGCGGGCGAGGCCGGCCAGGTGGCCCGCGCCGACCACCGCCAGCACCTCGCGGCGCGCCGGCGTGGCTTCCTCGCGCAGGCGCGCGGCCATGTAGCGGTCGCGCTCGGCGATGATCGTCTCGTAAAGCTCCGGGCTCTCGCTGGCGAAATCGCCGAAGCTGGCCTCCAGCATGTCGCCCTGCTTGAGCTTCTCGATCTCTTCCTCGCCGACTTCGTCGGCGGCGAACAGGCCTGCCAGCAGGCCCATGGCGAGCTTGAGCTTGCCGAAGAAGCCGAGCCGGGCCGAGGCGCGCTTGAACGTGAGCCCGACCTCGCGGTCGATGAGGTGCACCGGCAGGCCGCGTTCGCGCGCCATCGTGACCGCCGCCTTCAGCTCGGCGCCCGGCTCGATGCCCAGCTGCTTGGCGAGGCGGCGCTGGTAGGCCGCCAGCGCCAGGTTGGCCGCGAACAGGGCCACGCGCCCCTTGCGGATCACCTGGACCAGATCGAGCTTGGCGAGCGCGTCCGGGTCGCTGATCGCCTGCAGGCGCTGCGCGTCCAGTTCCACCGCCACCGCGTCGTAGCGGCCGCTCCCGATGGCCTCCTGCACGGCGGCCACGCTGGTCAATGAAACGTGGGCGGTGCCCAGCAGGGTATAGCGCACGCCATCGCGCTCGACGATGCGGTACGGCTGGCCGGACAAGGCCAGCGCGCCGGCCGCTTCGGTGGGGTATTCGGTCATTGCGTCGTTTCGTTGGAAGGAGGTTGGTCGGCGCCCGGGCCCAGCGCACGCTGCATCTGCACCGTGTCCAGCCAGCGGCCGTGCTTGCGGCCCAGGCCCTTGAACACTCCGACCATCTGGAAGCCGAAACGTTCATGCAGCCGGATCGAAGCGACGTTGGCTTCCTCGCCGATCACCGCCACCATCTGCCGGAAGCCGCGCTCGGTGCAGGCATCGATCAAGGCCTGCATCAGCGCGGCGCCGATGCCGCGTCCCTGGCAGGCGTAGTCGACGTATACCGAGTTCTCCACGGTCCATTGGTAGGCCACGCGGGTGCGATAGGTGTTGGCGTAGGCATAGCCGACCACCTTGCCGTCCAGCTCGGCGACCAGGTAGGGGAAGCCGCGGCCGACGATGTCGCGCATCCGGCGGGCCATCTCCGCTTCGTCCGGCACTTCGTATTCGTACGTGTTGACGTGGTCGGTGACTTCCACCGCGTAGATCGCGGTGATGGCCGGGATGTCCGCCTCGGTGGCGGCGCGCAGATGGACGGTCATGGAGGCGGTCGGGTCAGTCGATGTAGCGCTTGAGCAGGTCGCCGTAGGCATCGATCCGGCGGTCGCGCAGGAACGGCCAGATGCGGCGCACGTGCTCGCTGCGTTGCAGGTCGACCTCGCAGGTCAGCACGGCCGGCTCGGTGCCGGCCTCGGCGAGGAATTCGCCCTGCGGGCCGAGCACGTGACTGTTGCCCCAGAACTGGATGCCCGAGGCGCCCTGCGGCGACGGTTCGTGGCCGACGCGGTTGCAGCTCAGCACCGGCAGGCCGTTGGCGACGGCATGGCCGCGGTGGCTCAGCACCCAGGCATCGCGCTGGCGGGTCTTCTCGTCCTGCGCGTCGTCCGGGTCCCAGCCGATCGCGGTCGGGTAGAGCAGCAGCTCGGCGCCGGCCAGCGCCATCAGGCGCGCGGCTTCCGGATACCACTGGTCCCAGCACACCAGCACGCCCAGGCGGCCCACCGAGGTGTCGATCGGCTTGAAGCCGATGTCGCCGGGAGTGAAGTAGAACTTCTCGTAGAAGCCCGGATCGTCCGGGATGTGCATCTTGCGGTACTTGCCGAGCAGGCGGCCGTCCTTCTCGAGCACGACCGCGGTGTTGTGGTACAGCCCGGCCGCGCGGCGTTCGAACAGCGAGCCGACGATGACCACGCCGTGCCGCTTGGCCAGCGCGCCCAGGCGCTCAGTGCTCGGGCCCGGGATCGATTCGGCCAGGTCGAACTCGCCGACCGACTCGTGCTGGCAGAAATACGGGCCGTTGTGCAGCTCCTGCAGCAGCACCAGCCTGGCGCCCTGCGCAGCGGCCTCGGCCACGCGCGATTCGATGACGGCGAGATTGGCCTCGGCGTCGCCATGGTTGCGCTCCTGGATCAGCGCGACGGGGAGGGTACGTGGGTTCATGGGGAAGCAACTGCGGGAATGGAAGGAGAATGTTACCGCGCCATGCCTCGCGCCCCTGTGGGAGCGGCTTCAGCCGCGAGATGCTTCTCGGTAAAGCCCATCGCGGCTGAAGCCGCTCCTATACAGGGGCGCGGGGCGGGTCAGGCGGCCAGCAGGCCGGCCGGCAACTGCATGGTGATGCAGTGCAGGCTGCCGTTCTGCCAGATCAGCGGACGGCAGGGGACCTGGACGATCTCGCGGTCCGGGAACGCCGCGGCCAGCACGTCGCGCGCGGCATCGTCGGCCGGATCGCCGTAGGCAGGCATCAGCACCGCGCCGTTGACGATCAGGAAGTTGGCGTAGGAGGCGGCCAGGCGGCGGCCCTCGTCGATGATCGGCCGCGCCCACGGCAGCGGGAACAGGCGGTAGGGCTTGCCGTCGGCGGTGCGCAGCGCGGCCAGTTCCTCGCCCATCGCGGTCAGTTCGGCATGGTGCGAATCGGACGCGTCGTCGCACGCCTGGTAGACGATGCTGTTGGGCGAGGCGAAGCGGGCGAGGGTGTCGACGTGGGCGTCGGTATCGTCGCCTTCCAGGTAGCCATGGTCCAGCCACAGCACCCGCTGCTGCGCCAGCCAGCCGGCCATGTCGCTGCCCAGCGACTCGCGCGAACGCTGCGGATGGCGCTCGTGCAGGCATTGCCAGGTGGTGAGCAGGGTGCCGGCGCCGTCGGTGTCGATGGCGCCGCCTTCCAGCGCGAAGTCGATGCTGCGCACCTCGTGGTTGGCGAAGACCTGCGCCGCGTCCAGCACGCCGACCAGCTGGTCGTCCAGGCTCGCCTCGAACTTGCCGCCCCAGCCGGTGAAGCGGAAATCCAGCAGGCGGAAGCCGCCGCCCGCGCGCTTGAGCGTGATCGGGCCCGAATCGCGCAGCCAGGTGTCGTTGTACGCGGCCGGCACGAACCGGACCTTGTCCATGTCCACCCGCGCCGAGCGCAGGCGCGCCTCGGCATAGGTCTGCAGGTCCTCGTCGGCCACGCAGACCAGCACCGGCTCGAAGCGGGTAATCGCCGCGACCAGCGCGACATAGGTTTCCTCCACCTCGCCCAGGCGCTCGGCCCAGTCGGTTTCGGCGTGCGGCCAGGCGATCAGGACGGCGGACTGGGGTTCCCACTCCGCGGGAAAACGAAAGCTGTCGGTCATTACGGGCTGGTACTCACATCGTGCCCGGAACGGGGTCCGGGCGATTCATCGAATTCCCGCGCCGGGGCGCGGGCTCTGGCGGGGGCCATCTTAAGCCCCGCGCATGAATGCGCGGCTCCCGCGGCGGACCGCATCAACGGATGGCGGGCTTGGGGCCGATCTCGTCGGCGCCGGCCTGGTTGGCGACCACGTCGATCACGCGCTGTTTCTCGAAATAGACCGTGAACGCCGGATACACCCAGCGGTTGATGGTCGGCCATTGCCGCTTCTGGCCGCCGCGCGGCTCGAGCTTCTGCGACGGCTCGCCGAAGCGCGACTGCACCTCGGCCATGCTCTGGCCGCGCAACGGCAGCGCCTGCGCGGGCTTCTCCCGCACGCGCTCGATCAGCAAGGTGTCGGCGCTCGCCGGCGATGCCGAGGCGAGGGCGGCGAGCAGCGGCAGGACAAGGAAACGGCGGTTCATGATCATCTACTCCCCAGTGGATCAATCATCGAGTTGCCCGCACGGCGGTACGGGGGCTTGCGGAGGCCGATTACACCAGACGGCGATGGCGGAAACTCCGCCGGAAACGAAAAAACCGCCCAAGGGCGGCTTTTCCGGGTCTCGCGGTTCGCTGGCCGCCGATCAGCGCTGGCGGGCCTTGAAGCGCGGGTTCGACTTGCAGATCACGAAGACCTTGCCGCGACGGCGGACCACCTTGCAGTCGCGGTGACGGGTCTTCGCCGACTTCAGGGAGGACAGGACCTTCATGACACACCTCGGCGTAAACGTGGATTCAGGGAGGGGATCCCGGCACCTCCACCTGGGCGCCGATCCCGCAGTAAGCCCGGCATTGTACCTGGCTTTTCCTTGCTTTTTCAACTGATTGCGCCGGGGCGTGGACAGGCGGCCTTACAATGGCGACTTTGCCGCCCCAGGAGCCCCCATGAATGCTTCCATCCCCGTGCTCACCATCGATGGCCCGTCGGGGGCCGGCAAGGGGACGGTAAGCCGCATTGTCGCAGCCCGGCTGGGCTGGCACTACCTGGATTCGGGGGCGCTCTACCGTGCGGTGGGGGTGGCGGCCAGCTGGGCCGACCTCGACGTCTCGGACCCGGCCGCGCTGGTGCGCTGCACCTTCGACACCCACGTGGAGTTCGTCGAGCGGGAGGACGGGGGGCTGCGGGTCATGGTCAACGGCGTGGACGCCACCGACGAGCTGCGCCTGGAGACGACCGGGGCGCTGGCCTCGGCCATTGCGGCCATCCCGGAGGTCCGGGCGGCGCTGAAGGAGCGCCAGCGCTCGTTCCGGCGCCCGCCGGGCCTGGTCGCCGACGGGCGCGACATGGGGACGGTGATCTTCCCGGACGCCTCCTGCAAGGTGTTCCTGACCGCGAGCGCCGAGGAGCGCGCCTCCAGGCGGCATAAGCAGTTGATGGAAAAGGGTGTTTCGGTTATATTTGACGACCTGCTGCGCGAGGTCATGGCTCGCGACGCCCGGGATGCCCAGCGCGCGGTCGCGCCGCTGAGGCCGGCCGAAGACGCCGTCCTCATCGATACCACCGGCATGGACATCGAGGAAGTCGTGGATCGCGTGATCGGGTTGCTGCCCGCTTCCTGAGCGGTCCGCCGCCCCGTTGCACGGCAGGCATCGTTGTACAAGTTGTACCCAAAGGCTCCGTCGCGCAGGCTGCGCGGCGGTTTTTTCCAATCCACACACGGCTGCGGTACGGGCCGACTAACCAGGGTGGGCGGTTCGCATCCGATGCAACGGGGCGATCGCCTGTGTGTTCAACCGAGTAATTTCAAATGACCGAATCTTTTGCCGAACTGTTCGAAGCCAGCCAGGCCAATCTGGCCAAGCTGAAGCCGGGTGCCATCGTCACCGGTACTGTCGTGGACGTCCGCGGCGACGTGGTGGTGATCAACGCCGGCCTGAAGTCCGAAGGCATCGTGCCGATCGAACAGTTCCGTAACGACGCTGGCGAGATCGATGTGGGCGTGGGCGACCAGGTCAAGGTCGCGCTGGACTCCATCGAGAACGGCTTCGGCGAAACCGTCCTGTCGCGCGAGAAGGCCAAGCGCGCGATGGTGTGGGACGAGCTGGAAGAAGCGTTGGAGAAGAACGAGACCATCACCGGCCGCATCAGCGGCAAGGTCAAGGGTGGTTTCACCGTGGACATCAAGGATGTCCGCGCGTTCCTGCCCGGTTCGCTGGTGGATGTGCGCCCGGTGCGCGACCCGGCCTACCTGGAAGGCAAGGAACTGGAGTTCAAGCTCATCAAGCTGGACCGCAAGCGCAACAACGTGGTCGTCTCCCGCCGCGCGGTGGTCGAGAGCGAGCATTCGGAAGAGCGCGAGCAGCTGCTGGACAAGCTGGTCGAGGGCGCGGTGCTGAAGGGCGTCGTCAAGAACCTGACCGACTACGGCGCGTTCGTGGACCTGGGCGGCATCGACGGCCTGCTGCACATCACCGACATGGCCTGGAAGCGCGTGCGCCATCCGTCCGAAGTCGTCAACGTCGGCGACGAGCTGGACGTGCGCGTGCTGAAGTTCGACCGCGAGCGCAACCGCGTCTCGCTGGGCCTGAAGCAGCTGGGCGAGGATCCGTGGGACAACATCTCGCGCCGCTACCCGGCCAACAGCCGCGTGTTCGGCAAGGTCTCCAACGTCACCGACTACGGCGCGTTCGTCGAGATCGAGCCGGGCGTCGAGGGCCTGGTGCACGTCTCCGAGATGGACTGGACCAACAAGAACGTCAACCCGTCCAAGGTCGTGCAGGTCGGCGACGAAGTCGAAGTGATGGTGCTGGACGTGGATGAAGAGCGTCGCCGCATCTCGCTGGGCATGAAGCAGGTCATGGCCAACCCGTGGGAGACCTTCGCCGCGACCCACAAGAAGGGCGACCGCGTGTCGGGCCAGATCAAGTCGATCACCGACTTCGGCATCTTCATCGGCCTGGACGGCGGCATCGACGGCCTGGTCCACCTGTCCGACATCAGCTGGAACACCACCGGCGAAGACGTCGTTCGCAACTTCAAGAAGGGCGATACCCTGGACGCCGTCGTCCTGGCCGTCGACCCGGAGCGCGAGCGCATCTCGCTGGGCGTCAAGCAGCTCGAGCAGGATCCGTTCGGCCAGTACATGGCCGCCAATCCGAAGGGCTCCAAGGTCGAAGGCGTGGTGAAGGAAGTCGACGCCAAGGGCGCCGTGATCGAACTGGCCGACGGCATCGAAGGCTACGTGTCGGCCCGCGACATCGCCAACGAGCGCGTCGACGACGCCACCCAGCACCTGAAGGTCGGCGACAAGATCGAAGCCAAGTTCGTGGGCATGGACCGCAAGGGCCGCACCCTGCAGCTGTCGATCAAGGCCAAGGACGAAGCCGAGACCGCCGAGGCGCTGGCCGAGTACAACAAGGCCTCGACCGTGGCCGCCGCCGGCACCACCAGCCTGGGCGCGCTGCTGCGCGAACAGCTGGGCGGCAAGTCCGAGTAAGCCCCGGCGCGGCTTCCGCCGTGTCACTGGATCGGCCCGGGCAATCCCCGGGCCGATTCCGGATGTGCCAAGTCAATATCATCCTTCCCCATGACCAAGTCCGAACTGATCGAAATCCTGGCAAGGCGCCAAGCGCATCTGAAGTCGGATGACGTCGATCTTGCGGTCAAGTCGCTGCTGGAGATGATGGGGGAGTCGCTGGCCGGCGGGGATCGCATCGAGATCCGCGGGTTCGGCAGTTTCTCGCTGCACTACCGTCCGCCCCGGCTGGGCCGCAATCCCAAGACCGGCGAGTCGGTCGCGCTGCCGGGCAAGCATGTTCCGCATTTCAAGCCGGGCAAGGAGCTGCGCGAGCGCGTCAGCTCGGTGACCCCGGTGGATGTCGCCGAGTCCGGCGAATGAGCAGGCCCCGGCTCGGTTAAGCTAGGTGCTCCCCGAAAGGAGTCGAGCCATGAAGGCTTTTCGCTGGGTCCTGTTGCTCGTGTTGTTGCTCGTGGCGTTGCTCGCGGGCCTGATCATCGGCGCCGTCAACAACGGCGAAGTCACCATCGATCTGCTGGTCACCAGTTTCACGATGAAGCTGGGTTCGGTGATCGTTTCCACGCTGCTCGTCGGCCTGGCCGTCGGCGCGGTGCTGGCGCTCGCGGGCGTCGCCCTGCCGCTCTATGCCAGGTTGCGCGCGGCCAACAAACAGCTCGCCGGCAAGGCGGCGTCTTCCCAGCCGGGCGCTTCTGGCCCCACCCACGGCATCTGACACGCTATGGAATTTCTGACCGAGTGGTTCTGGTTCTTCCTGTTCCTGCCGCTGGCCGCGCTGAGCGG
Organism: Xanthomonas boreopolis; assembly: GCA_014654535.1. GTDB lineage: Bacteria > Pseudomonadota > Gammaproteobacteria > Xanthomonadales > Xanthomonadaceae > Pseudomonas_S > Pseudomonas_S boreopolis. The sequence continues at coordinate 139,222 of BNBA01000007.1, forward strand.
CTGGGTGATCGGCCGGCGGGGAGGGCAGCGGCATGGCGACACCCAGGTCAGCCGCCTTTCCAGCACCTACTTCCGCGGTCTGAACTACCTGCTCAACGAGCAGCCTGACAAGGCGATCGAGCTGTTCCTGCACATCGCCGAGCTGGACAAGGAAACCTTCGAGACCCAGGTCGCGCTCGGGCACCTGTTCCGCCGCCGCGGCGAGGTCGACCGGGCGATCCGCCTGCACCAGGGGCTGGTGCAGCGCTCCGACCTGACCGACCAGCAGAGGGTCCAGGCGCTGCTCGCGCTGGGCGAGGACTACATGAAGTCCGGGTTGCTCGATCGCGCCGAGACGGTGTTCACCGAGCTGGCGCAGATCGACCAGCGCGCGCCGCAGGCGCTCAAGCACCTGATCGGGATCTACCAGGCCGAGCGCGACTGGGAGAAGGCGATCGACAACGCCACCCGCTACGAGCAGGTCACCGGCGAGCCGATGGGCAAGCTGATTTCCCAGTTCGAGTGCGAACTGGCCGACCGCTACCGCGGCGCCGGCAAGCCGGACCTGGCCTTGCAGGCGGTGTCGCGCGCTTACCAGGCCGACGCCACGTCGGTGCGCGCGGGCATCCTCGAGGGCCGGATCGAGGCCGACATGGGGCGCGACGAGGCCGCCGTGCGCGCGTGGGAACGCGCCGCGCGCCATGATCCCGAGTACCTGCCGGAGATCATCCCTAGCCTGCTGGCCGCCTACCGGCGCGTGGGCGATATCGCCGGCGCGCGCAACTTCCTCTCGGAAATGACCGAGCACTACCGCGGCATCGCGCCGGTGCTGGCACTGACCCAGTTGATGGAATCGCAGGAGGGCCCGGTCCCCGCGCGCGCCTACCTGGGACGGCAGCTGAAGGACCGGCCGTCGGTGCGCGGCGAGTCCGCGCTGATCGACCTGACCCTGGCCGCGGATGCCGACCCGACCGCGACCCTGCACGACCTGAAGCACATCACCGACCAGTTGTTGGTGCGCAATCCGAGCTACCGCTGCACGCGCTGCGGCTTCGGCGCCAAGACCCACCACTGGCAATGCCCCAGCTGCAAGGAGTGGGGGACGGTCAAGCCGCTGCTCAACTACGCGGTGGTGTAAGTGCCTGCCTGGACCGCGTGGTTGGCGCTCTCCTTTGTGGGAGCGCTTGCCGGGACCTGGGCGCTGCGGCGGTACGCGCTTGCGAAAGGCCTGATGGACCAGCCGGGGCAGCGGCGCAGCCATGCCGTGGTGACGCCGCGTGGCGGCGGCATGTCCATCGTGCTGGTCGTGCTGCTGGCGGCCGTGGCCGCGGCCTGGCTGTTCCCCCCGCACAGGTCCTCGCTGCTGGGATTCGCCGCGGGCCTGGTCGTGGTCGCGGGCATCGGCTGGTGGGACGACCATCGTCCCTTGTCGGCGGCATTGCGGCTGGCCGTGCATGCGCTCGCGTCGGCATGGCTGGGGTGGCTGTCGTATCGCGCCGGTGCCGGCCCGTTCGAGGCGATGTTCGCCGCCGGCTCGTGCGTGGTGCTGATCAACGTCTGGAACTTCATGGACGGCATCAACGGGCTGGCCGCCTCGCAGGCGTTGCTGGCCGCGGCCGCTTTCGCCCTGGTGCTCCCTTTCCCCGCCGCCTGGATCGCCGTGGCCCTGGCCGGCGCCTGCATGGGGTTCCTGCCTTTCAATTTCCCGAAGGCGCGGATCTTCATGGGCGATGGCGGCAGCGGCTCGCTCGGCTATGTCCTGGCGGCGCTGATGGCCTGGGCCGTGCTGGCGAAGGGCGCCGCCTGGTGGTGGGCCTGGGTCCCGCTGACGGCCTTCCTCGTAGACGCCGGCTTCACGCTCGTTGCCCGCATGCTCGCTCGCCAGCGTTGGTGGGAGCCCCATGCGCAGCATGTCTACCAGGGGCTGGCCCGGAAGCTGCAATCGCACGGTTGGGTTACGTTCGGGTATGGATGTTTCAGTGTGTTCGCGCTTGTCCTATTCTTGCTGCTTGGTGCAACGCAACGTTCATTTGCGGTGCCGGCAGTAGGGGCCTGGCTGGCTTTCGCCATGGCGATCTGGTTTTTCCTCCGTAAAGGACTGCGTGACCGTTGATGGAACGTTCGATGACGTCTTGGCGCGACAAACTTGCAGGTGTCATGCCGAAGGTTGCGGTAGTCGCGCATGACCTCTTGATGGTGTGGATCTGCTGGCAGCTGCTGCACGCGGGCCGCTATTCCATGCTGCGCGAATCGCCCGACCTGCCGTTGTGGGACTGGCGGACGGCGGTGGTGATGCTCGCGCAGGGCGTCGTCTTCTGGCGCGTGGGCCTGTACCGGGGCCTGTGGCGCTTCGCCAGCGTCCCCGACCTCTGGAACATCTTCAAGGCGAGCTTCCTGGGGCTGGTCGCGATCCTGGTGGCGTTGTCCTTCGACCGCTTCAACGGCGTGCCGATGTCGGTGCTCGTGGTCTATCCCATCGCGCTTGCCGCGCTGCTGGGCACGCCGCGCCTGCTGTACCGGGCCTGGAAGGACTACCAGATCACGCATTCCGCCGAGACCAGCCAGCGCGTGCTGATCCTGGGCGCCGGTCGCGCCGCCGAGGCGCTGGTGCGCGACCTGCGCCGCACCGGCGCGTTCTTCCCGGTGGGCTACCTGGACGACGCCCCGCACCTGCATGGTGCCAAGATCCAGGGGCTGACCGTGCTGGGCAGCCTGGACCAGGTCGCGTCGATCGCGCGCGAGACCGCGGCGAAGCTGCTGGTCATCGCGATCCCGTCGCTGGATGCGCCGGGCATGCAGCGCGTGGTCGGCCTGTGCGAGAGCACCGGGCTCCCGTTCCGGATGGTGCCGAAGCTGGTCAACGTGCTGGAAGGCCGTTCGTTGCCCGGCGAGCTGCGCGAGGTCGCCATCGAGGACCTGTTGAACCGCAAGCCGGTGACGCCGGATTGGAAGCTGATCCGCGGATGGCTGACCGGCAAGACCGTGATGGTGACCGGTGCCGGCGGCTCGATCGGCTCCGAGGTGTGCCGGCAGTGCGCGCGCCATGGCGCGCAGCGGATCGTGCTGCTCGAGGTGGACGAGCTGGCGCTGCTGACGATCGACTCGGACCTGCGCCGGTTGTTCCCGGACGTGGAGGTGGTGCGGGTGCTGGGCGATTGCGGCGATCCCGCGGTGGTGCGCTACGCGCTCGACCGCGCCGGCCCGGACGCGGTGTTCCATGCCGCGGCCTACAAGCAGGTGCCGCTGCTGGAGGAGCAACTGCGCGAGGCGGTGCGCAACAACGTGCTCGCGACGGAGAACGTCGCGCGTGCATGCCATCACGCAGGGGTCGAGACCTTCGTCTTCATTTCCACCGACAAGGCGGTGGAGCCGGTGAACGTGCTCGGCGCGACCAAGCGCTACGCCGAGATGGTCTGCCAGAGCCTGGACGCGCGCAACGGCTCCACGCGCTTCGTCACCGTGCGCTTCGGCAACGTGCTGGATTCGGCCGGCAGCGTCGTGCCCCTGTTCCGCGAACAGATCCGCCGGGGCGGGCCGGTCACCGTCACCCATCCCGAGGTGACCCGCTACTTCATGACGATTCCCGAGGCGTGCCAGCTCATCGTCCAGGCGGCGGCATCGGCCTCGCATGGCGCTATCTACACCCTCGACATGGGCGAGCCGGTGCCGATCCGGATCCTGGCCGAGCAGATGATCCGGCTCACCGGCAAGCAGCCGGGCAAGGACGTCGCCATCGTGTACACGGGCCTGCGGCCGGGCGAGAAACTGCACGAGACGCTGTTCTACGCCGACGAGAACTATCGCCCCACGGCGCACCCGAAGATCCTCGAGGCGGACGTGCGCGTCTTCCCGCAGGACCAGGTGCTCCAGCAGGTGGCCAGGTTGCGCGACGCGGTCGACCGCTACGACACGGCCGCCATGGAATCGGTGCTCGGCAGTTTGATGCCGGATTTCTCATCTGCCCGTCATGAGAGCGATGCACGCTCGGATACGGTCGTTCCCTTCCCCGCACGAGAGGTCAGAAGAATTTGATGAGCAAGCGCATTCGCAAGGCGGTTTTCCCCGTGGCGGGCCTTGGCACCCGGTTCCTGCCGGCGACCAAGACCGTTCCCAAGGAGATGTTGCCGATCATCGACAAGCCCCTGATCCAGTACGCGGTGGACGAGGCCATCCAGGCGGGCTGCGATACGCTGGTGTTCGTCACCAATCGCTACAAGCACTCCGTCGCCGACTACTTCGACAAGGCCTACGAGCTGGAGCAGAAGCTCGAGCGCGCCGGCAAGACCGAGCAGCTGGAGCTGGTCCGGCACGTGCTTCCCGGGGGCGTGCGCGCGGTGTTCGTCACCCAGGCCGAAGCGCTGGGCCTGGGGCATGCGGTGCTGTGCGCCAAGCCGGTGGTGGGCGACGAGCCGTTCGCGGTGCTGCTGCCGGACGACCTGATCTGGAACCGCGGCGACGGCGCGCTCAAGCAGATGGCCGACGCCGCCGAGGCCACGGGCGCCAGCGTGATTTCCGTCCAGGACGTGCCGCACGACAAGACCGCCAGCTACGGCATCGTCGCGACCGAGACCTTTGACGGGCGCCAGGGGCGCATCACCGGGATCGTCGAGAAGCCCAAGCCGGAAGTGGCGCCCAGCAACCTGGCGGTGGTCGGCCGTTACGTGCTGAACCCGAAGATCTTCGAACTGCTGGAACAGACCACGCCGGGCGCGGGCGGCGAGATCCAGCTGACCGACGCGATCGCCGCCTTGCTGAAGCTGGAGCCGGTCAATGCCTACCGCTTCGAAGGCACCCGTTTCGACTGCGGTACCCACCTGGGCCTGATCGAGGCGACCATCCAGTACGCGCTGGACCACGAGAAACTGAGTGCCTCGGCGCAGGACATCATGCGCAAGGCGTTGGCCGAATTGGGCTGACTCCGGCCGGCAAGGTTGTCTGTCGAAGGCGGACCCCGGGTCCGCCTTCGTCGTTTCGGACGGGCCGCGTACCGGAGCGTGTTATGTAATGGGTACGCGTGGGCCTTCATTCCACGAGACGGGCCGGGCGGGGCGCGGGTCATGCCGTCGCCCGGGGCGCTCGGGACGCCGGCGTTCTTGCAGTACGGCCTCCGGCGCCGGCAGTCTTCCTTCCATCGCAGCGGCAAGCACGTTCCAGGACCGAACCATGACGACCTCCGTCGAAACCAGCAACCTGACCAGCGTGGTCGCCCTGCTCGGCGCGGCCGTGGTGGCCATTCCCTTGTTCCGCCGCCTGGGACTGGGCTCGGTCCTGGGCTACCTGGCGGCCGGCCTGGCGATCGGGCCGTTCGGGCTGGGCTGGTTCGAGGATCCCCAGTCGATCCTGCACGTGGCCGAACTGGGCGTGGTGATGTTCCTGTTCGTGATCGGGCTGGAAATGCGCCCCTCGCACCTGTGGAGCCTGCGCGGGGAGATCTTCGGGCTGGGGACGTTGCAGATCGCGACCTGCGGCGTGGTCCTGACCGGGATCGCGATGTTGCTGGGCTTCGAGCCGTCGGTGGCGTTCATCGCGGCGTCCGGCTTCGTGCTGACCTCGACGGCGGTGGTGATGCAGCTGCTGTCCGAGCGCGGCGACGTCGCGTTGCCGTCGGGCCAGAAGATCGTTTCGATCCTGCTGTTCGAGGACCTGCTGATCGTGCCGTTGCTGGCGGTGGTGGCGCTGATGGCGCCGGTGGGCGACGTGGCTGCCGAATCCCACCGCTGGCGCTCGATCCTGATCGCGGCGGGGTGCATCGCCGGGCTGATCGCCGCGGGCCGGTGGCTGCTGAATCCCTTGTTCCGCTTGCTGGCGCAGGCCAAGGCCCGTGAGGTGATGACCGCGGCGGCGCTGCTGGTCGTGCTCGGCGCGGCCTTGCTGATGCAGCTGGGCGGGCTGTCGATGGCGATGGGCGCCTTCCTCGCCGGCGTGCTGCTTTCCGAATCGACCTTCCGCCACCAGATCGAGGCCGACATCGAGCCGTTCCGCGGCATCCTGCTGGGCCTGTTCTTCCTGGGCGTGGGCATGGCGCTGGACCTGTCGGTCGTCGCCGGCGATTGGCAGCGCATCCTGCTGGGCGTGCTGGCGCTGATGGTCGGCAAGGCGATCTGCATCTACCTGGTCGCGCGCTTCACCGGCTCGGACCATCGCCAGGCGCTCGATCGCGGCGTGCTGATGGCGCAGGGCGGCGAGTTCGCGTTCGTGCTGTTCTCCGCGGCCGCCGCCACGAACGTGATCGACGCGCGGGTCGGCGCGAGCCTCACCGCGATCGTGGTGCTCTCGATGGCGCTGACGCCGTTGTTCGTCCTGCTGATGGAGCGGATGCTGCCCGAGCAAGAGCCCTCGATGGAGGGCATAGAACGGGTGGACGGGCAGAGCGGGCGGGTGCTGGTCATCGGCTTCGGCCGCTTCGGCCAGGTCGCCAGCCAATCGCTGCTGGCGCGCGACGTGGACGTCACCATCATCGATACCGACATCGAGATGATCCGCGCCGCCGCGGATTTCGGTTTCAAGATCTACTACGGCGACGGTGCGCGGCTGGACGTGCTGCATGCCTCCGGCGCGGCGACCGCGCAGGCGATCGCGGTCTGCACCGATCGCCGGGACGTGACCGATCGGATCGTCGAGCTGGTGAAGCACGAGTTCCCGCAGGCGCGGTTGCTGGTGCGCTCCTACGACCGCGAGCACTCCCTGCACCTGATCCATGCCGGGGTGGACTACCAGGTCCGCGAGACCTTCGAGTCGGCCGTGGAGTTCGGGCAGGCGGCGCTGGTGGAGCTGGGCGTGGACGAGGACGAGGCCGCCAACATCGCCACCGAGATACGCAAGCGCGACGCCGAGCGCTTCGAGCTGGAGATGGCCGGCGGCGGCCTGAAGGCGGGGGCATCGATGGTCTACGGCAACCAGCCTGGCCCGAAGCCCACGCCGTTCACCACGCCCAAGCGGGAGAGCCGCACCCTCAACGCGGATGCGGCCGCCGAGCCCCAGGCCGGCGAGTAGAGCGGCCGGCTCGTCCCTTCGCGCCTGCGGAGCGGTGCGCATCCGGGCGATCGCGAGGGTGTCGGCCACGGCGGAATCGGGGACAATAGGCGGCCCCCTCCCAAGCCCGCGCCCGATGACCGACGCATCCGCCCCTTCGCACACCGCCCGCATCCTCGACGGCCGCCGCATCGCCGAGGAACTGCTCGACGAGCTGAAGGTGCGCGTGGACGCGCGGATCGCGGCGGGCAAGGCCCGGCCGGGTCTGGCGGTGGTGCTGGTGGGCGGCGATCCGGCCTCGGCGGTCTACGTGCGCAACAAGCGGCGGGCGGCCGAGAAGGTCGGCATCGAGGCCTTCGACTACGACCTGCCGGAAGGCACGAGCGAGTCGGAACTGGCGGCGCTGATCGACCGGCTGAACGCCGACCCGAAGATCCACGGCATCCTGATCCAGTTGCCGCTGCCGGGCATCCCGGACGCCAACCGGTTGATCCAGCGCATCGATCCGCGCAAGGACGTGGACGGCTTCCACCCGCAGAACGTGGGCCACCTCGCGCTGCGCGAGTTCGGGCTGCGCCCGTGCACGCCGCGCGGCATCGTGACCCTGCTGAGCCACACCGACCAGCCGGTGCGCGGCCGCAACGCCACCATCGTGGGCGTGAGCAACCATGTCGGCCGGCCGATGGGGCTGGAGCTGCTGATCGCCGGCTGCACCGTGACCAGTTGCCACAAGTTCACGCCGCCGGAGGTGCTGGAGGCGAACGTCCGCAATGCCGACATCCTGGTGGTGGCCGTGGGCCGGCCGGGGCTGATCCCCGGCGAATGGGTCAAGCCCGGTGCAGTGGTGATCGACGTGGGCATCAACCGGCTGGAGGACGGCAGGCTGGTCGGCGACGTCGGCTTCGAGGCCGCGGCCAGGCGCGCCAGCTGGATCACGCCGGTGCCGGGCGGGGTGGGGCCGATGACGGTTGCGACCCTGATGCAGAACACGATCGAGGCCGCCGAAGCCGCTGGCTGAACGGGAGCGGGGCCGGGCCGGCGGCAACGCTGCATTGCGCCTGCGACAGGTTGCCACGGTGTCGTTGCGGCGCGTTTCAGGGTAAAATGTCGCGCTTCCCCAAAACTCTCGGGTCCGCCGATGCTGCGCATCCAGGCTGAAGCTCTCACGTACGACGACGTTTCGCTCGTCCCCGCCCACTCGACCGTGTTGCCCAAGGACGTCAGCCTGGAGACCCGGCTGACCCGCAGCCTGAAGCTGAAGCTGCCGATCCTCTCGGCCGCCATGGACACCGTCACCGAGGCCCGGCTGGCCATCGCGATGGCGCAGATGGGCGGCATCGGCATCATCCACAAGAACCTGACGGTCGAGCAGCAGGCGGCCGAGGTGGCCAAGGTCAAGAAGTACGAATCGGGCGTGATCCGCGACCCGATCACGGTCGGGCCGGAAACCTCGATCCGCGACGTGCTGGCGCTGACCCGCGCCCGCAACATCTCCGGCGTGCCGGTGGTCGACGGCGGCCAGCTGGTCGGCATCGTGACCCACCGCGACATGCGCTTCGAGACCGAGCTGGACGACCCGGTCCGCCACATCATGACCAAGAAGGACCGCCTGATCACGGTCAAGGAAGGCGCCGAGGCGAACGAAGTGCTGCAGCTGCTGCACAAGAACCGCATCGAGAAGGTGCTGGTGGTCAACGACGCGTTCGAGCTGCGCGGCCTGATCACGGTCAAGGACATCCAGAAGAAGTCCGACTTCCCGAACGCTGCCAAGGACGCCGCGACCCGCCTGCTGGTCGGCGCCGCGGTCGGCGTGGGCGGCGACACCGAGAAGCGCGTCGAGGCCCTGGCCGCCGCCGGCGTGGACGTGGTGATCGTCGATACCGCCCACGGCCATTCGCAGGGCGTGATCGACCGCGTGGCCTGGGTCAAGAAGAACTTCCCGCAGCTGCAGGTGATCGGCGGCAACATCGTCACCGGCGACGCCGCGCTGGCATTGATGGACGCCGGCGCCGACGCGGTCAAGGTCGGCGTGGGCCCCGGCTCGATCTGCACCACGCGCGTGGTGGCGGGCGTGGGCGTGCCGCAGATCACCGCGGTCGACATGGTCGCCGAGGCGCTGCAGGACCGCATCCCGCTGATCGCCGACGGCGGCATCCGCTATTCCGGCGACATCGGCAAGGCGCTCGCCGCCGGTGCCTCCACGGTGATGATCGGCGGCCTGTTCGCCGGCACCGAGGAAGCCCCGGGCGAGGTCGAGCTGTTCCAGGGCCGCAGCTACAAGAGCTACCGCGGCATGGGCTCGCTGGCGGCGATGGAGAAGGGCTCCAAGGACCGCTACTTCCAGGACGCCTCCGACGCCGACAAGCTGGTGCCGGAAGGCATCGAAGGCCGCGTGCCGTACCGCGGCTCGGTCAGCGGCATCGTCCACCAGCTGGTGGGCGGCCTGCGCGCGACGATGGGCTATGTCGGCTGCGCGACCATCGACGAGATGCGCAGCAAGCCGAAGTTCGTGAAGATCACCGGCGCCGGCCAGCGCGAGAGCCACGTCCACGACGTGCAGATCACCAAGGAACCGCCGAACTATCGCATGGGGTGAGCGGGTGGCGACAGAGGCCCCACGGACGATACGGAGCAAAATGGTAAAGGGGATATCTCTGTTCGCGGCAGCCTGCTTTTCGATAGCGGGCTGTTCGGCCAATACGGACTCCACTTCGAGGCGCGAGGGCGCAACGCCCTCCAAATCCAAGAGGCTGGTGGTGGCGTCCCCCTGCAACAACACGGAGTTCAAGCTGCCCGATGGTTGGAAGTTGCAGCGCTTGAACAGTTACCAGTGGCAGATCGTGGCCCCGCAGGTATCCAGCCTTCGGGCATGGGTGTCCTGCAACGACGGTACCGAGGACTATCAGAATTTTCTTGGGCACGCCGAACAGCAGAACGCCGAGCATCTGCATTGGCCGTATGGTGACGATCCAGGCCGGAGAACTGTAATGAGCAAGCTGAGCGACGGTTCGCTGGGCTCCACCGGGGACTCAGTCTTGATCTTTTGCAAGAACGCGTATGCGAGCGGAGAGAGCCTGAGCGTCTGCACGTGGGCCGACCCATATCCCCGGCGCGAGCTGCGTGCCGATGGATATGTTGGCTTTCGCTGGTCCGATGGCGATCCTCTGGCCGTGTCGCAACGTCGAGCGCTAGAAGACAGTATCAACCGCACTTTCCTTGTCCATCCTTTCCCTGCGCTCGAGCAATGACCAACATCCACAACGACAAGATCCTGATCCTCGATTTCGGCGCGCAGTACACGCAGCTGATCGCCCGCCGTATCCGCGAGATCGGCGTGTATTGCGAAATCTGGGCCTGGGACCATGATCCGGCCGAGATCGCGAAGTTCGGGGCGAAGGGCATCATCCTGTCGGGTGGCCCGGAATCGACCACGCTGCCGGGCGCGCCGGCGGCGCCGCAGGAAGTGTTCGACAGCGGGCTGCCGATCCTGGGCATCTGCTACGGCATGCAGACCCTGGCCGCGCAACTGGGCGGTGCCACCGAGGCGGCGGACCAGCGCGAGTTCGGCCATGCCGAGGTCAACGTGGTGGCGCCCGACGCGCTGTTTCGCGGGCTGAGCGACCACGGCGGCGCGCCGCGCCTGAACGTGTGGATGAGCCACGGCGACCATGTCTCCAAGGCGCCGCCGGGTTTCACCGTCACCGCCACCACCGACCGCATCCCGGTCGCCGCGATGTCCAACGAGGACAAGCGCTGGTACGGCGTGCAGTTCCACCCGGAAGTGACCCACACCCTGCAGGGCCAGGCGCTGCTGCGGCGCTTCGTGGTCGATATCTGCGGCTGCCAGACGCTGTGGACCGCTGCCAACATCATCGAGGACCAGATCGCGCGCGTGCGCGAGCAGGTGGGCGACGACGAGGTCGTCCTCGGCCTGTCGGGCGGCGTGGATTCCTCGGTGGTCGCCGCGCTGCTGCACAAGGCGATCGGCGAGCAACTGACCTGCGTGTTCGTCGATACCGGCCTGCTGCGTTGGCAGGAGGGCGACCAGGTGATGGCGATGTTCGCCGAGCACATGGGCGTCAAGGTGATCCGCGTCAATGCCGCCGACCGCTACTTCAAGGCGCTGGAAGGCGTGAGCGACCCGGAGGCCAAGCGCAAGACCATCGGCAACCTGTTCGTCGAGATCTTCGACGAGGAGGCCGGCAAGCTGAAGAACGCCAAGTGGCTGGCGCAAGGCACGATCTACCCGGACGTGATCGAATCGGCCGGCAGCAAGACCGGCAAGGCGCACGTCATCAAGAGCCATCACAACGTCGGCGGCCTGCCCGAGCACATGAAGCTCGGCCTGGTCGAACCGCTGCGCGAACTGTTCAAGGACGAAGTGCGCCGCCTGGGCGTGGAACTGGGCCTGCCGCGCACGATGGTCTATCGCCATCCGTTCCCGGGCCCGGGCCTGGGCGTACGCATCCTCGGCGAGGTCAAGGCCGAGTACGCCGAGCTGCTGGCCAGGGCCGACGCGATCTTCATCGACGAGCTGCGCAAGGCCGACCTGTACGACAAGGTCAGCCAGGCCTTCGCGGTGTTCCTGCCGGTCAAGTCGGTTGGCGTGGTCGGCGACGCCCGTGCCTACGAATGGGTGATCGCGCTGCGCGCGGTGGAGACCATCGACTTCATGACCGCGCACTGGGCGCACCTGCCGTACGACTTCCTGGGCACGGTGTCCAACCGGATCATCAACGAACTGCGCGGTGTTTCGCGCGTGGTCTACGACATCTCGGGCAAGCCGCCGGCGACCATCGAGTGGGAGTGAAATCAGGTCCTTCGGGGACTATCGTCAGCTATCGAAAATATGTTGTAACGTATTGATTTATAAGGAGATGCGTCACGGCAGCTATCGGTGGCTATCGCCGGCCAGCGGAACAGGTTGGCGGTAGAAGTGGCGGTAAGAACTGGAGGCCGGATTAAGACCGTCCCGTTCACTATTCAGACCAAAGCCGTCTTTGACGGTAAAAGTCTTCTCGGGAAAGCTGGTTCTATGCGGCTTTCCGAGCATCAGCAGGTCTCCTGGCCCCTGACGGTAAAAGCCGTCCAAAACAGGAGAAGAACCTCGATGCTCACCGACACCGCACTGCGCAACCTCAAGCCTAAGAGCGGCTAACAAAACCGCCTTGTACACCTGAGCGGTGATGACAAAATCGCCTGCATGGCACGTCGCAAAGAGATTCCCGCCGCGCTGTGGAAGCGCATCGAACCTTTGATCCCGCCCGTGAA
>BNBA01000008.1 GCA_014654535.1 Xanthomonas boreopolis
GCGCGGCGGGCGCTCGCGGCCGCGCGAGGCGGTGCCTCGCGGGCGACGGCCGCTCGCCCTGTCCAAGCTCGGGGTACGCGACCGCACCCGGGCGGTGCTCAAGGCCTTCGAGCTGCAGTTGGTCTGACGGCCCGCCACCGGTTCGTCGCGCTCCAGTCCTTCGGATCCGGTCCCCGGGCCCGCGGGTGGTCCGGCCGGCACGGTGCTGGCGCCTCCGGCGCATGGCCCGTCCCGCAAGGAGGCTGTACGTACCCGCACGGAACCATCCGGCGGCCCCGGCCGACAGGCGGGAAATCCATGGCTGGCAAGGGTTTCCGGGAGCCAATGGCAGCGCGGGTGGCACCGTTTCCACGCGGGTATGGGAAAGCGCTTTACCCGCAACTGAACATCTGCCGCGAAGCCTGCTAGGATGGGGGCTTCGCTTCAATCAACCCGGCCGTGGGATCGGCCCCGGAGACTCCTGAATGACCCGTATTATCGAGTTCCTGATCGCCTTGGGGATCGTGGCTGGCCTGTTCGTCGTGGTGGGCCTGGTTCTGCCCTCGGAGCGCCACATGTCCGAGAGCGTCGAGACCAACCGCAAGATGACGATCGTGTACGACACGCTGAATGGCTTTCAGCGCTTCAAGGACTGGAACCCGCTGGTGCTGCGCGATCCCAAGATCCAGCTGAAGGTATCCGGTCCGGCCAACGGCAAGGGCGCCCGCATCGACTACAGCTCGCAGGAAGGCTACATCGGCCAGGGCAGCTGGACGATCACCGACAGCGTCAAGAACGAGCGCATCGAGATCGCGATCGAGGATCCGACCCGCGGCCATGACAAGGTGACCTCCTTCGCGCTGCAGCCGACCGGTAAGAACAACCGCAACGTCAAGATCACCCAGGACTACAGCGTCAAGTACGGCTGGAACCTGTTCGGGCGCTATGCCGGCCTGTACGTCAGCCGCCATGTCGGCGACGACCTGAAGCTGGGCCTGTCGCGCCTGAGCAACATCCTGGCGACGGTGCCGAACTTCGACTACCGCACCGAGATCGACGGCAAGCCGATCCTGGGCGACCTGAAGATCGTCGACGTCCCGGCCGAGGACCTGCTGGTGGTCAACGCGGGCAACATCGACCGCGACAACGACACCATCAAGAAGTCGATCAAGGACAACCAGGAGTGGATCAAGCGCGTCATGGACGCCAACGGCCTGGAGGCCGCCGGTCCGGTCCGCATCGTGACCACCGACTTCGCCGCCGAGAAGTACGCGTTCGACGTCGTGCAGCCGGTGCGCAAGAAGGCCGGTGCCGCGCCGAAGGCCGACGAGAAGGACGACGCCAAGAAGGACGAGGCGAAGGACGAGGCCCCGGCCGCCGCCGATGCGACCCCGGTCGCCGCCACCGGCGACAAGCTGAAGGTCAACGTGCCGTCCGGCGCCCCGGTGCAGTACGTGCGCACCGAGCCGCACCGTTCCGCGTTCGGCACCTTCACCGGCCACATGGCGGGCCTGGACGTGGTGCGCAACTCGCTGCGTGCCTGGGCCGTCACCAGCGGCTACGACGTGGTGGACCGTCCGTACGAAGCCTGGAAGGGCGGCGTGGACAAGTCGTTCACCACCGACGGCACCTACGACGTGTACTGGGCGATCAAGTAAGCCCGGAACGCCGGATGAGTTGATCCGTCACACGAGCGCGCCGCAGCAATGCGGCGCGCTTTTTCGTTGCGGCTCCGGAAATGCGTGTTCCCCCGCGAGCACGGGTTTCCGCGCGGATCCGCCTTATCGTTGGAAACCCCATGCGCATGATCGACCGCCGTTCCCGCAAACCTTCGCTGCTGGCCTGCATCGGCGGGCTGCTGGCCGCCGCCTCGATCGGGCTCGCGGCCTATGCCGCACACGGCGTGGCCGATCCGAGCGCGCAGTCGCGGCTGCAGACTGCGGCGCTGTATGCCTTCGGCCACGGCGTGGCGCTCGCCGCGCTGGGCCGCAAGGCCGACCGCCTGCTGGAGACGCTGGCGCTGTCGCTGCTGCTGGTCGGCACGCTGCTGTTCTCGGGCAGCCTGCTCGGCGGCGCGCTATGGGGCTGGTCGACCCGGTTCGCCCCGGCCGGCGGCATCGCGATGATGGCCGGCTGGGTGCTGTTCGCGTTCAACGCGATGCGACGCTGAGGAGCTGCCCGATGGCGAGGCACGCACGTGGTTTCGATGTGGAGGCGGCGTTCGAGTACCTGTCGCGCCGCGATCGCAAGCTGGCGGCATGGATGCGCAGGATCGGGCCGGTCGAGCCGCCGCCCGGATGGCGCAAGCCGTTCGATCCGGTCGATGCGCTGGCGCGGGCGATCCTGTTCCAGCAACTCAGCGGCAAGGCCGCGGCCACCATCGTCGGACGGGTCGAGGCCGCGATCGGCAGCACGCGGCTGCATGCCGACACGCTGGGCCGGATCGACGATGCCGCCCTGCGCGCCTGCGGCGTGTCCGGCAACAAGATGCTGGCCTTGCGCGACCTGGCGCGGCGCGAACTGGCCGGCGAGATTCCGTCGCTGCGGCAGATGGCGTTCATGCATCACGACGCGATCGTCGAGGCATTGGTGCCGATCCGCGGCATCGGCCGCTGGACGGTGGAGATGATGCTGATGTTCCGGCTGGGCCGCCCGGACGTACTGCCGGTGGACGACCTGGGCGTCCGCAAGGGCGCCCAGCGCGTGGACCGGCTGGAAACGGCGCCGACCCCGAAGGAACTGGCGGCGCGCGGCGAGCGCTGGGGGCCGTATCGCACCTACGCCGGGCTGTATCTCTGGAAGATCGCCGACTTCGTCGAGGGCGCGAAGGCGCCGACCAACCGTTCGCAGGACTGAGGAAAGTGCCTCCTTGCAGGGAACGGTTTTTGCGGGAGCCTGCTTCTGTGGGAGCGGCTTCAGCCGCGATGGGGCTTTACGTGCAGGCCCTTCCGCAAAGCGCGCACATCCATCCGCGGGGATTGAAAAGTAAAGCCCATCGCGGCTGAAGCCGCTCCCACGAAAGCCGGCCCTACAAGGGCCGCACGGGATCGGATCGGAAGCACCAGTGCCAGGGCTCGTAGACGATGCCATGCGGGTTGTCGCGCGGGTAGCTCATGCGGAAGCCGAAATCGCCGGCGTGGCGCGACAGCCAATGGAAGGCGGGCGTGCGCTCGAAGCTCTCCTCGGCCGGCGGCTCGCCCGGCGCGCCGATGTCGAGCGCGTTGCCGCTGTGGTGCTCGCTGAAGCCAGGGGCGGCGTTGACCTGCAGGATCTGCGGCAAGGCCTGGCCGCGCGCGAGCTTCCGTTCGAAGATGCCGAGCTGGTAGTCGTGGCTGCGGTAGCCGGAGATCGCATCGAGCGCGATGCCGTCGCGCCCGGCCGCATCGCGCATGCGCTGCCAGCCGCGCGCGGCGCCGGCGGTCAGCCACAACGGCCTGCGGTAGCGATCGAACCCGGCGAGTACGAGGTGCGCGGGTTCGGCCTCGGTGGCGAGCCCGGTGGCCTGCGCGTACTCCGCCCGATCCAGCCCAAGCCGCTGCAGGTGCCGTTCGAGCCGGTCGAGCGGCAGGGCGCCTTCCGGAAGACGGTGGCGGGTACCGGACAGCAGGCTGTCCAGCGCATCGAGCGCCGTCTCGATGCCGGGTTCGCGCATCAGGCGCGGCAGCAGCGGGTGCAGGGCCCGCGCCGATGCGGCCGCCAGATACCGGCCATCGCGCTTGCGTCGCAGCAGCCAGTCCGAACGCGCGAGCGCGCGCGCATCGGCGTTGCTGCGCGCGCGCAGCAGTGGCGCGGGCCACAGTTCGATCTCGGTGGTGTTGACCAGCAGGGTGGGAGCGGTATGCACGCGCAGAGCTTAGGGCGTACGGCGCGTTCCGGCCAACTGTTGCAGGTCTTGCAGCAGCTGGCGCGGGCGTTCCGGGCTGGTGAGCAGCCAGCCGCCGTCGTGCAGCGGGATCGCCAGTACGCGGCGGCTGTCGGTGATCAGGCAGAACGCGTTCTGGCCGCCATGCATGCGGTACCGGCCGGAATAAAAACCGGGATAGCCGAAGCCCATTTTTCTTCAGGCCTGGCTTGAGATCGGTGCGCTCGGCCAGATCGACGATGCGTGCGGCGTCGAGCCGCATGGACGGGACCGCCACACGCTTGGTGAACAGGGTCGAGCGGACCTTGAGTTCCAGCCCTGCAAGTCGATGCCGCGCCGCAGGAACGCGAGCGAGCCCGCAATGGCGATCGCCAGGAGCATGCCGGCATGCAGCCAGGTGCGGTCGTGCTGAGCGGCGTAGGCCACTGCGCCCGCGGCCGCGAGCAGAGGGAGCCATAGCCACAGCACCAGGCCCCAGCGCCCCGCGGGTGCGAGCGAATAGCGGCGCGACGTATCGGGCCGGGAACGGGCGTTCATGGCGATGCACCGGGCCATACATGCGTGCCGCCGCCGACGAGACGGGTGCCGGTGTGTGCAGGTAGGCGGTACTCGGGCGGGCTGGACGTATCGCGGTCGGCCATGCAGAGATGATCGGGCCACCGCATCGCGGCTTGCTGCGGTTCGGCCGCTGAGGCGACCGATGCCATCGACAACAGCAGCAGCGCAAGGTGGCGGGCCATCTCAGATCGCCTTCTTGAAGATCGCCAGCGACGGCGACACCGAGTTGATGACCACGAAGTTCACCAGTTCCCAACCCAGTTGGCCGTGCTTGTTCAGGACCTCCTGCAGGGCGTCCCGCTTGAAGCCGCCCATCAGGCCGGGCTTGATCTCGACGGTCAGGTATTGCCAGCGTTCGTTCATGGCGTCTCTTCCTTGCCTGGAGTATCGCCGGCTTTCGGCAGCCGGCCGGCCTTGCGCAGGGCGTCGCGCAGCACGTATTCGATCTGCGCGTTGAGGCTGCGCAGCTCGTCGTCGGCCCAGCGCTGCGCGGCCGCCAGCACCTCGGCGCTGATGCGCAGCGGGTAGGCTTTCTTTTCCGGTTTCTCGCTCACCGGCGCGATCCCGGCCCGCCTCGGCGCAGGTGCCGCACCATCGAGAGCGCCAGCGCGTTCACCGCCACGACCAGCGCGATGACCACGGCGTAGATGCGCGGGTGGCTGTCGCCGGCCCAGTACAGGGCGACCGCGCCCAGCAGGATCGCCAGGCCGAGCAGGGCCCAGCGCAGGCCCAGCCCGCGCGAGCGCGCATCCCCGGCGCGGCCGGTCCAGGCCGCGATGGCCAGCGCGGGCAGGCCCGACAGGGCGAGGATCAGCGGCGCGATCACGTCCATCCGGCGCCCCCCGTCAATACAGCGAGCCGGCGTTGACGATCGGCTGGGTGCCGCGATCGGAGCACAGCACCGTCAGCAGGTTGCTGACCATGTGCGCCTTGCGTTCCTCGTCGAGGTCGACCACGCCGTTCTTCTGCAGCTCGGCCAGCGCCATCTCGACCATGCCGACCGCGCCGGCGACGATGCGGGTGCGCGCGGCGATCACCGCGTTGGCCTGCTGCCGCTGCAGCATCGCCTGGGCGATCTCCGGGGCGTAGGCGAGGTGGCTGATGCGCGCCTCGATCACGTCCACGCCGGCCTGGGTGAGGCGTTCGTCGAGGTGCCGCTTGAGCTGCTCGCTGATCTCGTTGGGATGGCTGCGCAGCGAGATCTGGCCGTCCTCGTGCTGGTCGTAGGGATAGCTAGTGGCCATCGCCCGCAGCGCGGCCTCGGACTGGATGTGCACGAAGCTCTCGTAGTCGTCGACGTTGTAGACCGCCTCGGAGGCGTCCATCACCTGCCAGACGATCACCGCGGCGATCTCGATCGGCGAGCCGTCCAGCTCGTTGACCTTGAGCCGGCCGCTCTCGAAGTTGCGCACGCGCTGGCTGACCTTCTTCTTCGCGTAGAAGGGGTTGTTCCAGCGCAGGCCGCTGTCCTTGGCGGTGCCGACGTACTTGCCGAACAGGCTCAGCACCGCGACCTGGTTGGGCTCGAGCATGTACAGGCCGGCCAGCAGGAAGATGCCGGCCGCGCAGGCCACGGCGGCGACCGTGATCACCAGCCCCGGCAGCGGGGCGTGGCCCAGGACGGCCGCCACGATCGCCCAGGCCGCGGCCAGGAACACCGCAACGATGGCGACGACCAGCGGAATGCCGGGGAGCGAGGCGAGGGGCTTCTCTTTCATGGCGGGGCGTCCTTGGGTTGTTGGGCGGGAAGATATCAAATTGATATCAATGTGCAAGTGCCGGTCCCGGCAGGCGCCGGCCGGTAGAATTGGCGCCCCTTTCCCGCCCGGATCCGCCATGACCACGCTCGGTACGCCGTTGTCCCCGTCCGCCACCCGCGTGCTGCTGCTCGGCTCGGGCGAGCTGGGCAAGGAGGTGGCGATCGAACTGCAGCGCTTCGGCGTGGAAGTGGTCGCGGCCGACCGCTATGCCGACGCGCCGGCGATGCAGGTCGCGCACCGCTCGCACGTGATCGACATGCTCGACGCGATGGCCCTGCGCCAGCTGGTCGCGCTGGAAAAACCGCACCTGATCGTGCCGGAGATCGAGGCGATCCATACCGAGACGCTGGTGCAGCTCGAACAGGAACACGGCCAGAAGGTGGTGCCGACCGCCCGCGCGGCGCGGCTGACGATGGACCGCGAGGGCATCCGCCGGCTGGCCGCGGAGACGCTCGGCCTGCCGACGTCGCCGTACCGCTTCGTCGATACGCTGCAGGAGTACCGCGCCGCCGTGGCCGAGATCGGCATGCCGTGCGTGGTCAAGCCGGTGATGTCCTCCTCGGGCAAGGGCCAGAGCACGCTGCGCAGCGCCGCCGACATCGAGCCGGCATGGGAATACGCGCAGACCGGCGGCCGGGCGGGCGCCGGGCGCTGCATCGTCGAGGGCTTCGTCGACTTCGACTACGAGATCACCCTGCTGACCGTGCGCCATGCCGGCGGCACCTCGTTCTGCGATCCGATCGGACACTGGCAGAAGGACGGCGATTACCGCGAGAGCTGGCAGCCGCAGCCGATGTCGCCGGCCGCGTTGGCCGAGGCGCAGCGCATCGCCAGGGCGGTCACCGACGACCTCGGCGGCTGGGGGCTGTTCGGCGTGGAGCTGTTCGTGAAGGGCGACCGGGTATGGTTCTCCGAAGTCTCGCCGCGCCCGCACGACACCGGGTTGGTGACGCTGGTGTCGCAGGAACTGAGCGAGTTCGCGCTGCATGCGCGCGCGATCCTCGGCCTGCCGATCCCGACGATCCGCCAGAACGGGCCCTCGGCCTCGTGCGCGATGCTGGCGCACGGCGAGGGCGTGCCGGTGTTCCATGGCGTGGCCGACGCGCTGCGCCAGCCGGACACCGCACTGCGCCTGTTCGGCAAGCCGAGCGTGCATGGCCATCGCCGCGTCGGCGTGACGCTGGCGCGCGGCGAAAGTACCGATGCGGCCCGCCAGGCGGCGCGCGAGGCGGCCGAAGCGATCGCGATCGAGCTGAAGGCCTGAGCAGCGCTTTCGCAGGGCGGCTTTTTGTGGGAGCGGCTTCAGCTGCGATGAGGCTTTCGGCGTTCATGCAGATCCCTCTGCAACAGCCTGCGCATCCCTGTGCAGGGGTTCAAATGGGAAAGCTTCATCGCGGCTGAAGCCGCTCCCGCACAGAAGCAGTCCTGCGGAAACGTCAGCGGATCGCGCTGACCGCGCCCCAGGCGGACGCGAAATCGCGCCACTGCCGGCCGTCGTAGGCTTCCAGGGCACGGAAGCGGCGCTTGTAGTCCATCTTGGCGTGGCCGCGGATCCAATAGCCGAGATAGAGGTGGTCCAGGCCGTCGCGGAGCGCCCATTCGATCTGCCGCAGGATCGCGAGCGTGCCCAGCCCGCGCGCCGCGGCATCCGGCGCATAGAACGTGTAGACCGCCGACAGCGCGTGCTCGGTCACGTCGGTCACCGCCACCGCGAGCAGCCGGCCGCGCCGGCCCGGGTCGCCCGGTTCGCGGATCTCCATGAATCGCCCGTGCGACCAGCGCCCGATCAGGAACTGGTCGAACTCGCTGGCACCGTGGTCGTCCATGCCGCCGCCGGGATGCCGGTGGCGCAGGTACTGCTGGTACAGCGCCAACTGCTCGTCGGTGCGCTGCGCGGCGACGATGCGGCTGACCAGGTCGGCGTTGCGCGCCATGCAGCGGCGCTGGCTGCGATCGGGCACGAACGCGCGCACGGGGATGCGCACCGGCACGCAGGCCCGGCAGTGTTCGCAATGCGGCCGGTAGACCAGGTCGCCGGAGCGGCGGAAGCCCCAGCCGAGCGCCTGCGGGTAGATCGAACCGAGCCGCGGATCGTTCGGGTCCAGCACCAGGTCGCGCGCCAGCCGCTCCGGCCAGTAGCCGCACGCATGCTGCCCGGTCTGGAACAGGCGCAGGTCGTCGCGGTTGTCGGCATGGATGGCCATGGCGATGAGCATAGCGCCTGGACGTCGCAGCCGCCGCGACTGTCCGGTAGATGAATGCGGCCCCGATGTGGTCAACGCCGGCCGCCATGGTTCGTTGATCTCCGCGATGGCGCGATCGGCCTGCACGGTACGGATCGTGACCTGTCGGATCCCGGCGACGGGATCGTGCAGTCCACCTCTCACGGAGCAAACCCATGACCTATCGCAAACCCCTCCTCGCGCTCGCCGTGCTGGCCGCCTTGTCGGCCGGTACCGCGTTCGCCGCCGATCCGCCGCCTGCCGCCGGCACGAGCCCGATGAAGACGAGGCTGGCCGCGCTGGACAAGAACGGCGATGGCGTCATCGATCGCAGCGAGGCCGCGGCCGATCCGCGGCTGGCGGCCAAGTTCGACGAGCTGGACAGGAACAAGGACGGCAAGCTCTCGCCGGACGAGCTCCGCTTCGGCCATCGCGGCCACGGGCGTCCCGGCGAGCTGTTCGCCAAGCTCGACACCAACAAGGACGGCCGCATCAGCCGCGAGGAAGCCAAGGCCGACCCGAAGTTCGCCGCGCGCTTCGACAAGATGGACGCGAACAAGGACGGCTACGTCGACAAGGCCGATTTCGAGGCCCTGGCCAAGCAGCGCCGCGACGCCTGGTTCGCCGCGGCCGATACCGACAAGGACGGCAAGCTGAGCAAGGCCGAGTTCGATGCGGCGGCCGCCAAGCGGGGGGGATTGTGGGGCCATCACGTTTTGCGCGATGGCAAGCATCCGATGCCGGCCAAGCCGGCGGGATCGCAGCAGCAGTAGGTTCTATCGCAACAAGGCGCCGATTCGACCGGGCCCCGGCAGCGATGCCGGGGCCTGTTTTTTCGGGATTGGGAATTCCATGCGCCGTCGATCGCTGCGACCACGGCGCCGGCGCGATGGCCGTTGTGGCACGGGCTCCAGTCCCCGTTAGCCCCACGCGTTCCGTTCGACGACCCGGATCTTTCCTTCTCCCGCTCGCGGGAGAAGGGGGGGGGTCGATGTCGAGCTGGAGCATCCCCGCGCTTTCCTTCTCCCGCTCGCGGGAGAAGGTGCCCGAAGGGCGGATGAGGGCATGGGGCGAAGCTTGGCATCTTTACCGTCGTCCGCTTGGGCCCCGGGAAAGCGGAAGGCAAGCCCGAAGCAACGACCTGGCCGTCGGTACGCCCAGGAACACTCGTGCGGGAACGGCGGCTATGCCTACGGCACGACGATCAGCCTTCCCAAGCCTGCAGCTTCTTGGCCACCGCGACATTCTTCAACGCCACGTACTTGGGCAGGCCGTCGCTGCCGTAGGGCAGCGGGGCCTCGCCCTTGATCAGCGGCGCGAGGTAGCGGCGGGCGCGTTCGGTGATGCCGAAGCCGTCCTTGCTCAGGAAATTGGCCGGCATCTTGCGCTCGGCATTGGCGACCTTGCTCAGCGGCGCCGGTTCGATCTTCCAGCGGTAGGGGGCGTCGGAGGTGCGCACGATCACCGGCATCACCGCGTTCATGCCTTTCAGTGCGTACTGCACCGCGGCCTTGCCGACCGCCTGCGCCTGCTCCCAGTCGGTCTTCGACGCGACGTGGCGCGCCGAACGCTGCAGGTAGTCGGGCAACGTCCAGTGCACCTTGTAGCCCAGTTGCTGCTTCACCCGCTGCGCGAGGAACGAAGCGACGCCGCCGAGCTGGGCATGGCCGAACGCGTCGGTGCCGCCGCCGGCATCGGCGACGAAGCGGCCGTCGGCGGTATGGATGCCTTCGCTGGCCACCACCACGCACCAGCCCACTTTCTTCACCACCGCATCCACCCGGGCCAAGAAGGCGGCTTCGTCGTACGGGCGCTCGGGCAGCAGGATCACCTGCGGCGCCTCGTCCGGCGACTGCCCGGCCAATCCGGCCGCGGCGGCCAGCCAGCCGGCGTGGCGGCCCATCGCTTCGTAGATGAAGACCTTGGTCGAGGTCTCCGCCATCGCGGCCACGTCCAGCGCCGCCTCGCGCACCGAGACCGCGGTGTACTTGGCCGCCGAGCCGAACCCGGGACAGGTGTCGGTGATCGCCAGGTCGTTGTCGATGGTCTTGGGCACGCCGATGCAGTGCAGCGGGTAGCCGAACGCCTCGGCCAGCTGCGAGACCTTCCAGGCGGTGTCGGCCGAATCGTTGCCGCCGTTGTAGAGGAACCAGCGCACGTCGTGGGCGCGCAGGACCTCCAGCAGGCGCTCGTACTTGGCGCGGTCGGCTTCCAGCGACTTGAGCTTGTAGCGGCACGAGCCGAACGCGCCGCCCGGGGTGTGGGCCAGCGCCCGGACCGCCGCGATCGATTCCCTGGAGGTGTCGATCAGCTCCTCGCGCAGCGCGCCGAGGATGCCGTTGCGCGCGGCCAGCACCTTGACCTTGCGCGCGCGGGCCTCGCTTATCACCGCCGCGGCGGTGGCGTTGATGACGGCGGTGACGCCGCCGGACTGGGCATACAGCAGGGTGCCTTGGGCCATGTGGGTGCAGCTCCTGGGTCAAGGGGACATTGCCGGGACATTGCCCGGATGCGGTAAGCTGGGCGACATTGCGGTGCAACGTAGGCGATGCCGATGAGTCTAACGCCGCGCGCCGCCCCCTGGTTTTCACCTATGGAGTCACATTGATGCGATTGGTTCTGTTGGGGCCACCCGGCTCGGGCAAGGGGACGCAGGCGGCACGCCTGAAGGAAAAGCTGCAGGTTCCGCATATTTCCACCGGCGACCTGCTGCGTGCCGAAGTCGCCGCCGGGACGCCGCTCGGCCTGCAGGCCAAGGAAGTGATGGCGCGGGGCGAGCTGGTGTCCGACGACATCCTGCTCGGCATGCTCAAGTCGCGCCTGGGCCAGCCCGATGCGGCCAAGGGCTTCATCCTCGACGGCTACCCGCGCAACCTGGCCCAGGCCGACGCGCTGACCAAGCTGCTCGCCGAGATCGGCCAGCCGCTCGACGCGGTGGTGCAACTGGACGTGGCGACCGACCTGCTGGTCGAGCGCATCGCCGGCCGCGCCAAGGCCGAAGGCCGCGAGGACGACAATCCCGAGTCGGTGCGCAAGCGCCTGCAGGTCTACAACGACTCGACCGCGCCGGTGATCGGTTTCTACGAGCAGCGCGGCACCCTGGCGCGCGTGGACGGCGTGGGCTCGCTGGACGAGGTGTTGGACCGCATCATGGCGGCGATCAAGCGCTGACGCTCCGTGCCGGGACCATGTCCCGGCTGCGCGGTCGACCGGCAGGCGCAGGCCGCCGCCGGCCGGCCGAAGCCGCAAAAAAGAACCCCGGTGCTGCCTGGCAGACCGGGGTTTGTTGTAAGAGCCAGTGACAGGGCTTGCTCAGGGCCCCCGCAGCATGAGCTCCCTTGGGGATGGCCTCTTGGGGAGTAGGACCGAATGGGATACTGCGACTGGCGTAACGGATTGTGTCGATGAATGCGCCCTGGCGATATCAGGGAGTTCCTGACAATTTGTCAGATTTCCCTGATGCGCCGGCGAGCGCTTTTCCGGCGGAGCGAGAGCCGCGCCGCGAGGCCGGCGGGCGGTGCCGGATCGGCCGGGCTCGGCTAAAGTGGCGCGAATGACTACGGAAGTACCGTTTTGAAGATCCATATCCTCGGAATCGCCGGCACCTTCATGGGCGGCGTGGCGGCGCTGGCGCGCGAGCTGGGCGTGCAGGTGGAGGGCAGCGACCAGGCGATCTACCCGCCCATGTCCACCCAACTGGAGAAACTCGGCATTGCGCTGGCCCAGGGCTACGCGCCCGGCAACATCGCCGCCGACTGCGACCAGGTGGTGATCGGCAACGCGCTCTCGCGCGGCAACCCGGCGGTGGAGGCGGTGCTGGACGACGCCCGCAGCTACACCTCCGGCGCGCAGTGGCTGGCCGAGCGGGTGCTGCCGGGCCGCGACACGCTGGCGGTGGCCGGGACCCACGGCAAGACCACGACCACGACGATCCTGGCCTGGCTGCTGCAGGCGGCGGGGCGCGAGCCCGGCTTCCTGGTCGGCGGCGTGGCCGAGGATTTCGGCGTGTCGGCGCGGCTGGGGAAGGGGCGCGAGTTCGTCGTGGAGGCCGACGAGTACGACACCGCGTTCTTCGACAAGCGCAGCAAGTTCGTGCACTACCGGCCCAAGGTGGCGATCCTCAACAACCTGGAGTTCGACCACGCCGACATCTTCGCGGACGTGGCCGCGATCCAGCGCCAGTTCCACCACCTGGTGCGCACGGTGCCTGGCAACGGCCGCCTGATCGTCAACGGCGAGGACGCGAACCTGGCCGAAGTGCTGGCGATGGGATGCTGGACGCCGGTGGAGCGGTTCGGCTTCGATCCCGCGATGGAGTGGAGCGCGCGCCTGGTCGAGGCCGATGGCAGCATGTTCGTGGTGCTGAAGTCCGGCGTGGAGATCGGCCGCGTGGAATGGCCGCTGCTCGGCCGCCACAACGTGCTCAACGCCTTGGCAGCGCTCGCGGCCGCGCATGCGGTCGGCGTCGATCCGGCCGGGGTGATGCCGGCGCTGCGCGAGTTCCGCAGCGTCAAGCGCCGCCTGGAAGTGCTCGGGCAACCGCGCGGCATCACCGTCTACGACGACTTCGCCCACCACCCGACCGCGATCCGCACCACGCTGGAAGGCCTGCGCGCGCGGGTCGGCGACGCCCGCATCGTGGTGGCGATGGAGCCGCGCAGCAATTCGATGCGGCTCGGCGCGCACGCGCAGGCGCTGGCGCCGTCGCTGGATGCGGCGGATGCGGTGGTGTTCCTGGCGCGGCCGGAACTGCCCTGGGACGCCGGCAAGGTGGTCGCGCAGGTGCGCGGGCAGGCGCAGGCGGTGGCGGACGTCGATGCGCTGCTGGATGCGCTGGCCGCGCAGGTGCGCGCCGGCGACCACGTGGTGTTCATGTCCAACGGCGGCTTCGACGGCGCGCCGCGCCGGTTGCTGGAGCGGTTGTCCTGATGGCGGAGGCGGTCGCGACGCTGCCGCTGTTCCCGCTCCATTGCGTGCTGCTGCCGGGCGCGGCGATCGGCCTGCGGGTGTTCGAGCGCCGCTACCTGGACCTGGTACGCGAGTGCGGCCGCAACGGTGGCGGCTTCGGCGTATGCCTGATCCTGGAGGGAGAGGAGGTCGGCGCGCCGGCCACGCCGGCGGCGTACGGGGTGGAGGCGAGGATCGAGGACTTCGACGTCGGCGGCAACGGCGTGCTGGTGTTGAAGTTGCGCGGCGCCCGGCGCTTCCACGTCGTGCGCACGCGGGTGCGCGACAACGGCCTGGTCGTGGGCGAAGTGGAGTGGTGCGAGCCGGACAGCGACGACGAACTGCGTCCCGAGCACGGCCTGCTCGCGACGGTGCTGGGGCACATGCTCGAACAGGTCGGCGGCGAGTACGCGTCGGTCGGCCCGGCCCAACTGGACGAGGCCGCCTGGGTCGGCTGGCGACTGGCCGAACTGCTGCCGCTGGCCGAGGAACAGCGGCTCGCGCTATTGCAGATGGACGACCCGCACCAGCGGCTGGAGCAGCTGCTGGCGTGGATGCCTTGAAGCCGGGGCCCGGGATCCGGAAGAGCGACAGGCCCGCTTCGGACTGGGTGTCGGTGTGGGAGGGACTCCAGTCCCGACAGATGGCCGGTAAAACCCTGCCGGGACTGAAATCCCTCCCACAGTAAAGCGGGAAGCAAGAAACCTGCGAAGAGCATCGAATCGCTTGACAGCCAAAGTCAGGCAAAGATGCTTTCCCGAATCCCGAATCCCGAATCTAACGGGCATCGATCAACAACAGCGGCACATCCGAGTTCGGGCGCTGTTCGATCCGGTGCGGCAGCCCGCCCAGCGATTGCCGCAACGCCTGCAGCGCCGGATCGACGCCGCGCATCGGATGCCATAGGCCGATCAGGCTGAAGTGGCGGCTGTAATGCAGCGTCTGGGTGCTGCCCAGCCACAGCGGCACGTCGCCCGGCTGCAGCCGCGCCGCGGCGGGCCACAGGCGCAATACGTGCAGTTCGTCGTCGCGTTCGCCCCGGCGCACCATCAACAGCGACTCGACCTGGGTGTCCAGCGTGGCCGGCAACACCGGCACCTCGTCCGGCGTGGCGCCGACATTGAGCACCTGCAGCGCCTGCTCCCAGCCGGCCTGCGGCTGCAGGTGCCAGCCCTGCGCCTGCAGCTGCCGCTGCAGCGGCTGCAGCGGGCCGGCCAGCTGCACGTCCAGCGGCCAGCGCTGGTCGTCGTCGAACTCGTTGCGGCGGGCCGGCAGTTGCCGCCACTCGTGTTGCCACCAGGCATCGGCCTGCAGCGCGACCGGGATCGGCGGCGGCGGTTCGAACTTGGCCAGCTTGCGTTCCAGGTTGCGCGGCGCGAACACCACCGCCGCGAGCAGGAAACTGCCATAGAACAGCCACGACACCGGCTTGACCCAGAACGAACGATTGAAGCGGCGGCGGTAGGCGATGCCCAGCACCAGCAGCCAGAACACGCCGAACAACATGCCGCCGACCACGTCGCTGAGCCAGTGCGCGCCGAGGTAGAGGCGGGCGAAACCGATCACGGAGACGATCGCGCCGCAGACCAGGTAGGGCCAGACCCGGTTGCGGCCGGGCAGCTCGCGCGCGACCAGCACCGCGAAGAAGCCGAAGGTGATCGTCGCCATCGTCACCGCCACCGACGGGAAGCCGAAGCCGCTGCTGGCCGCGGGCGGACGCACCACGTGCACGGTGGTGCCGAGCAGCTTGGTCAGGGCCAGGCCGAAACCGAGCGCGGCCAGCCAGTGCAGCACCGACATCCAGCGCCGCCGCCAGGCCAGGTAGCCCATCGCGACCGCGATCGCCGGGGCCAGCACCTGCCAGTCGCCGAGCGAGGCCAGCGCCACCATCGGGTAGTCGGCGAGCGGGTTGCGCAACGCCAGCATCAGGTCGTGCACGGCCAGGTCGAGGCCGAGCGGCTCGCCGTGCGCGAGCACGACCATCAGCAGCACGAACCAGCCCCAGCCGAGCAACAGCAGCATCACCGCCAGCACCGCCAGCGGCACCGACTCGCGCCGGCGCGGATCGAGCACGCCGCCGGACCAGTTGCCGATCAGCGGATGGCGATGCGACCAGTCGAGCAGGCGAGCGAGCAGCACATCCAGGTGCGCGGCCGACCAGCGGTAGCCGTACAGCACGCCCGCCCAGACCAGGCCGAGCACCGCCAGCAGCAGCGCCACCACCACGAACAGCCGGCCGGCGACCGCGGCGACGGCGTCGTAGGCCTGGCCCAGCACCCAGCCGGGGGCGAGGAACAGCACGGCCCACGAGATGCAGGCCATGCCGCTGGCCAGGGCGTAGCGCCGCAGCGGCATGCGCGCCATGCCGGCGATGGCGGGCACGAAGGGACGGATCGCGCCCACGTAGCGGGCCACCAGGATGCTCTTGAAGGCGTTGCGCCTGAACAGGACCTCGCCCCGGTCCAGCAACTGCGGGTAGCGGCTGAACGGCCAGATCCCGCGCAGCCGGTGGCCCCAGCGATGGCCGATCCAGTAACTCAGGGCGTCGCCGAAGAAGGCGCCGAGGGCGGCGCAGGCGACCGCATAGGGGCCGTTGATCTGGCCAAGGCCGATCAGCACGCCTACCGCGAACAGCAGCGGCAGCGCCGGCACGATCGCGCCCAGGATGATGACGGCATCGCTGAAGGCGATGGCGAAGATGACCGCACCCGCCAGAGTGGGGTGGTTGCCGATCCACTCCAGCGTGGTGTCGATCCATGATGAATTCATCGGGCGATTATAGGCGGGCGTCGTTGCTGTCTGGCCGGAGCCCGGAGGGGCCCGGCAGGGAGGAGGGCTCGTGGCCTGGAACGACGTTGGAGTGCGCGCGCGGCCGGAAGTTCACGGCCGCCGCGATGCGCTCCTGGCGCCCGGAGCGGCGAGCCTCCGGCGGGAAAGCCGGGGCGAGCGCCTAGAATGTCCCGATGAAGCCCCTGCCTCCCGACAGCTCCGCGCTCAAGTCCGACAGCTTCGGCCGCATCCTGCTGGTGCGCGGGCCGTCCGGGACCTTCGTCCGGCGCGACCTGAGCGCTTCGCCATGGTGGTTGCGGGTCCCCGCCTGGTGGCTGGCGCGGCGCGAGGCCTCGGCCCTGCGCCAGCTCGACGGCATGCCCGCCACGCCGCGCCTGCTGGGCTGGGACGGCACCTGGCTGGACCGCAGCTTCATGGCGGGGCAGGCGATGTACCAGCGCCCGCCGCGCGGCGACCTGGCCTACTTCCGTGCCGCGCGCCGCTTGCTGCAGCAGGTGCACCGGCGCGGGATCGCCCACAACGACCTGGCCAAGGAGGCCAATTGGCTGGTGTTGGACGATGGAAGCCCGGCCTTGATCGACTTCCAGCTGGCGGTGCGTGGCCATCCACGCTCGCGCTGGATGCGCCTGCTCGCGCGCGAGGACCTGCGCCACCTGCTCAAGCACAAGCGGATGTATTGCGGCGACGCGCTGACGCCGGTCGAGAAGCGCCTGCTCAGGCGGCATTCCTGGGTGCGCAGTCTGTGGTTCGCCAGCGGCAAGCCGGTCTATCGCTTCGTCACCCGGCGCATCCTGCATTGGGAGGACAACGAAGGGCAGGGGCCGAAGCCTTGAAGTTGGGCTTGGGACCCGGGACCGGGGCCCGGAAGAGCCTGCATCGGGGGAATGGCCGCCGCAGGAGGGACTTCGGTCCCGATGGGCTTTGTCGGCCCTCCGTCGGGACTGAACGGCCTCGGCATGCCGAGGCCACTCCCACAAGAAAGCCAAAGAACGGCAGAGAAAGCATCGAATCGCTTGACAGCCAAGGCCAGGCAAAGATGCTCTCCCGAATCCCGAATCCCGAATCCCGAATCCCGAATCCCGAATCCCGAATCCCGAATCCCGAATCCCGAATCCCGAGGTTTCCCGATGGCCACGCTCGCAGGCAAGACCCTCTTCATCACCGGTGCCTCGCGCGGCATCGGGCTGGCGATCGCGCTGCGCGCGGCGCGCGACGGCGCCAACGTCGCGATCGCGGCCAAGTCGTCGGTGCCGAATCCCAAGCTGCCGGGCACCATCCATTCCGCGGCCGAGGCGGTGATGGCGGCCGGCGGGCAGGGCCTGGCGCTGAAATGCGACATCCGCGAGGAGGAACAGGTACGCGCGGCGGTGGCAGCCACCGTCGATGCGTTCGGCGGCATCGACATCCTGGTCAACAATGCCAGCGCGATCTGGCTGCGCGGTGCGCTCGACACGCCGATGAAGCGCTTCGACCTGATGCAGCAGGTCAACGCGCGCGGCACCTTCCTGTGCGCGCAGGCCTGCCTGCCGCATCTGCTGCAGGCGGCCAATCCGCACATCCTGACGCTGGCGCCGCCGCCTTCGCTCGATCCGCGCTGGTGGGCCCCGCACACCGGCTACACGCTGGCGAAGATGGGCATGAGCTTCGTGACGATCGGCCTGGCCGCCGAGTTCGGGCCGCAAGGCGTGGCGGTCAACGCGTTGTGGCCGCGCACGCTGATCGCCACCGATGCGTTGAACATGATCCCCGGCGTGGATACCCGCAACGGCCGCCGCCCCGAGATTGTCGCCGACGCCGCGCATGCGGTGCTGACCCGGCCCGCGGCCGGGTTCAGCGGCCGGTTCCTGATCGACGAGCAGGTGCTGGCGGAAGCCGGGACGCGCGATTTCTCCGGCTACGCGGTCGATCCCGACGCGCCCTTGCTGCCGGACCTGTTCCTGGATTGAACCCGGCTGCCCGCGCGCGCCGGGATGCGCGCTGCGGCCGGCGCGGCAGGCGCCCCGGACCGGTGCGCAAGCCATGTGCCGCGGGCCGGCGAATGCGCGAGAATGCCAGGCCCGCTTCCGGGCGACTTCCCGAGCCATCCCTACCGCCATGAGCACCACGACCGATTCCCCGCTGTCCCTTGCGCACTACTACCTGCCGGTCTACCGCCCGCGCCAGGTGGTGCTGGAGCGAGGCCAGGGATCGCGGCTGTGGGACGACCGGGGCCGCGAGTACGTGGACCTGTCCGCGGGCATCGCGGTATGCGGCCTGGGCCATGGCGATCCCGACCTGGTCGCGGCGCTGACCGAGCAGGCCGGCAAGCTCTGGCATACCAGCAACGTGTTCTACAGCGAGCCGCCGCTGCGGCTGGCCGAGGAACTGGTGAACGCCTCGCGCTTCGCGCGGAAGGTGTTCCTGTGCAACTCCGGCACCGAGGCCAACGAGGCCGCGATCAAGCTGGTGCGCAAGTGGGCCGCCAGCCAGGGGCGCACGCCCGACCGCCGGGTGATCGTGACCTTCCGCGGCAGCTTCCATGGCCGCACCCTGGCCGCGGTGACCGCTACCGCGCAGCCCAAGTACCAGGAGGGCTACGAGCCGCTGCCGGGCGGTTTCCGCTACGTGGACTTCAACGACGAGGTCCAGCTGGAGACCGCGATGGCCGCCGGCGACGTCGCCGCGGTGATGATCGAGCCGGTGCAGGGCGAGGGCGGCGTGATGCCGGCCAAGCCGGGCTTCCTGCAACGCGTGCGCGAGCTGTGCGACCACCACGGCGCGCTGCTGGTCCTGGACGAGATCCAGTGCGGCATGGGCCGCACCGGCACGTTGTTCGCGCACTGGCAGGACCAGGTCACGCCGGACATCGTGACGCTGGCGAAGGCGCTGGGCGGCGGCTTCCCGATCGGCGCGATGCTGGCCGGGCCGAAGGTGGCCGAGACCATGCAGTTCGGCGCGCACGGCACCACCTTCGGCGGCAATCCGCTGGCGGCGGCGGTGGCGCGCGTGTCGCTGCGCAAGCTGGCCTCGCCGCAGATCGCGAGCAACGTGAGCCGGCAGGCGCAGGCGCTGCGCAGCGCGCTGGAGGCGATCGGCAAGGAAAGCGGCATGTTCACGCAGGTGCGCGGCCGCGGCCTGATGCTGGGCGCGGTGCTGGCGCCGGCGCATGCCGGCCAGGCCGGCGCGATCCTCGACGCCGCCGCCGAACAGGGCCTGCTGGCGCTGCAGGCCGGCCCGGACGTGCTGCGCTTCGTGCCGGCCCTGAACATCACCGACGCCGAGATGGCCGACGGCATCGCGCGCCTGCGCAAGGCCGTCGCCGCCTACCTGGGCACGCGCAAGGCTTGAAGGCGGAAGGCGCAGGCTTCCCATGCCGCGCCTGCCCGCCGCAGGCATGGCGACAGCCGCGATGAGGCTTTGCCGGTAGCGCTTCATCGCGGCCGATGGCCCTGGACCACCCGGAGCGGCTCCTACATCGTTATTGCTCGGTTGCCTGGTTTCAGACCGCCCTGTTCAGTATGAGCGGCAAGGCCATCAGCACGACGCCGGTATTGGAAACGATGAGGCCGCTGGTTCCGAAGTTGAGCCGATAGACCAGCTGGCGGCGCCCGGCGGTCTGCGGCGCGCGCGCCGCATCGCGGGCGAGCAGGGGCGCCATCACCCTCGGCACCGTCACGATCAGGTCGTAGTTGAGCACCACCAGCCCGGCGAGCATGGCCAGCGCCAGCGGCCAGGGGCCGTGCGTGAGCAGCCCGATCGCGGCGGCCGCCGCGACCGCGATCGCGGCGTGGACCATGTAGCGGCGATAGGCGCGCCACACCTGCAGGCGCTCCTGCTCGGTCTCGGTATAGGAGAACAGCAGGCGGCTGCACAGCCAGAACACGATGCCGCCGCCGGCGATGCCGCCCAGCAGCCCGCCGAGCACGGCGGTACCGCTTGCCGCGCCGGTGCCGAGCAACGACTTGGCCGCCAGGCCCGCGCCCAGGCCGGCGCCGACCGCTTCCACGCCCAGGCCCAGCGGGGGCTTGGCGGTGGCGACCGCCAGGGCCAGCGCCTGGCCGAACGCCACGCCGGGCGCGCTGCCGCAGGCGAAGCGGCCGAACCGCTGCAGCAGTTCCTCGCGCACCATGGCGCGCGCCCGCGACAGGCGCTTGCGCACCGCCGCGTCGCTCAGGCCCAGCAGGTCGGCGACCTGCTGCGAGCGCTGGCCTTCGCGGTAGTACAGCAGCAAGGCCTCGCGGCTGTCCTCGGGCAGCGCGGAGATGATGTCGGCCGCGACGGTTTCCTCTTCGATCCGCAGCAGGCGGTCCGCCGGCGAGGGGCCGGGATCGGCGGCCATGCCGATGGCGATCTCGGCCGCCTCGCCGCTCATCGGCCGATGGCGGTGGGCGCGCAACCAGTCGCGCGCCAGGTTGCGGGTGATCTGGCGCAGCCAGGGCATGAAGCTGGCCGTGTTGTTGAGCCGCGACAACTGTTGCCAGGCGCGCAGGAACGCCTCCTGCGCGATGTCCTCGCTGGCCTGCACGTCGCGGGTGATCGCGAGCGCGATGGCGGTCACCGTGTTCTGGCAGGCCGCCACGATCCGGCCATAGGCCTGCGGGCAACCGCCGCGGGCGATCGGCAGGTCGCGTTGCAGCATCAGGTCCAGCGTCTGGGCGTTCATGGGCGCGCTCCGTTCCGTACGCGATCATGACGCAGCCGGGCGGCGGATGTGACCGCCCGGGCGCAAGCCCTGGCTAGCGGGTGGGTTCGATCCGGACCCGCTGTTCCTGCTCGTCCTGCTGCGGGGGCTGCGGCTGCGGAGCTTGTTGCGGCGGCTGCGCCGGCGCGGCCACCGGCGGGGGCGAGGGCGCGGCCGGTGCCGGGGGCGCGCGATGGCGCAATGCGATGAACAGCGCGATCGCGCCGATCACCGCCAGCAGCGCGATCCTGATGCGCCAGGCCCAGTTGGCGCGCGGCGGCTGGCCGGCGCCGGGCAGCCCGGCGAAGCCGTAATCGGCATCGGGCAGGTCGCGCCGCGTGGTGTCGAGCAGGCGCGCCTGGCGCAGGATCTCGCGGGCCCGCGCCTGGTCGTTGGCGTGCACGACCCAGACCGACGGATAGTTCTGCGCGTTGCCCTGTTCGAGGTAGCTGAACTGGCCGCTGCGCTTGCTCTGGTAGGAGCGGCCGTTGCTCACCCGCACCTCGATGCCGGCGTCGCGCAGCAACTGCGCCACGCCTTCGGCGGTTTCCACGCGCTGGCTGCTGAAGATCTTGCGCATCGTTCGGGGATCGCTCTCAGTCTTTGGCCGGCACCGATGCCGCGCTGCCGTCGCGCACGACGCGGATCAGGCCCTCCTGGGTGGTGCTGGCGACCAGCACGCCGTCGCGGGTGAAGAACTGGCCGCGCGCCAGCCCGCGCGAGCCCTGCGCGGTCGGGCTGTCGAGCGAGTAGAGCAGCCAGTCGTCGGTGCGGAACGGGCGGTGGAACCACAGCGCGTGGTCGAGCGAGGCCATCTGCACGTTCGGCGTGTAGTAGCTGATGCCATGCGGGAACGTGGACGTGCCCAGCAACTGGAAATCCGATGCGTAGGCCAGCAAGGCCTGGTGCAGGCCGACGTCGTCGCCGACCGGCTCGTTCAGGCGCAGCCACATCTGCTGGAACGGCGGGCGCTTGGGCGGGTTGAGTTCGTCGCGCGGATAGACGTGGCGGAACTCGAACGGGCCGCCGCGGGTCAGCCAGCGCTGCACTTTCGGCGGCAGCTTGGCCATCACCTCCGGCGCGACCGGAGGCGTCTGCTCGATGTCCTCCGGCGGCGGCACCACGGGCATCTTGGCCTGGTGCTCGGCGCCCGGCTCCTCTTCCTGGAACGAGGCGGCGCAGAAGAAGATCACCTTGCCGTGCTGGATCGCGGTCACCCGGCGCACCGAGAAACTGCCGCCGTCGCGGGTGCGGTCCACGTCGTAGACGATCGGGTGCTCGATGTCGCCGGCGCGCAGGAAATAGGCGTGCAGCGAGTGCGCGCGGCGGCCGTTCTCGACCGTCGCCTGCGCCGCCGCCAGCGCCTGGCCCAGCACCTGCCCGCCGAACACGTACTTGGTGCCGATGTCGCGGCTCTCGCCGCGGAACAGGTTGTCTTCCAGCCGCTCCAGCGAGAGCAGGCTGATCAGTTCGGAGACGACGGTGACAACGTTGTCGGACAAGGGACGGGATCTTGGGCAGCGTGGCCGCGAATTATACCGGCGGGGCGCTCACCCCTTGCGCAGCCGTTCCGCCAGCGCGTTCAGCGCGGCCTGGGCGTCCGGCGCGTACCAGGCCTCGACGAAGCGGTCCAGCCGGATGTGCTGCGGCGCCAGCGCCTCGCGCAGGTCGGCGCGGGCGATCGCGCGCGTGGCCAGCATCGGCTCGCGCGGCAGCTTCAGCAGCGCCTGCAGCCAGGCGACGGCGCGCGCGACCACCTGCTCGCCGTCGGCCAGCTCGTCGACCAGGCCGATCTGCGCCGCGCGTTCGGCCGGCACCATCTCGCCGGCGACCAGCAGCCGCTCGGCGCGGTGCGCGCCGACCACGCGCCGCAGCAGGCGCTGGATGCCTTCCGGCGCCACCAGTCCCACCTGCACCTCGTTCAGGCCGATCGCGTAGGGACGCGCCGGATCGACGCTGCGCGCCATGACCCGGTAGTCGCAGCACAGCGCCAGCACGCAGCCGCCGGCCGGCGCATGCCCGGTGAGCGCGGCGGCGACCGGGACTTCGCAGTCCGCCAGCGCCTGCGCGGCCGCGAAGAACGCGCTCCAGCTGTCCAGCAGCTTGCCGCGGTCGGCGCCGTGCGAGAGCAGGTGCGGCACGTCCAGCCCGCCGGAAAAGATGCGTTCGCCGCCGGACAGCACGATGCCGTGCCTGCCTTCGGACTGGGCCTGCGCGACCGCGGCGGCCAGGCTGCGGCACAGCGCCGTGTCCAGGGCGTTCGCCGGCGGCCGGGCCAGGCGGATCTCCCGGATCGGTCCGTGGTCGAGGATCTCGAGGCTCATGCGTTGCTCCGGCTGGCGGTCTGCCTATGATAGTCGGCATGAAAACGACCCTCGCGCTCGTCGCCGGATGGCTCCTGGCCTCCTCGTTCGCGGCCCACGCCGCGCCCCAGTGCCTGCCGCGCTTCGAGGGCGGCTGGATCCGCCTGCCCGCCAACGCGGCGATGCCGATGAGTGCCGGCTTCGGGCGTTTCGCCAACGCGTGCAAGGCGCAGGCCGAGGTGGTATCGGCATCGAGCCCGGCCTTCGGCGACGTGTCGCTGCACGAGACCACGCAGGTCGACGGGGTGAGCCGGATGCGCGAGGTGGAGGCGTTGCCGTTGCCGGCCGGCGGCAAGGCCGAGCTGCGCCCGGGCGGCCTGCACCTGATGCTGATGCAGGCGAAGCAGCCGCTGCGCGAGGGCGAGCGGCTGCCGGTGGCGTTCAAGCTGCGCGACGGGCGCGAGGTGCTCGGCGAACTGGAAGTGCGCAAGGCGGCGCCGTAGGCGACGCGCGTTTCCTGTGGGAGCGGCTTATCGGGGAGGCCCCATCGCGGCTGAGGCCGCCCCCACAAAATGCCTGGTGGCTGTGTTCAGCTCGACGCCGCGCGGACCGCCTCCGGCAGCGGCGCGCTCTTGCCGGTCTGGGTGTCCATCCACACCACCACCACGTTGCCGTCCGAGTACAGCACCGACTCGTCCTTCTGGTCGACGATGCGGTGGCCGATGGTGACGCTGCTGTTGCCGAGGCGTTCGACGAACAGTTCGACCAGGATGTCGTCCGGCCACACGATCGGGCGGCGGTAGTTGACGTTGGTCGCGGCCACCACCGGCGCGATCCGGTCGCTCATCGACACGCCCGGCACGCCCAGCATCCAGCGCACGCGCGCCTCCTCCAGGTAGGAGATGTACTTGGCGTTGTTGACGTGACCCATGCTGTCCATGTCGCGCCAGCGCACGCTGATCGGGACGCGCGCCAGGATCTTGGGGGTGTTCTCGCTCATCGTGCGGCTTTCTTCTTCGGTGGGGTCTTCTTGGCGGGCGCCTTCTCGGCCTTGGCCTTGCGCGGCGGCAGCGCCTCGGGCTTGTTGGCGACGGCGGCGGGCTTGCCCGGCCGCGCGGCGATCGACGGCAGCATCTTGGCGAGGAACTGGCCGGTGTAGGACTGCGGGTGCGCCGCCACGTCCTCGGGCGTGCCGGCGACCAGGATCGTGCCGCCGCGGTGGCCGCCCTCGGGACCGAGGTCGACGATCCAGTCCGCGGTCTTGATCACGTCCAGGTTGTGCTCGATCACCACCACCGTGTTGCCCTCGTCGCGCAGCTTGTGCAGCACGCCGAGCAGCGCCTCGATGTCGTGGAAGTGCAGGCCGGTGGTCGGCTCGTCGAGGATGTACAGCGTGCGGCCGGTATCGCGCCGCGACAGCTCCTTGGACAGCTTGACGCGCTGCGCCTCGCCGCCGGACAGCGTGGTCGCGCTCTGGCCCAGCTTGATGTAGCTCAGGCCCACGTCCACCAGCGTCTCCAGCTTGCGCGCGATCGCCGGCACCGGCTCGAACAGCTTGAGCGCGTCCTCGACGGTCATCTCCAGCACGTCGTTGATGCTGTGGCCCTTGTAGAGGATCTCCAGCGTCTCGCGGTTGTAGCGCTTGCCGTGGCAGACGTCGCAGGGCACGTACACGTCGGGCAGGAAGTGCATCTCGACCTTGATCATGCCGTCGCCCTGGCAGGCCTCGCAGCGGCCGCCGCGCACGTTGAAGCTGAAGCGGCCGGGCGAATAGCCGCGCGCGCGCGCCTCCGGCACCTGCGCGAACAGCTCGCGCAGCGGCGTGAACAGGCCGGTGTAGGTGGCCGGGTTGGAGCGCGGCGTGCGGCCGATCGGCGACTGGTCGATGTCCACGACCTTGTCGAACAGGTCCAGGTTCTCAACCTCGCGGTACGCCGCCACCGGGTGCGAGGCGCCGTTGATCTCGTTGGCGGCCAGCGCGAACAGCGTGTCGTTGATCAGCGTCGACTTCCCCGAGCCGGACACGCCGGTCACGCAGGTCAGCAGGCCGGCCGGGATGTCCAGGTCGACGTTCTTGAGGTTGTTGCCGGTGGCGCCGCGCAGGTGCAGCGTCATCTTCGGGTTCGGCTTGTGGCGCTGCCTGGGGATCTCGATCTGGCGCTTGCCGGACAGGTACTGCCCGGTCAGCGAGCGCGGCGAGGCGAGGATGTCCTGCAGCGTGCCTTGCGCGCAGATCTCGCCGCCGTGCACGCCGGCGCCGGGGCCGATGTCCAGGATGTGGTCGGCCAGGCGGATCGCGTCCTCGTCGTGCTCGACCACGATCACGGTGTTGCCGAGGTCGCGCAGGCGGGTGAGCGTGCCGAGCAGGCGTTCGTTGTCGCGCTGGTGCAGGCCGATCGACGGCTCGTCGAGCACGTACATCACCCCGACCAGGCCGGCGCCAATCTGCGAGGCCAGGCGGATGCGCTGGGCCTCGCCGCCGGACAGGGTGTCGGCCTTGCGCTCCAGCGTGAGGTAGTCCAGGCCGACGTCGACCAGGAAGCCCAGCCGCTCGCCGATCTCCTTGACGATCTTGGCGGCGATCTCGCCGCGCCAGCCCGGCAGGCTCAGCTCGCGGAAGAACGACAGCGCCTCGTCGATCGGCATCACCACGATCTCCGGCAGCGGCCGGTCGGCGACGAACACGTTGCGCGCGGCGCGGTTCAGGCGCGCGCCGCGGCACTCGGGGCAGGGCTGCTCGCTGATGTACTTGGCCAGCTCCTCGCGCACCGCCGGCGACTCGGTCTCGCGGTAGCGGCGCTCCAGGTTAGGGATGATGCCCTCGAAGCGGTGCTTGCGCTGGGTGCGGCCGCCGGATTCGGTGAAGTAGGTGAAGGTGATCACTTCCTCGCCGCTGCCGTACAGCACCGCCTTGCGCACCTGCTCGGGCAGCGACTGCCACGGCGCGTCGACGTCGAACTTGTAGTGCTTGGCCAGCGAGGCGATCAGCTGAAAGTAGTAGGCGTTGCGGCGGTCCCAGCCGCGCACCGCGCCGGCCGACAGCGACAGCTCCGGATGCACCACGACCTTGGCCGGGTCGAAGAACTCGGCCACGCCCAGGCCGTCGCAGGACGGGCAGGCGCCCATCGGCGCATTGAACGAGAACAGGCGCGGCTCCAGCTCGGGCAGCGAGTAGTCGCAGACCGGGCAGGAATACTTGGAGGAGAACAGCTGCGGCGCCGCCTTGGGATCGTCCAGCGACATCACCGCGGCCATGCCGTCGCCCAGCTTGAGCGCTGTCTCGAAGCTCTCGGCCAGGCGCTGCTTGATGTCCTCGCGCGGGCGGAAGCGGTCGATCACCGCCTCGATGGTGTGCTTCTGGCGCAGCGCCAGCGCCGGCACCGCGTCGATCTCGTACAGCTCGCCGTCCACGCGCACGCGCACGAAGCCCTGCGCGCGCAGTTGCTCGAACACCTGCGCGTGCTCGCCCTTGCGCTCGCGGATCACCGGCGCCAGCAGCATGTAGCGCTGCTCGGCGTCGAGCGCGAGCACCTGGTCGACCATCTGGCTGACCGTCTGCGCCTCCAGCGGGTAGCCATGGTCCGGGCAGCGCGGGGTGCCGACGCGCGCGTACAGCAGGCGCAGGTAGTCGTAGATCTCGGTGATCGTGCCGACCGTGGAGCGCGGGTTGTGCGAGGTCGACTTCTGCTCGATCGAGATCGCCGGCGACAGGCCTTCGATGTGGTCGATGTCCGGCTTCTCCATCACGCTCAGGAACTGCCGGGCGTAGGCGGAGAGCGACTCGACGTAGCGGCGCTGGCCTTCGGCGTAGATGGTGTCGAACGCCAGCGACGACTTGCCCGAGCCGGACAGGCCGGTGATGACGATCAGCTTGTCGCGGGGGAGGTCGAGATCGAGGTTCTTGAGATTGTGCGTCCGCGCGCCGCGGATGCGGATGTAGTCCAGCGCCATCGGGTGCCTTCGAGCGGGGAGGGGCAGTGCGGGGAAATCCGGGCCAATAGACAAGCCTATCGGCTGGACAGGATGGGGGCAAATGAGCGGAACGGAAGTCTCGGCGACGACCGTCGCAGGATCTGAGACGGAGCCCCACGCAAGAGGGCGCCCGCGAAGGCGCCCTCCGGACGGTGCCCGCGGCCGCGGTTCACTTCAGCACGGTGAAGATCATGCGGCGGTTCTGCGCACGGCCCTCCTCGGTGGCGTTGTCGGCCACCGGCGCGTCCTGGCCGTAGCCTTTCGCCGCCAGCCGGTCGGCCGGCGCGCCCAGCTCGACCAGCTTGCGCTGCACCGCGTCGGCGCGGTCCTGCGACAGCTTGAGGTTGGCCGCGGCGTTGCCGGTGTTGTCGGTATGCCCGCCGACCTCGATGCGCGTGCCGGCCGGCATCGCGGCAATGGCCGTGGCGGCGCGCTCGAGCGTCTCGGCGCTGTCGGCGGTGATGGTGGCCGAGCCGGTGGCGAAGCCGATCGTCAGCAGGTTGAGGGCCTTGGCCAGGTCCTCGGGGC
The DNA here is from genome assembly GCA_014654535.1 of Xanthomonas boreopolis. Taxonomy (GTDB): domain Bacteria; phylum Pseudomonadota; class Gammaproteobacteria; order Xanthomonadales; family Xanthomonadaceae; genus Pseudomonas_S; species Pseudomonas_S boreopolis. The sequence goes on from BNBA01000008.1 coordinate 27,582, forward strand.
TGGATTGCGGAGTCAGCGCATCGAGCGCGGCGGAGGCGCGGTCCCACTGGCCGGTGATGTCGAAGCCGCCGAACGCGTCGCGCACGGCCTGGGAGGCGGCGAAGCGCTCCGCTTCCGGCAGGCCGCCACTCTTGATGTCGACCCGGTTGCCTTCCAGCCCGAGCGACAGGCCCGGAATCCGCAGGCTGGGCAGCGCCGCGACCAGCTTGTCCAGCCAGGGCGCCGGGGCGAGCCCGGCGGCGACCTTGAGGTCGCCGTCCACGGCGGAGGCGCCGTAGGCCTTGCGCAGGGCGTCCATCAGGCGGGTGCGCTCGGCATCGCTGCCCAGTTCGCCGCTCACGGCCAGCTTGTCCTTGCCGAAATCCAGCGCGGCATGGGCGGTGCTGGCAGGCGCCGTGCCTGGTGCTGGGGCGCCTGCCGTCGCGGCCGGGGAGGCCGGGGCCGGGGGTGCCGCCGATTCGGTGGCGGAACTCGCCGAACCGGCCGGCTCGGCCGGGCGGTGGCAGCTGCGCAGCAGCAGGAAGGCGACGATGATCGCCGCCGCCAGCAACAGCCAGGGCAGCAGGCGGCCGGTGCCTCGCCCGGTCTGGCGAGCGGCATCGGCGACGGCGCGGGCTCCCGCGCCCGCGGAATGGCCGGCCGCGCGTGCGCCGCCAACGGCCGCCGCGCCGCCCGCCAATGCGCCCCAGCCATGCGAGCCCAGGTCGCCCAGCCAGTCGCCGGCGCTGGCCACCCAGCCCTTGAGCGTGTCGGGGAGGCCGGCCGGCACCTGGCCGTCGGCGCTGAGCCGGTCGACCAGGCCGGGCAGCGCGCCGCCGATGGCGCCGGCGGTGGCGGCGCTGTCCAGGCCCAGCCGGCTGGCGATGCCGCCGATCAGCGGGGCGCCGAACACGTCCTGCACCTGGGCGGGGGTGATGGGCTGGTTGGGGCCGGTGCCGACCCACGATTGCACCAGTTCGCCCAGCCCCTTTTGCCGGAACCGGTCGATGAAGCCGGCGAATCCCCCCTGCTTCTCGTCGAAGATCAATGCGGTCAGTGCCCCTAGCAACTGCCGGGCCTTGTCGGCGCTCAGGCCGGTGCGCCCGGCCACGTCTTCCATCAGGCTGTCGAACATTTCCGTGCTCCTCTCGAATGGATGTGGCTGGGGACAGCATTCCCGCCCGCGCAAAGGCGGGGCGGGCGATCCCGGGCTCGAGGGGAGGAGAACCGGGCCGAGGCTAGGGCAGCGGACGTGGGGCCGGAGTGAGGGCGCCGGGAGAGGGGGGGATTTGACCGGACCGGGCCGGGCCGGATAGAATCGCCGATCCTTCTGCCAGGCCTGTGCCCGGCAGGCGGGCCAAGCAATTCAGAATAACTACAGAAGAGACGACGACATGTACGCAGTTCTGGTCACCGGCGGTAAGCAATACCGCGTCGCGCAGGGCGAAACGCTCCGCGTGGAAAAGCTCGAGGCCGAGGCCGGCTCCGAGATCAAGTTCGACAACATCCTGCTGCTGGGCGACAGCGACGGCATCAAGGTCGGCGACGCGCTGAAGGGCGCCTCGGTCACCGCCAAGGTCGTCGCCCACGGCCGCGCCGACAAGGTGCGCATCATCAAGTTCCGCCGCCGCAAGCACCACATGAAGCACCAGGGCCACCGGCAGCACTACACCGAAATCGAAATCACCGGCATCGCCGGCTAAGCATCAAGGAGAAATCGTCATGGCACACAAAAAGGGCGTAGGCTCCTCGCGCAACGGCCGCGACTCCAACCCGAAGTACCTGGGCGTCAAGATCTACGGCGGCCAGTCCATCGAGGCCGGCAACATCATCGTGCGCCAGCGCGGCACCCAGTTCCATCCGGGCGCCGGCGTCGGCCTGGGCCGCGACCACACGCTGTTCGCGCTGGTCGACGGCACGGTGGAGTTCTCCACCAAGGGCCCGAAGAAGCGCCGCACCGTCAGCGTCGTGCAGGCCTGAGGCTTGCCGACGGGACTTCGGTCCCACCGACACGAAGCCCCGCTCCGGCGGGGTTTTTGTTTGATGGCCGGGATTGGGGATTCGAGATTCGGGATTCGCAAGGCGGGTTCTGTGGTTTCCCCTGTTCCAATGCGCGGGCCGATCGACGCGGTTACGCTTTCCAACGAATCCCCAATCCCGAATCCCCAATCCCATGAAGTTGGTAGACGAAGCTGAAATCCAGGTGATCGCCGGCAACGGCGGCAATGGCTGCGTCGGCTTCCGGCGCGAGAAGTTCATCCCGCTCGGCGGGCCCGACGGCGGCGACGGCGGCAACGGCGGCAGCGTCTGGCTGGTCGCCGACGAGAACCTCAACACGCTGGTCGATTTCCGCCACGAGCGCATCTTCAAGGCGCAGCGCGGGGAGAACGGCATGGGCCGGCAGATGTACGGCAAGGCCGGCGAGGACCGGATCATCACCGTGCCGGTCGGCACCGTCGTGATGAACGTCGATACCGACGAGGTGATCGGCGACCTGACGCGCCACGGCGATCGCCTGCTGGTCGCCAAGGGCGGCAAGGGCGGCCTGGGCAACATGCATTTCAAGAGCTCGGTCAACCGTGCGCCGCGCCAGGCCACGCCGGGCGAGGAGGGCGAGCAGCGCACCCTCAAGCTGGAATTGAAGCTGCTCGCCGACGTCGGCCTGCTGGGCTTCCCGAACGCGGGCAAGAGCACCTTCATCCGCGCGGTCTCGGCGGCGACGCCGAAGGTCGCGGACTATCCGTTCACCACGCTCTACCCGAACCTCGGCGTGGTCAGTGTCGAGCCGCACCGCAGCTTCGTGATCGCCGACGTGCCGGGCCTGATCGAGGGCGCGGCCGAAGGCGCCGGCCTGGGCACTCAGTTCCTGCGCCACCTGCAGCGCACCCGCCTGCTGCTGCACCTCGTGGACGTCTCGCCCATGGAAGGGGGCGTGGAGGGCGTGTCGCCGGCCGAGCAGGTCCGCATCCTGGAGAGCGAGCTGGAGCGCCACGATCCCGAACTGCTGGACAGGCCGCGCTGGCTGGTGCTGAACAAGGCCGACCTGATGTTCGAGGACGAGGCCAGGGCGGCGGCCGAGGCGGTGATCGCCGAGCTGGGCTGGACCGGCCCCTGGTATCTGGTCTCGGCGCTCGGCCGCGAGGGCACCTGGCCGATCATGAAGGACGTGATGGCGTTCTTCGACCGCCAGCGCGCCGAGCAGGCGGAGCGGGACGCGTGACCGCCCTTGTAGGAGCGGCTTCAGCCGCGAAGGGGCTTTCATGCGAATCCCGCGCACGAGCGCCGCACATCCATATGCGGGGATTCAAATGGCGGAGCCTCATCGCGGCTGAAGAAGCCGCTCCTGCAGGAGCCGCTGCCGCAAAAGGCGAGGCAACAAAAAACCCGGCTTCCGCCGGGTTTTCTTGTGCTGCCGGCGGCGTGGCCGCCGGATGCAGCGCCGGATCAGGCCGCCTTGAGGGCCTTGATGCGGGCGGTCAGGCGGCTCTTGTGGCGAGCGGCCTTGTTCTTGTGGATCAGGCCACGGGCGCTGAAACGGTCGAGCAGGGGCTGGGCGACGGCGAAGGCGGCTTCGGCGCCGGCGGCATCGTTGGCGTCAAGGGCCTTGATCACCTTCTTGACGGCGGTGCGCAGCTGCGAACGCTGAGCCGTGTTGCGCGCATTGCGCACGACGGTCTGCTTGGCGCGCTTCTTGGCGGACTTGATATTGGCCACGGTGGTGGTTTCCTGAAAAATCGGTGTGATGGAAAAAGCAAGCGCGAAATTATGATCGGATCTGAAATGTACGTCAAGTCAGTTGTCAAGGGGGGCCGGCCTTGAGCTCGTCGCGCATGTTGCGGGGGGTGCTGTCGTTCAGCAGCATGACCATGATTTCCCGCGTGCTGGGCCTGGTCCGGGACTGGTCGATCAGCTACAGCTTCGGTACCAACGCGGTCACCGACGCGTTCTGGGTAGCCTTCCGCATCCCCAACTTCCTGCGCCGGCTGTTCGCGGAAGGCTCGTTCTCGACCGCGTTCGTGCCGGTGTTCACGGAAGTGAAGGAGACCCGCAGCCACGCCGAACTGCGCGAGCTGATGTCGCGGGTGTCCGGCACCCTGGGGGCGGCGCTGCTCGTGGTCACCGCCCTGGGGCTGCTGCTGACGCCGCAGCTGGCCGCGCTGTTCAGCGACGGCCAGGCCGCCGATCCCCAGAAATACGAGTTGCTCAAGGACCTGCTGCGGCTGACCTTCCCGTTCCTGCTGTTCGTATCGCTCACGGCCTTGGCGGGCGGGGCGCTGAACAGCTTCCAGAAGTTCGCGTTGCCGGCGCTGACCCCGGTGATCCTCAACCTGTGCATGATCGCCGGCGCGCTGTGGCTGGCGCCGCGGTTGCAGGTGCCGATCCTGGCGATGGGCTGGGCGGTGCTGCTGGCCGGCGTGCTGCAGTTGCTGTTCCAGTTCCCGTCGCTGAAGCGGATCGACCTGCTCACGCTGCCGCGCTGGGGCTGGAACCATCCCGACGTGCGCCGGGTGATGACGCTGATGGTGCCGACCCTGTTCGGCTCGTCGATCGCCCAGATCAACCTGCTGCTGGACACGGTGATCGCCGCGCGCCTGTACGACGGTTCGCAGTCCTGGCTGTCGCAGGCGGACCGGTTCCTCGAGCTGCCGCTGGGCCTGTTCGGGGTGGCGCTGGGCACGGTGATCCTGCCGGCGCTGTCCCGGCACCACGTCAAGACCGACGGCGAAGGCTTCTCGGCGGCGCTGGACTGGGGGCTGCGCACGACCCTGCTGATCGCGGTGCCGGCGATGGTCGGGCTGATGCTGCTGGCCACGCCGCTGGTGGCGACGATGTTCCAGTACGGCAAGTTCACCGCGTTCTCGACCCAGATGACCGCCCTGTCGGTGCTGGGATTGAGCTTCGGCCTGCCGGCCTTCGCCCTGGTCAAGGTGATCCTGCCGGCGTTCTACGCGCGCCAGGACACGCGCACGCCGGTGCGCGCGGGCGTGGTCTCGCTGGTGGCCAACATGGTGCTCAACATCGCGTTCCTGGCGCTGATCTACCAGTTGATGGTGGCGCCGGAAGTGCGTGCGCTCGGGGTGATGGAGGCGCTCAAGCGCACGCCGGGCCTGCACCTGGCGCTGGGGCTGGCCAGCGCGCTGGCCAGCTACATCAACCTGGGGCTGCTGTGGTACTGGCTCGGCAAGGCCGGCGTGTACCAGCGCAAGCCGGGCTGGCTGCGATTCCTGCTGCGGCTGGCGGCGTCGTGCCTGGCGATGGCGGCGGTGGTCGGCGCGGGCCTGCACTGGCTGCCGGAGTTCACGGCCATGGACAAGTGGCACCGCATCGGCGGCCTGCTCGGCCTGGTGGCGGCCGGCGGCGCGGCCTACGCGCTGGCGCAGCTGGCGCTGGGTTTCCGCCCGCGCGACCTGCGCGGGCATTGATCGCGGGAGCGGCCGGCTATACTTGAATGTGAATCCCTCACAGGAGCACGGCACATCCATGTGCCGGGCCCTTAACTATCGACCAACGAACCAAGATGGCTCCTTGCGGGCCGAATGTCCGACCGGAATGAGCAGGCTTTTTAGAGACGTCGAGGGCGGGACGCTGTTCCCGCACGGAAGCGTGGTCTGCATCGGCGCCTTCGATGGCCTGCACCTGGGCCACCGCGCGCTGGTGCGCCACGCGGCCGCGCGCGCGCGCCAGCGGGGCGTGCCCGCGGTGGCGCTCAGTTTCGAGCCGCTGCCGCGCGAGTTCTTCGCCAAGGGCGAACCGCCGCCGCGCCTGACCCTGGCTCGCGCCAAGATCGAAGGCCTGCGCCGGTTCGGCGCCGATGCGGTCGGCCTGATCCGCTTCGACGGCAGGCTTTCGGCGATGAGCGCCGAGGACTTCGTGCGCCAGGTGCTGGCCAAGCGGCTGCAGGCGCAGGAAGTGTGGATCGGGCCGGAGTTCCGTTTCGGCCACAAGCGCGGCGGCGACATCGAACTGTTGCGCCGGATGGGCGGGGCGCTCGGCTTCGAGGCCGGCGAGATCGAGCCGGTGCACCAGCATGGCGAGCGCGTGTCCGCCACGCGCATCCGCGAGCTGCTGGTGGCGGGCGAGTTCGCCCATGCGGCCGACCTGCTGGGCCGGCCGTACGCGATCGGCGGGCGGGTGGTGCGCGGCCGGCAGCTCGGCCGCACGCTGGGATTCCCGACCGCCAACCTGCGCTTCCCGCATACGCCGGCGCTGGCGGGGATCTATGCCACCTGGGTGCACGGCGTGTCCGGCGATCCCGACGGGAGCCGGCCGTGGCCGTCGGTATCCAGCTTCGGCACGCGCCCGACCGTGGCCGGCGTCGAGCCGCTGCTGGAGGCCCATCTGTTCGACTACCAGGGCGACCTGTACGGCCGCCACATCGAGGTCGAGTTCGTGGCCAAGCTGCGCGACGAAGAGAAATTTTCCGGGCTGGACGCCCTGACCGAACAGATGTATCGCGACGCCGAGCAGGCCCGCCGCATTCTCCATGCGAGTCCTTCGCAAAAGCCCGTGTATCCATGCGCGGACGCCGATGGTGCGAGTCCCTCGCAAAAGCCCGCACATCCATGTGCGGACTCTTCAATAAACGGTAGATTCCCGTGACTCAAGACTACAAGACCACCCTCCACCTGCCCGCGACGGATTTCCCGATGCGCGGCGACCTGCCCAAGCGCGAGCCGGGCATCCTGGAGCGCTGGGAGAGCGAGGGGCTGTACGCGCGGCTGCGCGAGAACGCCAAGGGCCGGCCGCTGTTCGTACTGCACGACGGCCCGCCGTACGCCAACGGCGCGATCCACCTCGGCCATGCGGTCAACAAGATCCTCAAGGACATCATCGTCAAGTCGAAGTACCTGGCCGGCTTCGACGCGCCGTACATCCCGGGCTGGGACTGCCACGGCCTGCCGATCGAGATCGCGATCGAGAAGAAGTACGGCAAGGTCGGCGTGAAGCTGGACGCCACCGAGTTCCGCCAGAAGTGCCGCGAATACGCCGCCGAGCAGATCGACCTGCAGCGCCGCGACTTCAAGCGCCTGGGCGTGATCGGCGACTGGGACAACCCGTACAAGTCGCTGGATTTCCGCTTCGAGGCCAACGAGATCCGCGCGCTGGCCAAGGTGGTCGACAACGGCCACCTGACCCGTGGCGTGAAGCCGGTGCACTGGTGCTTCGATTGCGGCTCGGCGCTGGCCGAGGCCGAGATCGAGTACGCCGACAAGGTCTCGCCCACCGTCGACATCGCCTATCCGGCGCGCGATCCGGCCGCGCTGGCGGCGAAGTTCGGGGTGGTGCTGCCGGAAGGCGTCGAGGTCGCGGTGCCGATCTGGACCACCACGCCGTGGACGCTGCCGGCCTCGCTGGCGGTGACGCTGGGCGCGGAGCTGGACTACGTGCTGGTCGAAGGTCCGGCGCGCGACGGCAAGCCGCGCTGGCTGGTGCTGGCCAGCGCCCTGGCGGCCAAGGCGCTGCAGCGCTACGGCGTCGCCGGCGAGATCGTGCATGGCCATGCCAAGGGCGCCGCGCTGGAGAACCTGCTGCTGGCGCACCCGGCCTACGCCGAACGCGACATCCCGCTGCTGCTGGGCGAGCACGTCTCCGACGAGGACGGCACCGGCGCCGTGCACACCGCGCCCGGCCACGGCCAGGAGGACTACCAGGTCTCGCGCCAGTACGGGCTGATCGATCGCTATGCCGCCGCGCAGATCAATCCGGTCGACGGCCGCGGCGTGTACCTGCCCTCGACCCCGGCGTTCAACGGCGTCGAGCTGGCCGGGCTGCACATCTGGAAGGCCAACGACGCCATCATCGAGGCCCTGCGCGGCAACGGCACGCTGCTGTCGGCCGGCAAGATGGAGCACAGCTACCCGCACTGCTGGCGCCACAAGACCCCGATCGCGTTCCGCGCCACCCCGCAGTGGTTCATCTCGATGGAGCAGGCCAACCTGCGCGCCGACGCGCTCAAGGCGATCGAGGGCGTGAAGTGGTACCCGGAATGGGGCCAGGCGCGCATCGCCGGCATGGTCGAGGGCCGCCCGGACTGGACGATCTCGCGCCAGCGCACCTGGGGCGTGCCGATCGCGCTGTTCGTGCATCGCGAGACCGGCGAGCCGCATCCGCGCAGCGTCGAGCTGATGCGCCAGGTCGCCGACAAGGTGGAGCAGGGCGGCGTCGATGCGTGGTACGCGCTGGACCCGGCCGAGCTGCTCGGCGCCGAGGCCGGCGAGTACGAGAAGATCACCGACATCCTCGACGTCTGGTTCGATTCCGGCGTCACCCACGACGCGGTGCTGCCCGACCGCGGCCTGCCCAAGCCGGCCGACCTGTACCTGGAAGGCTCGGACCAGCACCGCGGCTGGTTCCAGTCCTCGCTGCTGAGCGGCGTGGCGATCGACAAGGCGGCGCCGTACCGGCAGTGCCTGACCCACGGCTTCACCGTCGACGAGCACGGCCGCAAGATGTCCAAGTCGCTCGGCAACGGCATCGAGCCGCAGGACATCATGAAGACGCTGGGCGCGGACATCCTGCGCCTGTGGATCGCCTCGGCCGACTACAGCAACGAGATGTCGCTGTCGCAGGAGATCCTCAAGCGCAACGCCGACGCCTACCGCCGCATCCGCAATACCGCGCGCTTCCTGCTCGGCAACCTGGCCGGCTTCGACCCGGCCGCGCACCTGCGCCCGCTCGCGGACATGGTCGCGCTGGACCGCTGGATCGTGCACCGCGCCTGGGAGGTGCAGGAGAAGATCAAGGCCGCCTACGAGCGCTACGATTTCGCCACCATCGTGCAGGCGCTGCTGAACTTCTGCAGCGTGGACCTGGGGTCGCTGTACCTGGACGTGACCAAGGACCGCCTGTACACGATGGCCGAGGACTCGCGCGGCCGGCGTTCGGCGCAGAGCGCCATGTACCGCGTGGCCGAGGCGTTCGTGCGCTGGATCGCGCCGGTGCTGAGCTTCACGGCAGACGAGCTGTGGGGTTACCTGCCCGGCGAGCGCAAGGCCAACGTGCTGTTCGAGACCTGGTACGACGGCCTGGCCCCGCTGCCGGCCGATGCCGAGCTGAACGCGGCCGATTTCGACAGGCTGCTGGCGCTGCGCGAGCAGGTCGCCAAGGTGCTCGAGCCGATGCGCGCCAACGGCGCGATCGGCGCGGCGCTGGAAGCGGAGATTACCGTCGCCGCCGACGCGGTCAGCGCCGCGCGCTGGCAGCCGCTGGCCGACGAACTGCGTTTCCTGTTCATCAGCGGCGACGTGGTGGTCGCGCCGGCCAGCACCGACGGCATCTTCGTCAGCGCGCAGCCCACGAACAAGCCGAAGTGCGTGCGCTGCTGGCACCACCGCGCGGACGTCGGCGCCGACCCGGGGCATCCGGAGCTGTGCGGGCGCTGCGCGAGCAACGTCGAAGGCCCCGGCGAAGACCGGCGTTGGTTCTGACCTGCTTTTCCCTTCTCCCGCCCGCGGGAATCTTGTCCTTTCCTTCTCCCGCAGGCGGGAGAAGGGGCGCAAGGCGCCGGATGAGGGCGCTCGACGGCGCCCCCGGCTCTGACTACCCTCATCCGCCCTCCGGGCGCCTTCTCCCGCCGACGGGAGAAGGAACAGCAAGGTGATTCCATGACCGCACGACCCAAACCCGATGCCCTGATCTGGCTGCTGCTGTCTGCGGCGATCATCGGCCTGGACCAGTGGAGCAAGGCCTGGGTGCTGTCCAGCCTGCCCGAATTCACGCCGGTCCCGGTGATCGACGGGTTCTGGAACTGGTACCGCACCTACAACACCGGCGCGGCGTTCAGTTTCCTCAGTGACGCCGGCGGCTGGCAGCTCTGGTTCTTCACGCTGCTGGCGGTGGGCATCAGCGGCTTGATGGCGGTGTGGCTGGCGCGGACCCCGCGCGGCGACTGGCGCAGCGCGCTGCCGTACGCGCTGGTGATCGGTGGGGCGATCGGCAACGTGATCGACCGGCTGGTACACGGCCACGTCGTGGATTTCATCCAGTGGTACGTCGGCGACCACTACTGGCCGTCGTTCAACGTGGCCGACTCGGCGATCGTCGCAGGCGCCGTGGGAATCGTGCTGTCCGGGCTGTTCGACGGCAAGCGCAAGCAAAAAGCGGGATAATGCCGGGCCAACCCTGCTGAAGATCCGGCCCGCCGTGGCCGGGCCCGCCGAACCTATGGACGTCCTGCTCGCCAATCCCCGTGGCTTCTGCGCCGGCGTCGACCGCGCGATCGAGATCGTCAAGCGCGCGATCGAGACGCTGGGCGCGCCGATCTACGTGCGCCACGAGGTGGTGCACAACCGCTTCGTGGTCGACGACCTCAAGCAGCGCGGGGCGATCTTCGTCGAAGAACTGGACGAGGTGCCCGACGGCAACACGGTCATCTTCAGCGCGCACGGGGTCTCGCAGGCGGTGCGCAGCGAGGCCGAGCGGCGCGGGTTGAAGGTGTTCGACGCGACCTGCCCGCTGGTCACCAAGGTGCACCTGGAAGTGGCCCGGCACTGCCGCGCCGGGCGCGACGTGGTGCTGATCGGGCATGCCGGCCACCCGGAGGTGGAGGGCACGATGGGCCAGTGGAACCGCGAGGCGGGCGCCGGACGCATCTACCTGGTCGAGGATATCGACGACGTCGCCGCGCTGGACGTGGCGCAGCCGGAGAACTTGGCCTACACGACCCAGACCACGCTGTCGGTGGACGACACCCGCGGCATCATCGAGGCGCTGCGCGAGCGCTTCCCGGCGATGCAGGGGCCGAAGAACGACGACATCTGCTACGCCACCCAGAACCGTCAGGACGCGGTGCGCGAGCTGTCGCAGCAGTGCGACCTGGTGCTGGTGGTCGGCTCGCCGAACAGCTCCAACTCCAACCGGCTGGCCGAGCTGGCCCGCCGCGAGGGCGTGGAGGCCTACCTGATCGACGGCGCGCAGGAGATCGATCCGGCCTGGGTCGCCGGCAAGCGGCGGGTCGGCCTGACCGCGGGCGCGTCCGCGCCGCAGGTGCTGGTCGACGGCGTGATCGCCCGCTTGCGCGAACTCGGCGCGGGCAACGTGTCCGAACTGGCCGGCGAACCCGAATCGATGGTGTTCGCGCTGCCCAAGGAACTGCGGCTGCAGCTGGTCGGGTAACCGTCCGCCCGCGGCGAAGTGGCGGGGCCGTCCCGCTCCGTCGTGCGCGGTCCCGGGCGATTGACCGACCCCGGCGCGAGCGCCTAGAATTCGCGGCTCGGCCGGAATAGCTCAGTTGGTAGAGCGGCGCATTCGTAATGCGTAGGTCGCAGGTTCGACTCCTGTTTCCGGCACCACTCCAGCACCGGGCCGTCCGCATCGCGGACGGCCCGTTTGCTTTGTGGCATGCGCGTTGCGCGCGCGCCGCCGCATCTGTGCGGCAATATGTCGCAGCCTGTTGCGCGGCTTTGGTTGAGCCGAATCATTGTCAACCGCTTTCGTGCGGTTGCAGCACGCAATAAAATTGCCCTGTTAACCCACGTCCAAGTCGGGCCATTCGCTCCGTGCGGGCCGGATGCAACATCCGGTGCGTCCCGTCGAGGCCGGACGGGGGTTGGCGCCCCCTCGCAATTGGATCGACCGATGATTCCGTTGAAACTCCCCGGGCGTGTACTTCGTCCAGGCCTGCTGCTGCCGTCGTTGCTTCTGCTGCTGACGGGTTGCAACTCGGCCATCCTCAATCCCAAGGGCCAGGTCGGCCAGGATGAGAAGACCCTGCTGATCACCGCCGTGGTGCTGATGCTGCTGGTCGTCGTCCCGGTGATCGTGATGACCATCGCGTTCGCCTGGAAGTACCGGGCCTCCAACACCAAGGCGCGCTACGAGCCGAACTGGTCGCACTCCACGGCGATCGAGGTGGTGGTCTGGTCGATCCCGTGCCTGATCATCCTGGTGCTGGCGGTGCTGACCTGGCGCTCGTCGCATGCGCTGGACCCGTACAGGCCGCTGCAGTCGGACGTCAAGCCGATCACGATCGAAGCGGTCGCGATGGACTGGAAGTGGCTGTTCATCTATCCGGAGCAGGGCATCGCGACGGTCAACGAGATCGCCTTCCCGGTCGACACGCCGATCAACTTCAAGATCACCTCCGACACGGTGATGAACTCGTTCTTCATCCCGCACCTGGGCACGCAGATCTACGCGATGGCCGGCATGGAGACCAAGCTGCACCTGATCGCGAACGAGCCGGGCGACTTCCCGGGCATCTCGGCGAACTACAGCGGTCACGGCTTCTCGAAGATGAACTTCGTCGCCCGCGCCACGCCCGACCAGGCCGGCTTCGACGCCTGGGTCGCCAAGGTCAAGGCCGCGCCGCAGTCGCTGCAGGCCGCCGAGTACCAGGCGCTGGCGGCCAACCGCAACGACAAGAGCGACTACCCGGTCACCTACTACTCGTCGGTGCAGGACGGCATGTTCAAGTCGCTGATCGACAAATACATGATGGGCAAGGGCCACCGCATGGAAGGCCATGACCATCAGGCGATGGCCGCCGAGCCGGTCGCCATGTGCACCTCCGGAGGCAAGTGATGCTAGGCAAACTCACGCTCGAGGCGATCCCGTACCACGAGCCGATCATCATGGGCGCCCTCGGCGGCGCCGGTCTGATCGGCCTGGTGATACTGGCCCTCGTTACCAAGTACAAGCTGTGGGGCTACCTGTGGCGCGAGTGGATCACCTCGGTGGACCACAAGAAGATCGGCGTGATGTACATCATCGTCGCGCTGGTCATGCTGCTGCGCGGCTTCGCCGACGCGGCGATGATGCGCACCCAGCTGGCGATCGCCCACGACGGCAACCCGGGCATCTTCCCGCCGCACCACTACGACCAGATCTTCACCGCGCACGGCGTGATCATGATCTTCTTCATGGCCATGCCGTTCATGACGGGCCTGATCAACCTCGTGGTGCCGCTGCAGATCGGCGCGCGCGACGTGGCCTACCCGTTCCTGAACTCGCTGAGCTTCTGGCTGTTCGTGGCCGGCGTGGCGCTGGTCAACATCTCGCTGGGCGTGGGCGAGTTCGCGCAGACCGGCTGGCTGGCGTACCCGCCGCTGTCGGGCCTGGAATACAGTCCGGGGGTCGGCGTCGACTACTACATATGGGCCCTGCAGATATCCGGCCTGGGCACGTTGCTGACCGGCATCAACTTCTTCGTCACGATCATGCGCATGCGCGCGCCGGGCATGAACCTGATGAAGATGCCGATCTTCACCTGGACCGCGCTGGTCACCAACATCCTGATCATCGCGGCGTTCCCGATCCTGACCGTGGCGCTGGCGCTGCTGGGCGCGGACCGTTACCTCGGCACGCACTTCTTCACCAACGACGGTGGCGGCAACGCCATGATGTACGTCAACCTGATCTGGATCTGGGGCCACCCGGAGGTGTACATCCTGGTGCTGCCGGCGTTCGGCATCTACTCGGAAGTCATCGCCACCTTCAGCCGCAAGAAGCTGTTCGGCTACACCTCGATGGTGTACGCGACGGCGTGCATCGGCGTGCTGTCCTTCATCGTGTGGCTGCACCACTTCTTCACGATGGGCGCCGGCGCCAACGTCAACGCGTTCTTCGGGATCACGACGATGATCATCTCGATCCCGACCGGCGTGAAGCTGTTCAACTGGCTGTTCACGATGTTCCGCGGCCGCGTGCACTTCACCTCGCCGGTGATGTGGACGCTGGGCGCGATGGTCACCTTCACCATCGGCGGCATGACCGGCGTGATGATGGCGATCCCGGCGGTGTCGTTCGTGCTGCACAACAGCCTGTTCCTGATCGCGCACTTCCACAACGCGATCATCGGCGGCGTGGTGTTCGGCTACCTGGCGGGCCTGACCTACTGGTTCCCCAAGGCGTTCGGTTTCAAGCTCAACGAGAAGCTGGGCAAGGCCTCGTTCTGGTGCTGGATCGTCGGCTTCTTCGTGGCGTTCACCCCGCTGTACGTGCTGGGCTTCATGGGCATGACCCGTCGCCTGAACACCTACAGCAACCCGGAATGGATCCCGTGGCTGCACGTGGCCGCCGCGGGTGCCGCGATCGTGGCGCTGGGCATCTTCTTCAACCTGGCGCAGCTGTTCGTCAGCTTCTTCCAGCGCAAGAAGAACCTGGACGTCACCGGCGACCCGTGGGACGGCCGCACCCTGGAGTGGGCCACGTCCTCGCCGCCGCCGTTCTACAACTTCGCCCACCTGCCGAAGGTCGACAGCATCGACCAGTTCTGGGAGGACAAGCAGCGCGGCAAGGGCTGGGTGAAGCCGGCCAAGTACGAGGACATCCACATGCCGCGCAACACGGCGGCGGGCTTCTGGATCGGTGCGTTCAGCATCGCGCTCGGCTTCGGCCTGACCTGGCACATCTGGTGGATGGCGGTGGTCGGCCTGGTCGGCATGATCGGCAGCTTCATCGCCCGCACCTTCGACAACGACATCGACTACTACGTGCCTGCGGCCGAGGTCGAGCGCATCGAGAACGAGCGCTTCGCCCAGCTTGAGAAGCACCAGGCGGCCCACGCCGCGAAGGCAGGATGAGACCCATGTCCACCACCACACTCGACCACCACGGGGCCGCCCACGCGGGCGGCCACCACGACCACGACCACGGTCACCACGATGCCGGCGGCAACACCGTCTTCGGCTTCTGGGTGTACCTGATGAGCGACTGCATCCTGTTCGCCGGCCTGTTCGCCACCTATGCCGTGCTCAGCGGCGCGACGGTGGACGGGCCGACCGCGAAGGAGCTGTTCGACCTGAAGTTCGTGCTCGTGGAGACCTTCCTGCTGCTGTTCAGCAGCTTGACCTTCGGCTTCGCGATGCTGTCCGCGCACAAGCGCAAGATGGGCGGCCTGTATGGCTGGCTGGCGGTGACCGCGCTGTTCGGCATCGGCTTCCTGTGCATGGAAATCTACGAGTTCCGCCACTTGATCCACGAAGGCGCCGGCCCCGGCCGCAGCGCGTTCCTGTCGGCGTTCTTCACGCTGGTCGGCACGCACGGCCTGCACGTGGCCTCGGGCCTGCTGTGGATGCTGGTGCTGGTGATCCAGATCGCCAAGAACGGCCTGACCGCGCGCAACAGCACCCGCCTGGCGTGCCTGAGCCTGTTCTGGCACTTCCTGGACATCATCTGGATCGGCGTGTTCACCGTCGTCTACCTGCTGGGAGCACTGTAATGGCCCACCACGACAACCATTCCGACACCCATGCCGCCGATTCGCACGGCGGCGGGCTGAAGTCCTACCTGATCGGCTTCGCGATGGCGGTGGTGCTGACCGTCATCCCGTTCGCGATGGTGATGAGCGGCGCGTTCTCCAAGGGCGCGACCGTGATCGTCATCTCGGTGCTGGCGGCGGTGCAGATGCTGGTGCACATCGTCTACTTCCTGCACATGGACCGTTCCCCGGAACAGCGCTCCAACGTGCACGTGGGCCTGTTCTCGATCCTGATCATCGGCATCGTGATCATCGGCTCGCTGTGGGTCATGCACAACCTCAACGTCAACATGATGCACTGAGGCGCGACGTCCCCCACGTTGCCGAAGGCCGCCAAGCGATTGGCGGCCTTTCTTTTGTGCAGGCCTCCCTGCAGGAGCCCGCACAGCCATGTGCGGGGATTCGAATACAGGCGCTGTCGGGACCGAAGTCCTTCCCGCAAGGGTTCGGTTCCCCCCCGAGCGGCAAGCGGTGCGGGTATGACCTATGGCAGGCCGGTGCGGGACCGCGGCGGCGTAGCATCGGCGTTTTCCGTCGCCGTCCATCCTGCTGCTGGAGTTCAGATGAAGACCCCCACCGTCCTGGCGCTTTCGCTGCTCGCCGTCCTCTCGCTGCCCGCCGCGCAGGCCCAGACCGCGCCGCCGCGCGACGTGCCTTTCGACGGCGTGCTGCGCATCGACGTCGATGCCACCGACATCGACCGCCGCATCTTCCGGGTGCGCGCCACCATGCCGGCCACGCCCGGGACGATGACCCTGCTGTATCCGCAATGGATCCCGGGCAACCATGCGCCGAGCGGCCCGATCGACAAGGTCGCCGGGCTGGTGGTGAAGAACGATGCGGGCAAGGTGCTGAAGTGGACGCGCGACCCGTACGACGTCTACGCCTTCAAGGTCGACGTGCCGGAAGGCTCGCGCGCGATCAGCGCCGAGTTCCAGTTCCTGTCCTCGCAGGGCGACGGGCAGGGGCGCGTGACGATGACCCCGGAGATGCTGAACCTGCAGTGGAACACCGCTTCGCTGTATCCGGCCGGCTACTACGCGCGCAACATCAAGACCGTGGCGAGCGTGACCTTGCCGCAGGGCTGGGAGTACGCCACCGCGCTGGAGACCGAACGGCGCGACGGCAACAAGGTGACCTTCAAGCCGATCGACTACGACGACCTGGTGGATTCGCCGATCTTCGCCGGCAGGTATCACAAGCGCTACGCGCTGGACGCGGCGGGCAAGCAGCCGGTCTATCTCAACGTGTTCGCCGACGAGGCCAAGTACCTGGAGGCCAGGCCGGAGCAGGTCAAGGCGCACCAGGCCCTGGTGCAGCAGATGGACAAGCTGTACGGGGCGCGCCACTTCGACCACTACGAGTTCCTGCTGGCGCTGACCGACAAGCTCGGCGGGATCGGCCTGGAGCACCACCGGTCCAGCGAGAACAGCGGCGCGACCGGGTACTTCACCGAATGGGACAAGACCTGGGCCGGCCGCGACCTGCTGGCGCACGAGTTCAACCACTCCTGGAACGGCAAGTACCGCCGCGGCGCCGACCTGGCCACGCCCAACTTCAACGTGCCGATGGGCGACTCGCTGCTGTGGCTGTACGAGGGCCAGACCCAGTTCTTCGGCCACGTCGTCGCGGCGCGCTCGGGCCTGTGGAGCCAGGAGCAGGCGCGCGACATGCTGGCCGGCGTCGCGGCCACCTACGATCGCGGCCGCCCGGGCCTGGCGTGGCGCACGATCCAGGACACCACCAACGACCCGACCATCGCACGGCGCGCGTCGCGTGCGTTCCGCAACTACCAGATGAGCGAGGACTACTACTCCGGCGGCCAGATGGTGTGGCTGGCGGTGGACGGCAAATTGCGCGAGCTGAGCGGCGACAAGCGTTCGATCGACGACTTCGCCAAGGCCTTCTTCGGCATGGACAACGGCGCCTGGGACGTCAATCCGTACACCTTCGAGGACATCGTCGCCACGCTCGACCGGATCGCGCCGTACGATTGGGCCGGCTTCCTGCGCGAGCGCATCGACGGACACGGCCCGATCGTCGACGGGATCGAGGCCGCCGGCTGGAAGCTGGTCTACACCGACAAGCCCAACGAGGCGTTCAAGGCGGGCGAGCAGCGCAGCAAGGGCGCCAACCTGACCTACTCGCTGGGCGTGGCGACCGGCGCCAAGGGCGATATCTCCGACGTGCTGTGGGACAGCCCGGCGTTCAATGCGGGCATCGGCACCGGCATGACCATCGTCGCGGTCAACGGCAAGGAATTCAGCCCGGACGCGATCAAGGACGCGGTGGCCGCGGCCAAGGACAGCCCGGCGCCGATCGAGCTGCTGGTGAAGCAGTTCGACCGCTACCGCACGATCAAGGTCGACTACCACGGCGGCCTGCTGTACCCGAACCTGGTGCGCATCGCCGGCAAGCCGGACCGGTTGAGCGAGTTGTACAAGGCGCGCTGACGCGCCCGCGCGATGGCCGTCGGTGTGACGGCCATCGCAGCTTTCGCGGCACTGAATGGATTCAGCAAGCCGTGCGGAAAAAAGCTGCGTCAAAATCTTGGCGTTTCATGTCGGCGATGGCAAATTTGCGGCTTCCGGTCATGGGACGAAGGAACGCCAGCAATGCATGCCGCCGCTCTCACGCCATTGGACGCCTTCACGCGCCTGAACCAGGACCGGCGCCTGATCCGCGTCGATACGGTGCTCGATCCGGACACCTTCCTGGTCAAGCGCTTCGAAGGCAGCGAGGCGGTTTCGGAACCGTTCTCCTACCGCATCGACCTGCTGTCGGGCCAATCGCGGCTGGAACTCAAGCAGCTGGTGGGCCAGCCGCTGCGCCTGCAACTGGGCGACGAGTTCGGCGGCCGCAGCGTGCACGGGTACGTGCGCGAGTTCGCCAGCACCGGCAGCGAGGCGCAGCTGAGCAGTTATCGCGCCGAGATCGCGCCCTGGTTCGCGTTCCTGGACTACACCAGCAACTGCCGCATCTTCCAGGACCTGAGCGTGCTGGAGATCGTCGAGCAGGTGTTCGACGCCTACCCGCAGCTGGCCGACTACCAGTTCGACCTCAACGCCGGGCGCCTGCCCAAGCTGCCGTATTGCGTGCAGTACAACGAGTCGGACTTCGCCTTCGTCTCGCGTCTGCTCGAGGATGCCGGCATCCACTACGGTTTCCGCCACCACGACCAGGGCCACACCCTGGTGCTGTGCGACGATTCCACCGCCAGCACCGCCCATGGCGAGCCGGCCAAAGTGGAATTCGTCTCCGACCAGGGCGTGCTGGCGCGCCCGGGCTTGCATCGCTGGGGCGCGCGGCGCCGGGTGGGGCCCAGCGCGCAGTCGCTGAAGAGCTTCGATTTCAAGCAGCCGCGCAGCGCCCTGTTGGCCAGCAACGGCCGCAGCATCCCGATGGGCGCGCTGCCGGAGCTGGAGCAATACCGCTACGACGGCGCCGCGCGCTTCGCCGACAGCCAGGTCGGCACGGCGCTGGCGGCGGTGCGCAGCGAGGAAGCGGTATGGCCGACCAAGCTGTTCGAATGCGAGGGCAACGTCGCCGGGCTTCAGGCGGGCAGCTGTTTCACCCTGGAGCGCTATCCGGACTTCATCGGCCGTAGCGAGGAGGACCGGCAGTTCTTCGTGGTCAAGCTGCAGCGCGAGGGACGCAACAACTTCTCCAGCGACTATGGCGACGCCGAGTCGCCGAGCCACGAAATCCGCGCCGAGGTGCTGCGCCGCAAGATCCCGTACCGGCCGCTGCGGCGCACGCCGTGGCCGCGCATGCCCGGTCCGCAGACCGCCACGGTGGTGGGCCCGCCCGGCGAGGAACTGCACGCCGACCGCTACGGGCGGGTCAAGGTGCAGTTCCACTGGGACCGCCAGGGCGACAGGCGCGAGAACAGCTCGTGCTGGATCCGCAGCGCCAGCCCGTGGGCGGGCGCCGACATGGGCGGCGTGTCGCCGCCGCGCGTCGGCCAGGAGGTGGTGGTCGATTTCCTCGACGGCGACCCGGACCGCCCGATCATCACCGGGCGGGTCTACAACGAGGACAATATGCCGCCGTTCGGCATGGAGGTCAGCGGCCTGAAGTCGAAGACCGTCAAGGGCGAGGGCTGGAACGAGATCAGCATGCACGACGGCGCCGGCGGCGAGCTGCTGAACATGCGCGCCCAGCGCGACATGGTCACCACCGTGCTCAACGACCAGAACGCGACCATCCAGAACAACAAGTCCACCAGCGTCGCCGCCAACCACAACATGAGCGTGGGCGCCAACCAGGACATCTCCGTCGGCGCCAATCGCGGCATCACGGTCACCGGCAACGACACGCTGGGCGTCACCGGCACGCGCACCACCAACGTCACCGGCGCGGTGACGCAGAACTACCAGGCCGGGCAGACCAAGACGATCGCCTCCGCCGGCTACACCGAGACCATCACCGGCAACTTCACCACCACGCTGACCGGCGACTACGTCAGCCAGCGCACCGGCAGCTGGAAGGAGACGGTGACCAGCACCTCGACTCGCGAGGTGGTCGGCAAGCTGTCCGAGACGTTGCAGGGCGGGCGCGAGGTGGCCGTGGTCGGGCTGGACCGGCGTGGCGTCGAGGGCGCCGTGGAGGACACCAACAAGGGAGCGCGCACGGTCGGCGTGGAAGGCGATTTCGAGCAGGGCGTCAGCGGCAAGCACGAGCAGATGTCGGGCAGCGACATGACGCTGGCGTCGGGGACCAAGCTGACCGCGGCGGTGGGCGGCGCCTTCATCGAGGTGGTCGACGGCGAGATCCGCATCAGCGCCGGCGGCTCGGAGGTGGTCATCAACGCCGGCGGCGTGTCGGTGAACGGCAGCGAGATCAAGCTCAACTGCTGAACCGGCCAGGAGACCGCCGATGCAATCCAATCCCATGCTGCGCGGCGTCGAGGCACTGCGCGACGCCTGGCTGGAAGCCAGCGCCGATCCGGCGAAAAGGCTGCTGGTGTGGCGGCTGCCGGCCAACGCCGCGCGCCTGCTGGCCGCATTCCTGCAGATGCAGGAGCACGAGGGCGATTGGAGCGTGCCCGATTACTTCCTGCGCCTGGACACGCCGTTCGACACCGGTTTCGGCTACAGCCGCGCGCTCAAGCAGGCGTTGCTGGAACGCTACCTCGGCAGCCAGGCGGAACTGCGCGACCAGGGCGTGGCCCTGGGCTGGCGCGGCCCGCAGCCGGCGCATGCCGATACCGCGGCAGGCACCGTGGAGGTCTGGCAGGACTTCGCGCGCCACCATGGCGAGCACCTGCGGCTGCTGGCGGTGGTGCTGGAGCCGGAACGGGCCAGCTACGAAGAAGGCCTGCAGCGATGGATCGAGGCGGCGCTGGCGGTGCTGCCGCAGCAGCTGCGGCTGGTGCTGGTGGACAGCCGCGAGCAGCCGCGCTGGCAGCCGCTGCTGGACCGCCACGGCAACAACGCCGCGATCGTCACCGCGCCGGTGGACATGTTCGACCTGGCGCGCGATACCGCGGCGCAATCCGGCGGCAGCGGTCCGCAAGTGATGTACCGGCAGTTGCTGACCGACCTGATGCTGCTGATCGAGCGCGGCCGCCCGCAGCAGGTCGCCGAGCGCGCCGAGCGCGCGCTGGGGCTGGCGCAGCGCCATGGCTGGCACGACCAGCAGGCCGCCGTGCAGATGATGGTGGCCGGCGCCTGGCTGAAGGGCGGCGACCATGCACAGGCGATCGCCGGTTATCGCCAGGCGCGCAGCGCCGCGCAATCGGCCGCCGCGCTGGGCCATGCCGCCGCGCCGCAACTGGCGATGCAGAGTTGGTTCGGCGAGGCCGGCTGCTGGCTGGCCGCGCAGCAGCCCGAGCGCGCCGCGCAGGCCTACCTGTCGGCCGCGCAGTCGGCCGCGGAGATCCCGCACCCGATGTTCGATATCGAGGGCCGGCGCATGGCGGGGTGGTGCCTGCTCCAGCACGGCCAGCGCGATGCCGCGCGCGAGCACCTGCTCGAAGCCGTGCGCGCCGCCAAGCCGCTGTCGGTCCAGGACCGTCAGGCCACCACCTTGCCGCAGGTGCTGTGGGAACTGCTGCAACTGCAGGACAAGGCCCGCGCGAAGAAGCTGGAGCAGGTGGTCCCCGCCTACCTGGCGCAGGCCACCCAACTGCACCGGCACGCCGACGAGCAGGCCGCCGCGCTCGGCCCGCGCCCGCCCGCCGCGCAACTGGACCGCATCGAGAACGAGCTGCAGGCGGCGCTGGAACAGGCCTTCCATCGCGCCGGGCGGGAACGCGAGCAGTTGATCCAGGGCGGGGACGAATTCTTCCGCAAGGTGGTCGCGGTGGGACGCGAGTTCCTCGATCCCGCCTGGAACGGCCTGCCGGCGATCCAGCATCCGCTGGACCACGAAGTGGCCGCCTGGAGCGAACCGCCGGCGATGCAGCCCTTGCCCGACCCGGCGCCGTTGTTGCAGGCGTCCGGCCAAACCCAGAACGGAGAAAGGAGCGCGGAAGCGGCGGCATGAGTTCGAGCAAATGGATGGTGATGGGCGTGGCCGTGCTGCTGGGCATGGCGGTGGTGGCCTGGATCGGCGTGGAGTACCGCGACGAGGTCAAGCAGTTTCTGCGCGCGCTGTTGCGCGCCTTGTAGCGCGCTCGCGAGGGGACGATCGATGAGCATCGCCGCCAAGCATTTCGACCCGCAGCTGGGCATCGACATCCACATGTACGCGATGCCGCCGTGCCCGTTGCCGACGCCGCACATCGGCCTGGTGCTGGACCCGTTCGACTACCTGCCGTTCATCGGCTCGACCGTGAAGGTGGGGGGCGTGCACCGGGCCACGGCGGGCACGGGCGGGCTGGACATCCACATCCCGCTGGGCGCGTGGGCGCCGCCGATGGCCGCGCCGATGGGGCCGCAGTTCGACGGCGAGGAGATCTTCATGGGGAGCCGGACGGTGTCGGCGGACGGCGAGCCGTTCTCGCGGCTGGCGATGCCGGTGCTGGACTGCAACCTGGTGGGCCTGGTGGTGCCGTTCCGGCGCAAGAAGCCGAAGAAGCCGTTGCGCGCGCTGTCGCTGCCGACGGGGTTGAACGTGGCGATCCCGACCAACGTGACGGTGGGTGGCCCGCCGACGGTGTCGTGGACGGCGCTGGCGTTCCGCGGCCTGTTCGCCGGGCTCGGCAAGCTGCGCCGCTCGCGGCTGGGCGCGCGGGCCGCCGAGGCGTTCCGCAACCTGCGCCGCAGCGTGTTCTCCAACCTCAAGCCCGGCTTCCTCAAGTGCAACGTGCTGCGCGCCGAGCCGGTAGACATCCGCGACGGCAGCGTCTCGGTGACGCACGAGGACTTCAGCGTGCCCGGTCGGCTGCCGCTGGCCTGGGTGCGCGCCTATCGGTCCAATCGCGACGAGTCCGGCAGCTGCGGCCATGGCTGGCGCACGCCGGCGGATATCCGGCTGGTGCTGGAGGGCGATGGTTGGGTCGCCTTCCACGACCCGTCCGGCGAGGCCTTGTTCCCGGCATTGCCGCAGGGCAGGGAGGTGGTGCTCGAATGCGTCGAGGGCGCCAGGCTGTCGCAGCGCGAAGGCCATTGGGTCGTGCGCTGCAAGGATGGCGTGAGCTACTGGTTCGAGCAGGCGGCCGGGTCGGATCGCTGGCCGATCGCGCGCATCGAGGACATCTGCGGCAACCACTGGCGCTTCGAGCGCCAGGGCGGCCACCTGGTGCGCATCGTCGAAAGCGGCATCGACGGCCTGCAGGGACGTTTCATCGAAGTGGAAGCGCGGCAGGGGCGGATCGAGCGGATGCAACTGTACGATCCGGCCACCGGCCTGAACCATCCGCTGGTGTGCTACCGCTACGCGGACGGCGACCTGGCCGCGGCGCTGGACGCGCTCGATGCGGCGCGCACGTTCGAGTATCGCCAGCATCGGATGGTGCGCCACACCGACCGGGTCGGTCTGTCGTTCCACTATGCCTACGATGCCCAATGGCGGGTGGTGCGTTCCTGGGGCGATGGCGGGCTGTACGACTACCGCTTCGAATACGACGAACTGCTGCGGGAAACCCGCGTCACCGATTCCGCCGGACATGCGAGCGTGGTGAAGTTCGACGGCGCGGGGCTGCCGTTGTGCGAGATCGACCCGCTCGACGGCGTCACCCTGTTCGAGTACGACGGCTCCGGCCGGACCGTCGCCGTGACCGACGCCAATGGCCTGCGCCACGGTTTCGCCTACGACGAACGCGGCAACCTCCTCGAATGGCGCCGCCCCGACGGCAGCACGCTGCAACGGCGGTTCGACGACGACGACCGGCTGCTGCAGCGCATCGATGGATGCGGGACGGCCACCCGCTTCGAGTGGAACGAGCGGGGCCTGCTGGCGGCGATGACCGATGCCCTCGGCGCGACCACCCGCTTCGCCTACCACGCCAGCGGGCAGTTGGCCGAGACGACCGATGCGCTGGGCCATGTCACCCGGCTGCACTACGACCGCTACGGCAAGCTGGCGCTGCGCGAGGACGCCTTGGGCCAGCAGGAGCGCGCCGAGCACGATGCGCTCGGGCGCATCCTGCGGCGCTGGGACGTGGGCGGCAACCTCTTCGTCTACGAGCACGACGCGGCCGGCCGCCTGCGCGCGGTGCAGGCGCCGGACGGAAGGCGCAGCCAGTACCACTACGACGGCGAAGGACAGCTCGTGCGCCACCTGGACATGGATGGCGCATCGACCCGCCTGGACTACACGGGGCTGGGCTGGCTGTCGCGGCGGGTACGGCCCGACGGCGCGACCACCGAGTACCGCTACGACAAGGAAGGCCGCATCCGCGAGCTGGTCGATCCCAACGGGCAGACCTACGCGTGGCAGCGCGATGCGCGCGGTTGCGTGATCGCCGAGGTCGATTACTGGGGGCAGGTCCGCCGCTACCAGCGCGATGCCGCGGGCCGCGTCGTGCGCAGCATCGATCCCTTGGGACGCAGCGTGCACCTGGAACTGGACGCGATGGGGCGCGTCGTGCGGCGCCGCCATCGCGATGACGCCGATCCGCAGCGCTGGCATGCCGAGCACTTGCGCTACGACCGCGAGGGCCGCTTGCTGGAAGCGCGCAATGCGGCAGCCCATGTCCTGTGCGAATACGATGCCGCCGGGCGCTTGCTCAGCGAAGTGCAGAACGGCTTCGCCGTGCGCCATGCCTACGATGCGGTGGGCAACCGCGTCGGCCGAAGCAGCGATGCAGGCAACACGCTGGCGATGGAGTACGACCCGCTCGGGCGCCTGCAGCGGATGCGGGTCAACGGCGAGGACGCCCTGGAGAGCGTGCGCAACCGGCGCAACCAGACCGTGCTCGAACGCCTGGGCGAGCACCTGTCCCGTAATCTCGGCTACGACCTGTCCGGCATGGTCGCGCTGGAACAGTGGCAGGGCGCGCACGGCGAACTGTTCGCGATCGCGCACGAGTACGACGCCGCCGGCAATGCCGTCGCGCGCCAGGATTCGGTGTTCGGCGAGGATCGCTACGGCTACGACGTCGCGCGCAGGCTCGTGGCGCACGACAGTGCGATGGAGGGGGAGCGGAGTTTCCCGCACGACGCGGCGGGCAATCGCCTGGCCACCCGCGTCGTGGCGCGGCGGGCCGTGGCGGGCGCGGACGCCGGCGCGATCGAGGAATGGTGGCGGGAAGGCGAGTGCGACGGCATCGGCTATCGCTTCGACCGTGCCGGCAACCTGGTGGCGCGCAGCCTGCGCCGGCAGGCCGGCCAGCCGACGCTCTCGTTGCGCTGGGATGCCCAGCAGCGCCTGGTCGAGAGTCGTTGGGAAGGCCGGCAGGACGCCACCCGCTACGCCTACGACGCGCTGGGCCGCCGGGTCTGCAAGCGCACGCCGCAGGCCACGACCTGGTTCTTCTGGGATGGCGACGTGCTGCTGGGCGAGGTGACCTGCGACGATCCGGCCCCCTCGTCGTTGTGGGACGGCAATGTCGCCGACCTGTACGAGGCGCGGCGGCGGCGCAAGCGCTTGCAGGACTTGCATGCCCAGGTGCGCGAATACGTGTACCGGCCGCATGGCTACGAACCCCTGCTGCTGATCGTGCCGGAGACGGTGACGGTGGTCCCCGCCGCTGCAGCAGGCAACGAACAAGCGCGGGCGCCCGCGCCGGAGGCGAGGACCGGCGCCAGCCCGCAAGAGCCGCTTCCGCCAGCCAAGCCGATCCCGCAGGCACCTGCCGGCCCGGCCCGGCCGCGGCAGGAACCGAGCAACGGACTGGGCGCGACGCTCGGCGGCGGCATGCGGCTGGGAGGAGCGCCGGGCCCTGCCGGCCCGCCAGCCACGGACGGTCCCGCCGAGGAACCGGCGCGGCCCGCCGGCGCCGCGCCGGCCGCGCGGACGCTGGGGGCCCTGGGCAGCGCCACGCTGTTTCCATCGAGATCCCCGGCCAGCGATGCGCCGCGTGCCCCGGTGCGGCCCGGCCCGGATGCCGCGAAGCCAGCCGGACCTGCGCAGGCCGGTGCGGCGGATGCGGTGGACGCCTCCGCGCCCGCTTCGCGCACCCTGCAGGTGCGGCGGATCTACTACTACTGCAACGACGTCAACGGCAGTCCGTTGCGCCTGCTGGATGCGCACGGCGAACTGGCCTGGGCCGCGGCTTCGGCGCCGTGGGGGCAGGTGCGGGCACGGTTGCGCGATGCGCGCCTGGCGCAGCCGTTGCGCCTGCCGGGGATGTACTACGACGCCGAGAGCGGGCTTTGCTACAACCTGGCGCGCTACTACGACCCGCAGGTCGGGTGCTATGCCGGCGCAGACCCGATGCTGCTCGCCGTCGGCGAGAACCTCTACGACTACGGCCACGGCAATCCGTTCCGCTGGATGGATCCGCTGGGCCTCGCTCCGTGCCGGCGCGGCGAGTGGATCTTTCCCGAAGGCGACTCGCGCAACGTCAACGACTACGACGTGATCTACACCAACGGCATCATGGGCAGCCGCGACGCCGCGGTGGAGCTGGCGAACAGCCGCGGCGTCGCCTACTACTACAACCCCAGCTTCTCGGAAGGCCTGCCGCGGTGGATACCGGGCTTCCTGCGCGGGCCGATCGGCGGCATGGGCGACGTGTTCGAGACCGCGGTGCAGAAGTTCGGGCGCGGCGGCGATCCATTGACCCAGGGTTTCATCGACGGGCTGCGCCAGCTCGACCACCCGGTCACCATCGTCGGCCACAGCCAGGGCGCCGCCACCGTCGTGCGTTCGGCCGCGCACATCCCGCCGGGATCGACCGTGGTGCTGCGCAGCCCGGCGGTGAGCTACAACACCGCGGCCGAAGCGCTGAACGGGGCCAACCTCGCCGAATGGCGCTACATCCAGCCGGTCGGCGACATCGCGCCCCTGTACGCCTCGAACAACCCGGGGCAGTGGGTCTCGCAGGTACGCCGCATTAATCCGATCAGGACCGTGGGCATCCATAATCAGAACGGATTGGGCCTGGGTACCGGCGATTTCCCCGGACCGACGTTCCCGAATGGCTGAAGGACGGAGGCACGTGCGCATGAACATCTGGTATTGGCTCCTGATCGCCGCTGGCCTGGCGGCCCTGTTGCTCGGGGCCTGCGCCAAGGCGTTCTCCGGCAATGGCAGCGGCATCGACTACCGGCGCGACGGCACGGGCAAGACGATCCTGCTGGACACCCCCGGGCAGCGCGCCGACGCGGCGATGGCCTACGACGCCAACATCGCGATGGAGCGGCGCGGCCACCGGCTCTCGGACGGCGGTACCTGGAACGACCGCTGGCTGCGCATCATCAAGTCCGTGCGCCGCAACAGCGAGAACCCGGAGTGGTACGTGCAGTACATCGTCACCAAGCGCCGCGAGGCCGGACTGCCCGAACTGGTGGGCCTGGACGACGACCCGCCTTGACGGGAACCCGCGCGCCAGGACGGCGCCGCGACACAGACGTTGCCGAGGGAGCCACATGAGCATCGCCGCCAAGCATTTCGACCCGCAGTTGGGCATCGACATCCACATGTACGCGATGCCGCCGTGCCCGTTGCCGACGCCGCACATCGGCCTGGTGCTGGACCCGTTCGACTACCTGCCGTTCATCGGTTCGACGGTGAAGGTGGGGGGCGTGCACCGGGCCACGGCGGGCACGGGCGGGCTGGACATCCACATCCCGCTGGGCGCGTGGGCGCCGCCGATGGCCGCACCGATGGGGCCGCAGTTCGACGGCGAGGAGATCTTCATGGGGAGCCGGACGGTGTCGGCGGACGGCGAGCCGTTCTCGCGGCTGGCGATGCCGGTGCTGGACTGCAACCTGGTGGGCCTGGTGGTGCCGTTCCGGCGCAAGAAGCCGAAGAAGCCGTTGCGTGCGCTGTCGCTGCCGACGGGGTTGAACGTGGCGATCCCGACCAACGTGACGGTGGGTGGTCCGCCGACGGTGTCGTGGACGGCGCTGGCGTTCCGCGGCCTGTTCGCTGGGCTCGGCAAGCTGCGCAAGGCCAGTTTCGTGCGCAAGAAGCTGGACGCGTTCGCCAACTGGCGCAGGGCCAAGTGGGGCAACCTGCCGCCGGGATTCCTGAAGTGCAAGGTGCTGCGCGCCGAACCGGTGGACATCCGCGACGGCAGCGTCTCGGTCACGCACGAGGACTTCTCGATTCCCGGGCGGCTGCCGTTGCCGTGGCGGCGCGTGTACAGCTCGCGCGAGGCCGCGCATGCGGGCAGCTGCGGCCATGGCTGGCAGACGCCGGCCGACATCCGGCTGCAGTTGTCGGCGGACGGCAGCGCCTGGCTGTCGGGGCCGGACGAGGCGGCGTTGTTTCCCCAGCTGCCGGCCGGCGACGGCATGGCCCACCATGTGCTGGATTTCGTCGACGGCGCGCGCCTGTATCGCGAAGGCGTGCATCTGCTGGTGCGCTTCAAGGACGGCCGCCGCTATCGCTTCGAACACGCGCCCGCTCCCGGCGTGGCGGTGCTGCCGGGCGACCGCACGCTACCGATCGCGCGCATCGAGGATGCCTGCGGCAACCACTGGCGCTTCGAGCGTCGCGACGGGCACCTGGTGCGCATCGTCGAGAGCGGCATCGACGGCCTGCAGGGGCGTTTCATCGAAGTGGAAGCGCGGCAGGGGCGGATCGAGCGATTGCAGCTGCACGACCCGGCCACCGGCCTGAACCATCCGCTGGTCTCCTACCGCTACGCGGACGGGGACCTGGTCGCGGCGCTGGACGCGCTCGATGCGGCGCGCACGTTCGAGTATCGCCAGCACCGGATGGTGCGCCACACCGACCGGGTCGGTCTGTCGTTCCACTACGCCTACGACGCCCAATGGCGGGTGGTGCATTCCTGGGGCGACGGCGGGCTGTACGACTACCGCTTCGAATACGACGACCTGCTCCGCGAGACCCGCCTGACCGATTCGCTCGGCCACGCCACGGTGGTGAAGTTCGACGAGCATCGCCTGCCGCTGTGCGAGATCGATCCGCTCGACGGCGTCACCGTGTTCGAGTACGACGACTTCGGCCGCACCGTGGCGGTGACGGACCCGGAAGGCTTGCGGACGGGATTCGAGTATGACGAGCGTGGGAATCTGTGCTGCCTGATCCGCGCCGACGGCACGACCTTGCGGATGGAGCACGACGAACACGATGGCAGGACCGTGCTGCATGCACCCGACGGCAGTACCTGGAAACAACAGTACGACGAACTCGGGCGGCTGGTGGCCCAGATCGACCCGCTCGGTGCGATCACGCGCTACGAATATGACGCGTACGGCCAGGTGATCGCGCAGGCCGATGCGCGCAATGCCGCAACCCGGCTGCGCTACGACCGGCATGGTCTGGTCGCAGCCGTCGTCGACGCGCTTGGTTGCGAAACCGCTTTCGAACATGATGCATGGGGGAACCTTCTGCGGTACGTCGATCCGCTGGGCCAGGTCAGTCGCTACGAGTACGACGCCAAGGGACGATTGCTGGCCAGCACCGGCCCGGATGGCGCCAGCGTGCATTGCGAGTACGATGCCGAAGACCAACTGGTTTGCTATATCGACGAGACCGGCGCGCGGACGCGCTTACAGTACGTGGGCATCGGCCAGATCGGCAGGCGGCTGCAGGCCGACGGACAGGTCCTAGAGTACCGCTACGATACCGAGGAGCAACTGGTTGCCGTCATCAACCAGCGAAGCGAGATCTACCGGCTAGTGCGCGACCCGTTGGGACGCATCGTCGAAGAGGTCGACTACTGGGGGCAGTCGCGGCGCTACGGTTACGATGCCGCCGGCAGACTGGCCTTCAGCGTGGACCCTCTCGGTCAGCGGATCACCTTCGTCACCGACAAGTTGGGCCGCATCGTCCGCAAGACGCTTCCCGACGTGCTTCGCCCCGGTCGCCAGGTGCAGGAGCATTTCGTCTACGACAAGCAGGGGCAGCTCACGGAGCTGCGCAATCCGGCACGAACGGTCAAGCGCCGCTACGACCCGCTGGGTCGGCTGCTGGAAGAGGTGCAGGACGGCTTCCGCGTGGGCTACACCTACGACGAGGTGGGCAACTGCGTATTGCGCGAGACCTCGGCCGGCAACAGGGTGGCATTCGGCTACGACTTGCGGGGGCAGGTGACCTCGGTGGCCATTAACGGCGAGCCTCCCATCTCGATGGAGCGTGATGCTTTAGGACGGATCACGTGCGAGCAGTTGAGCCCAGAGTTGCGAAGGGAGTTCGCTTACGACAGCCGCGACTTGCTGATCTCGCAGAGGTTGTCGAAGGGCGCTGTGCCGTTGTTCGAAACCATTTACGAGCATGATCGTAGCGGCAATCTGACCCGGCGCAGCGACAGTGTTCAGGGTGCAGACGAGTACCGCTACGACGCGATCGGTCGATTACTGCAGCATATGGATCCGAAGGGGCGATTGGGCCGCTTCTTCCACGATCCGGCTGGCGATCGCTTGCGCACTGAGGTGAAACAAGTACAGGCGCGAAAGATAGTGGGTGGCGACGACGATCTGGTTGCCTGGACACGTGAGGGGGCGTACGAAGGGGTGCATTACGTGTTCGATCGTTCCGGTGACCTCGTGCACAAAAGGGGGGCGCATGGTACCTCGCCGGAGGACATCACCTTGGTCTGGGACGCCAACCATAGGTTGGTGGAGAGTCGGCACAATGGACAATCCACGTACTACGGCTACGATCCTTTGGGAAGGCGAGCATTCAAGCGAACCTCGGCAAATACCACGTGGTTCTTCTGGGACGGCGATGTGCTGTTGGGAGAGCTGCGGCAAACGGGTGACGAGGCCAGGACGGGATTGGAGCACGAGGACGGCGAGGGCTGCTTCGTGGGCGCGAAAGCCAAGCAGAGCCGGTTGATGCCATTGCATGGAAGAACCAGGGAATATGTCTGTTATCCCGGGACCTTTGTGCCGTTAGCGTTGGTGGCTCCGTCTTCGAACACAGTAGGACGTCTCACTGCGGCCCCATTGCGATCGATTCCATCTGGCGATGTGATCCAAGGAACAGCGGATCGGGCGCCCGGTCCGGAGAATCGGCTCGGCATGATAGGGGCAACCCGGCTGGGGGCCGTCGATTTGCCTGCCACAAGCCATATGGATGTCGCTCCTGTCGGCGGGCCGAACCTGCAGGGGAAGCTTGGTCGCTCGATGTTGCTGCAAGGTCATGGCGAGCTCCAGCGGATGCAAGGAACCCAAGTACAAGGGAGCGTGACGACGGGGCGTCAGGACAAGGAGGTAGGCGCAAGGAATGCATTGGACACTCCAGGGATCGCACCCCCGCCTGCGCTGCAGGAAGGACAGTGCAAGCCCGTGTATCACTACCATGTGGATCCCAATGGATGCACCGTCAGGATGACTGATGTTGCCGGAAGCGTGGTTTGGGAGGGGCGGCAGGAAGCTTGGGGGAGTGCTCCCGATTCAGGGGGGCGTATCGAGAACTCCCTTCGCCTGCAAGGACAGTATTTCGATGTCGAGACCGGCCTGAGCTACAACCGGTACAGGTACTTCGATCCGTGGGTCGGACAGTTCATTGGCCAAGACCCGCTGGGCCTGGAGGCGGGAGAGAATCTGTACGAGTTCGCGGTCAATCCGCTGGGATGGATCGATCCGCTCGGGTTGAGTTGTAGAACGACCAAGAAGCTCCAGAGTTTCGTTGATCAGGCAGTGCGTGAGCTCATAGCCAATCCAAAGATGGCGAAGGACTTGATGAGCAGGGGGAGCTATAGCCATCTGCAGGATGCCGGAAGCCGTCTCTATGCCGCCAGCTTTGGCAAGGCCGTGGAACGGCGTGTGGCGCAATTGGTGCGGCAGGATCCCAATCTAAGAAGGACGGTTATCCATACGGGGTTGACGCGAGGTAGCAACGGCCAGTTCATATCGAGCCCTGATTTCACGCGCGTCGTAGGGGCGCCTAAGGTTTGGGACGTGACCACCAATGGTGCCGTCGCTTCGCACGGGAAGCGATACGGAAATCAGCGAGTGACCTATTTGGTCTATGATGTGGTCCATGGATTGAAGTTTTAGGTTGGTTATGAAGATCTTCGAAAGATCGGAATTCAGGATGGTTTTCGACGACGGAGGGTCGACGTTCGAGGACATCGGCTTGAATGGATGCGTCTTCGACAACTGCGGCTTGTCGCTGGCGAAATCTCCGGAAGGGATGACGCGGGTGAAGGGCGTAGTCGCGACCAAGTGCAAGGTGGTGAATTCGGAGATCGGTCCTTGCGTGTTCGAGGACGTCGTTATCGACGAACTCGCAACGAATCCCATACTCTTGATCTGGTCATCGTTCTTCCGACGGGTGAGGCTCTCGGGCAAGATTGGAAAGATCGGGATCAACGTGCCTCCGGAGGCTTTCTTTACCGATTCGAAAGTCCTGCACGATTTTTCCGTCGCTCGTGAGGCGTTCTATCGCGAAACCGATTGGGCGCTAGATATTTCGGATGCGAAGTTTGTCGATTTCAGGTGCGAAGGGATTCCGCTGGATTTGATAAGACGGGATCCTGAGACTCAGGTGGTAATCCGGAAGTCCATGTTGCCTAGATTGGAAGTATTCGAGAGAGGATTCAGGAAGGATTTCCGGGAGCTCTATTTCAGTCTTGTCGACTTCCTGGAGTCTCCTCGACAGGAAGAGCTTCTCGTGGTTCCGCTGGGAGCTCCCAAGGCAAGAAGGGACGCCTGGGCATCAGGAATCGGCGAGCTTCGCTCGCGAGGATTCCTGGCGGAAGGATAGCCGTTGGGACGCTTGGGTCTCACGGACCGCCGGCGGGGATCATGAGCTTCGCTATGAGATCCGGCCAGATCCTTGCTCTTGGGCTGCCTGGGAAGGAGCTGTCGTGCCTCCGGTGAGGCCGGCCGCCTCGTTCTGGGGCTCGATCCTTCAGCCGGTGGCGGATGGAGCCGCGCAACACTCCGGCGCCTCCACGAATATTTTCCAGAAAATGCGGACGCAGGAGATGAGCCAGCAAGCCACGCATTTGATCAACAAGGCACTTCTGTTGCTGGACCGAGGCGAGTTCGAACGGGCCTTGGAGTGCCTTGGCCAAGCGACGGGCGAAGCCGAACGGGCTGGAAGCGCGGTTGGGCTTGTAAGGGCCCTGGTAATCCAAGGCGTCGTGCTGCGCGAGCAGGGGCGTGCGGAAGGGGCGAACTCTTTGCTCGAACGGGCATTGGCTGTGGAGCTGGACGAAGACCAGCAGGAGATGCTCGATTATGAGCTCCAGCGTGCACGGGACTTGCTGGATGCGCGCCAGGGCTAAGGGCGAATGCCGATGCATGATGTGCCGGTTGATGATGTATCCCATGGGCCGGGGCGAGGATGAAGAGTGGACATTGGCAAGCTTGCTGCTCTTTGCGGTATACGCGTGGCAACCTCGGCCGCCGGGCTGGATGAGCTCCGGCGTGCCTGGCTGCCTCCTGCGTTGGTGGAGTTGTATCGGCAAGCCGGCGGATTCGAAACGCCTTCGGAAGTCGCCGTTTACCGGATCGAGGATTTGGCGGATCGCAACGAAACATTCGAAGTGGCCCGGTATAGTCCCGGCTATTGCCTGATCGGTGACGACAGCGGCGGGCGAGGCTTTCGGATGGCCTGCGATGGTAGTTCAGATGCGGTATTCATCTCTGGGCGACTTGGATCCGGAGGATTTTGAGAAGGTGGGAGCGTCGCTGCAGTCATGGATCGACGGCTTGGAATGAGATGCAGGGAATTCCAGCGCGCTGAAAAGGTGCCATGATGAACAGCAAGGACTTGCAGGGAAACATCGGGATCGAGGCGATCTTTTCCACTGCTCCAAGGGTGGGGGGCTGAATGGGTTCTCGTGCCAATGGGCACCATGGCGATCCGAAGGAAGATCGGATCGCCTATGCCCGCGAACTGTCGCAGCAACTGGATGGCATGGTGTCGCTGCCTTCGGCCGCGGGAGGCGTCGCCTATTTCAAGATCGTCTACCGGGGCGAGGGCGTGTTCTACCATCACGCTGGGCGATCGTTGATCTGCGACCTGATCATCCCGCGGCGGCTGGTCGTGGAGAAGTCGATTTCCCTCTGGGACGATGGGGCTCGTGTCGCCGACGGGGAGCGCGAGCAGATAAAGGCCGACTTGCGGCGTTACTTCGAGTTCCGGGAAATGCCGGTTCAGGTGGCTTGAGCGTTCGGACCGATGTATCGCTCTCGGGCCAGGAGCGGGGTCTTCCGTCGATGGTCGCAGTGGTTGGGCGTGGGATGCTTCAGGTATTGATACGCTTTGCTTGAGGATTACCGGCTGGATGGCGAAGGAGCGCCTGGCGCCCTGGCAAGCTGGATGGGATCGATGAATCGGGTTGTGGAAGAGCCTTGGCCGACTCTCGCGTGAAGAAGATAACCGACCCCGAAAACTCGGCATTGACCTACATCCCGCGCATGCCGGAGCTGGCATTGGTGACGGGAATCGGCCTGGTCCATGGAAAAGAGCCCGGACTGTGGTTGGATGTCGCCCCTTATGGGGATCCTGAACTGGTCCGAGCGGATGATTTCATGCTGTCCGACGATGGTGGCACGATCAGGTTCGTTGCGGCCGGCGAGACATGCCAGGTCGACAGCGGTGCGGCCTGCGACCGCATTCTGTTTTCCGCCATGGCGGACATCGCCTCGAGGGCGGTCGTCTTGCGCCATGACGGTCGGGATCGCATTGAGGTCCTGTTCGAGCAGGGGCGGATCGAATCCCTGCGCGTGGGCCGGTTCGAGGAGGGCAACCCGGAGGATTACTTCACGGTGATCTTCCGCGAGCAGGGCATGTTCTATGTGCGCGGCGCGCCGCATGCACGAGTTCCGTTGCGCAGTCTCATCATGCAAGGCGAGGTGTTGGTCGCGGTGGCGGAGGACCGCGAGTTCCTTTACGAGGTCCAGGCCGAACCCTTCCTGCTGGACTTGCTCGGGAGATTGATCGATTCGCCAGCGGAAATGGGCGGAAGTTGACGGTCGCACGGATGAGCGATGGAAAAGTACTTTGAACTCCTGCATCCGACGCCGCTGGGCGAATTCTCGATCGCCATGCGCGTATTGAGCCGCCGCGGCAGGGGACGGCGCCACCATCTCGCCATCTGAGACCGGCAGCTTCTATGCTTGCCGGCCAGGCTTCCGAGTGGTGCAGGTCCATGGCAAAGGCGAAAACGGCGTACGTCTGCAACGAATGCGGTGCGGAGTACAGCAAGTGGCAGGGGCAGTGCGCCGAGTGCGGGGCCTGGAACACGTTGAGCCAGATCGTGCTGGAGAGCGCGGCGGCGGGCGGGAAGGCGCCGGCCGCCGCGCGCCGCAGCGGCTGGGCGGGCGTGGTCGAGGCGCCGAAGATCACCCCGCTGAAGGACGTGCAGCATGCCGAGCACGCGCGGGTCTCCACGGGCATCGGCGAGCTGGACCGCGTGCTCGGCGGCGGGCTGGTGGAGGGGGCGGTGGTGCTGGTCGGGGGCGATCCGGGCATCGGCAAGTCGACGCTGCTGCTGCAGGCGCTGGCCAGGATGGCCGCGCAGTTGCCGGTGCTGTACGTGACCGGCGAGGAGTCGCTGGGGCAGGTGGCCGGGCGCGCGGTGCGCCTGGACCTGCCGCTGGACGGGCTCAACGCGCTGTCGGAGACCTGCATCGAGCAGATCCTGCAGCATGCCAGCAGCGCGCGGCCAAAGCTGATCGTGGCCGACTCGGTGCAGACCCTGTGGAGCGAGTCGCTGAGCGCCGCGCCCGGTTCGGTCAGCCAGGTGCGCGAGAGCGCGGCGCGGCTGGTGCGCTACGCCAAGGAGACCGGCACGGCGGTGTTCCTGGTCGGGCACGTCACCAAGGAGGGCGGCATCGCCGGGCCGCGCGTGCTCGAGCACATGGTCGATGCGGTGCTGTACTTCGAGGGCGACAGCGGCAGCCGGTTCCGCGTGCTGCGCGCGTTCAAGAACCGTTTCGGCGCGGTCAACGAGCTCGGCGTGTTCGCGATGGGCGAGAAGGGCCTGAAGGAAGTGCCGAACCCCTCGGCGATCTTCCTGTCCGGCGGCAGCGCGCACCAGCCGGGCAGCTGCGTGATGGTAACCCGCGAGGGCACGCGGCCGCTGCTGGTGGAGGTGCAGGCGCTGGTGGACGCGTCGCCGCTGTCCAATCCGCGCCGGGTCGCGGTGGGGTTGGAGCAGAACCGGCTGGCGATGCTGCTGGCGGTGCTGCATCGGCATGGCGGGGTGATGGTCGGCGACCAGGACGTCTTCATCAACGTGGTCGGCGGCATCCGCGTGCAGGAGACCGCGGCGGACCTGCCGGCGCTGCTGGCGATCCTGTCCTCGCTGCGCGACCGGCCGTTGGCGGAGAAGACCATCGCGTTCGGCGAGATCGGCCTGTCCGGCGAGATCCGCCCCGTGCCCAACGGCGAGGAACGATTGCGCGAGGCGGCCACGCACGGCTTCAAGCGGGCGATCGTGCCGCGCGCCAACGCGCCCAAGGCCGGGACGGTGAAAGGCATGGAGATCTTCGCCGTGGAGCGGCTGGCGCAGGCGCTGGAAGTGGCGGGATAAGCCGGCTTTTGCCGATCCTGGCGATCTTGCGCTGCCGGGCCGTACGCCCGGCCGGTCCGCGCCGGCGGGGCCTGAAATCGTCGCGCCCGTGTGGCAATATCCCGCGCCGCTGCAATCGGGCAGTCAATTAAAAAAGGATGCTTCAAATGGATTGGATGCTGATGCCGTTGAAACGCTACGCCGATTTCAATGGCCGCTCCCGGCGCAAGGAATACTGGATGTTCATGCTGTTCTACACCCTCGTGGTGATGGCGCTCGGGATCCTTGCCGTGATCGGCGGCGTGGCCGGGGGGAGCGAGGGCAAGATGGGGCCGCTGGGCGTCTTCGTCCTGGTGGTGCTGGGGCTGTTCGTGCTGGCGATGATCGTGCCCTCGATCGCGGTGTCGGTACGCCGCTTCCACGACCAGGGCAAGTCGGGTTGGTTCTATCTGCTCAGCCTCATCCCCTACGTCGGCGGGTTCATCGTGCTGGTCTTCATGTGCTTCGAGGGAACCCCGGGGCCGAACATGTACGGACCCGACCCGAAGCAGGGTTGAGATCCGGGCGTGAAGCGAAGGGCGGCCATGGCCGCCCTTCTTTCTTGCGGCGTGCCGGCGCACGGCCGAGATGGCGCGGCGTCAGGCCGCATCTTCGGCCGGGCCGGCGACGTGCACCTGCACCGCGCGGGCGAGGAACGGTTCCAGTTGTGCCGGCGCGGCGTCGTGCTCCACGACCAGGTGGTCGATGGCCTCCGTCGCGGCGACCTGGTAGGCCGCCTGCGTGCCGAGCTTGTCGCTGGTGGCGACCACCACGCTCTCGCTGCTGGCGGCGATCATGGCGCGCTTGAACAGGCTTTCCTCGCTGTCCACGCCCCACAGGCCGCGCTCGGCATCGATCGCGCAGGCGCCGGGAAAGCACAGGTCGGCGCGCACCCGGCCGAGCTGCTCTATCGCCTGGGCGCCGATCGCGGCACCGATGCGCGGGTCGATGCGGCCGCCGACCAGCAGGATCTCGAAGCCTTCGCGCGCCATCAGGCACTGGGCGATGTCCGGTGCGTTGGTGACCACGGTCAGGCGCTGCCGTTCCGGCAAGGCGGCGGCGATGGCGCTGTTGGTCGAGCCGGCATCGAGCAGCAGCACCTGCCCGGGCCGTACCAGCGCCGCCGCCTTGCGCGCGAGCGCGTGCTTGCGCGCCGGGTGTTCGCCCTGGCGCTGCGCCAGGGGAGCGAAGGTGGGCGTCGGCGGCAGTGCGCCGCCGTAGACGCGGCGGCACAGGCCTTGCGCGGCCAGCTCGCGCAGGTCGCGCCGGATCGAATCCTCGGAAACGCCGAACGCGATGGCGAGCTCGGCGGCCACCACGCGCCCCTGTTCGCGCAGGCGCCGCAGGATCGCCTGTTGGCGTTCCTGCGGCAGTACGTCGGCCGGTGCGTTCATGGCGCCGGCTCCTCCGCGCGCAGCGGCAGCCCGAGCGCGACCAGGTCGCGGCGCAACTGGGCAGCGTCGCGGAAGCGCACGGCATGCAGGCCTTCGGCGGCCGCGCCGGCGACGTTGTGCGGGGCGTCGTCGATGAACACCGCGCGCTGCGGCGCGATCCCGTAGCGCGACAGCAACAGCCGGAAGATCGCCGGGTCCGGCTTGATCAAGCGCTCTTCGCCGGAGACCAGGATGCCCTCGAACCATCGCAGGAACGGAAAGCGCTCGCGCGCCACCGGAAAGGTCTCGTGCGACCAGTTGGTGAGCGCGTACAGGCGCAGGCCGCGCTCGCGCAGCTCGTGCAGGATCGCCACGCTGCCGGGGATCTCGCCGGCCAGCATCTCCGGCCAGCGCGCGTGGTAGGCGGCGATCAGCGCCGCATGCGCCGGGTGGCGCGCGCTGAGTTCGGCGACGGCCTCGCGCCAGGGGCGGCCCGCGTCCTGCTGCAGGTTCCATTGCGGGCTGCAGATGTCGGCGAGGAAGCGCTCCATCGCATCGTGGTCGTCGAACAGTTGGCGATAGAGGTGGCGTGGGTCCCAATCGATCAGTACGCCGCCCAGGTCGAATACCACGGTGTCGATGGAGGGCCGGGGGGTGGGAGGTGCGCTCATCAGGGTTTTCCGGTGGGAAGGGAGTCAGCGGCGGACCAGGCGTGCGCCGGTGGCCACGAGCAACAGCAATGCGGCCACCGTCGCCAGCGCGGCCGGCAGGCTGCTGGCATGCGCCAGGAAGCCGATCAGGGCCGGCCCGGCCAGCAGGCCCGTGTAGCCGAGGGTGGTGAGGGTGGCAAGCGCGACGGCCGGGGAGGTGCCGGGCAGGCGCCCCGCGCTGCCGAAGATCACCGGGATCAGGTTGGACGCGCCCAGGCCGGTGAGCACGCAGCCGAGCAGGCCGGCGCCCGCTCCCGACGACAGGGTGGCCAGCAGCAGGCCGCTGGCCGCCAGGGCCGCCCCGATCGCGACGATGCGCACGGGGCCGAAGCGTCCCACCAGGTGGTCGCCGGTGAACCGGCCCGCGGCCATCGCCACCGAGAACGCGGCATAGCCGAGCCCGGCGCTGGCGGCGGGCAGCCCGTGGTGGTCGCGCAACAGCACCGCGCTCCAGTCGAGCATCGCGCCTTCCGCCATCAGCACGATGAAGCAGAACACGCCGAGCGTCAGCACCGGCCCATGCGGCAGGCGCAGCGGTACCGACTCCGCCGCCGGCGGTGCCTGCACCATCAGCCCGCCGCGTTGCCACAGCAGCAGCGCGAACAGCAGCATGGATACCAGCAGCGTGCTCGCGAGCAGCGGCAGGCCGCTGCCGAGCAATGCGCTCATGCCGGCGGCGCCGACCAGCCCACCGAGGCTGAACAGTCCATGGAAACTGGACATCACCGCGCGCCCGGCATGCTTTTCCGCATCCACGCCATGGGCGTTCATCGCCACGTCGAGTATGCCGAGCGAGCCGCTGAAGTAGAGCAGGGCCAGTACCAGCAGCGGCACGCTCGGCGCCAGCGCGATGGCCGGCAGGCCCAGGCACAGCGCCAGCGCGCTGGCCACGATCACCCGGCGGCTGCCGAAGCGATGGCTGAGCAGGCCGCCGAGCGGCATGGCGATCATCGAACCGGCGCCGAACGCCAGCAGCACCAATCCCAGTTCCCCGGCGTCCAGGCCGAAGTCCGACTTGATGTAGGGCACGACCGGGGCCCAGGCGGCCATCGCGATGCCCGAGAGCAGGAACATCGCGCGGGTCGCGCGGATGACGGTGTTGGCGCTGGCGGACATGGATGCGTGATTCGGCAGTGGATGCAGGGGAATCAAATGATATTACATGAAAACATGAATTAATGTGCACAAACGTGCATGACATGCGGGAGGAGGCGCGCCTCGGCGGAGGTTGGAATGGGAAGTGGCTCCGCATGGCCGGGAGCCGTCTTGGTGAAGGTTTTGCCCGTTCGCGCCCGATGGCGCCAACTCCGGGCGTCCGATCTCGACCGGCTTCAGTTGTCCTGCCAAACGACCGTCACCTCCCGGCAAAGGCGAGGGGAGAACGGGGGCTTGCGATCCATTGGCACGCACCCGGTGGAACGCCGGAACGCTATGTGGAGGCTGGACGTAGATGGGATCTTGCCGCTGCAACGGCTCAAGTCGCTGGGTCCTCGCCTGCGCGGGGCGATGGGAGCGGGACGAATCGAGCGGCTTTTGTGGGAGCGGCTTCAGCCGCGATGGGGCTTCAGCGGTAAAGCCCCATAGCGGCTGAAGCCGCTCCCACAAAAAAAGCCGCTCCCACAGGGGCTCCCGCGGAGGCGGAGGCCACAGCTGCGGCGAACGGGGCAGGCAGGTGCCTGGAACGGAAGCGCGTTATCCGGCGAAGCAGTGCGCAGGCACGCCTGCGACGTCGAGCTCGACCGCGAACAGCCCGCCGGCCAGCGGCTGGGCGGCGCGTTGCGCCTCGTCCAGGCCGACCGTGGCGGTGGTGATGTAGAGCGTGCGCAGGTCCGGGCCGCCGAAAGCGCAACTGGTGACGTGGGCGGTGGGCAGCTCGATCTTCGCCAACTGCGTGCCTTCGCCGTCGTGGCAGGTGACCGCGCTACCGCCCCAGCGCGCGATCCAGACGTGGCCGGCGGCGTCGGTGGTCATGCCGTCGGGCGCGCCTTCGCTGGCCTCGTCGTGCTGCAGCCACAGGCGGCGTTCGCCGAGCGTGCCGCTGTCGGGATCGAAGTCGATCGCCCAGGTGCGCGCGTGGCCGGTCTCGTTGAAGAACATCGTTCGGCCATCGGCCGACCAGGTCGGGCCGTTGGCGATGTGCACCTGGTCGAGATGGCGGGCGCAGCGGCCGTTGCCGTCGAATCGGTACAGCGCGCCGGTAGAGGCCGTGCACGCGTAGTCGGTACTGCCCGCCCAGAAACGGCCGCGCGCGTCGCACTTGCCGTCGTTGAACCGGTTGTGGCGCCGCTCCGGTTCCGGCCGGTGCAGGCGCGTCAGCGTGCCGCCGTCCGGATCGAAGAAGGCCAGGTCGTGGCGCAGGCTGACCAGCAGCCCCGGCGCCTGCGCGCGCTCGGCGACCGCGGAGATTTCCTCGTCGAACGTCCAGCTGCGGGTCGCGCCGCCGTCGGGCGTGTAGCGGTGCAGGCGCTTGCCGAGGATGTCGACGAAGTACAGCGCCTGCTCGCGCGGCGACCAGCAGGCGCCTTCGCCCAGCGTCGCCTCCAATGGCCAGAGGCATTCCACCGGGCCGCTGCGGACGATCGAGACCATGGCGCGCCTCAGTGCGAGTCGCGGGTGACGCGGTCGCCGCTGCCTCCGACCAGGATGTCCAGGTCGGCGCCGAGATGCGCCTGCTGCACGTGGTCGACGTACAGCTTGGCCCAGCCGCGGGTGGGCGCCGGGGGCGGCGTCCACTCGGCGCGGCGGCGCGCGAGCTCCTCGTCGGATACGTCCAGGTGCAGGCGGCGACCGGGCACGTCGAGCTCGATGAAGTCGCCGTCGCGCACCAGCGCGAGGTTGCCGCCGGCGGCGGCCTCGGGCGAGGTGTGCAGCACCACGGTGCCGTAGGCGGTGCCGCTCATGCGCGCGTCGGAGACGCGCACGATGTCGGTGATGCCGCGGCGGAGCAGCTTCGGCGGCAGCGGCATGTTGCCGACCTCGGCCATGCCCGGGTAGCCGCGCGGGCCGCAGTTCTTGAGCACCATCACGCAGGTCTCGTCGATGTCGAGCGCCTCGTCGTCGATGCGTTTCTTGAAATCCTCGATGTCCTCGAACACCACCGCGCGGCCGCGGTGCTGCAGCAGGTGCGGCGAGGCGGCCGAGGGCTTGATCACCGCACCGTCCGGCGCCAGGTTGCCGCGCAGCACGGCGATGCCGGCCTCGGTCTTGAACGGCTCGGCCAGCGGGCGGATCACGTCGCGGTTCCAGCACGGCGCGTCGGCGATGTTCTCGCCGAGCGTGCGGCCGTTGGCGGTCACCACGCCCAGGTCCAGGTACCCGGAGATCTCGCGCAGCACCGCGGGCAGGCCGCCGGCGTAGTAGAAGTCCTCCATCAGGTACTGGCCGGAGGGCTTGAGGTTGACCAGGCACGGCAGGCGCGAGCCGAGCTCGTCCCAGTCGCCGAGCTTGAGGTCGACGCCGATGCGGCCGGCCAGCGCCAGCAGGTGGATCACCGCGTTGGTCGAGCCGCCGATCGCGGCGTTGGTCTTGATCGCGTTCTCGAAGGCGGCGCGGGTGAGGATCTTCGACATGCGCAAGTCTTCCTTCACCATCTCGACGATGCGGCGGCCGGTGAGGTGGGCCAGGCGGAAGCGGCGCGCGTCCACGGCCGGGATCGCCGCGTTCTCCGGCAGCGACATGCCCAGCGCCTCGACCATGCTCGCCATCGTCGAGGCGGTGCCCATGGTCATGCAACTGCCCTTGGAGCGCTGCATGCAGGCCTCGGCCTCGACGAACTCGTCCTGGCTCAGCGTGCCGGCGCGCACCATCTCCGACATCTGGATCACGCCGGTACCCGAGCCCACCGGCTGGCCGCGCCAGTTGCCCGACAGCGAGGGGCCGCCGGACAGGCCGATCGTCGGCAGGTCCACGCTGGCCGCGCCCATCAGCAACGACGGGGTGGTCTTGTCGCATCCCATCAGCAGCACCACGCCGTCGATCGGGTTGGCGCGGATCGATTCTTCTACGTCCATGCTGGCGAGGTTGCGGAACAGCATCGCGGTGGGGCGCACCTGGGTCTCGCCCAGCGACATCACCGGGAACTCCAGCGGGAAGCCGCCCGCTTCGTACACACCGCGCTTGACGTGCTCGGCCAGCTCGCGGAAGGAGCTGTTGCACGGGGTCAGTTCCGACCAGGTGTTGCAGATGCCGATCACCGGACGGCCGTCGAACAGGTCGTGCGGCAGGCC
This sequence comes from Xanthomonas boreopolis, assembly GCA_014654535.1. Lineage (GTDB taxonomy): Bacteria > Pseudomonadota > Gammaproteobacteria > Xanthomonadales > Xanthomonadaceae > Pseudomonas_S > Pseudomonas_S boreopolis. The sequence goes on from BNBA01000008.1 coordinate 70,049, forward strand.
GAGGCCCTTCAGCCAACTGCGGTAGTAGAAACCCTGCTTGCCTTCACGGCCGAACCAGTCCTGGCTGCGCCTGGACGGTTTTTTGGGTGAACCCATGGATGCGGAATCCTCGTGCGGGTGGTGCGGGGGAGCGTCGTCCCGCCGGATGCCGGCCGGAACGCTTTACGGCGGCGATCCTACCGGGCATATTGATATTGTAAAAATAACAATATCCGCATTATCGATATATATATGGATATCGATATGCGTCCATCTCGCAAAGGCTATAGCTATGTCCCAGATCAATCTCGCAATCGTCGGTGTCGGCAAGATCGTGCGCGACCAGCATCTTCCGGCGGTCGCCGGCAACACGGACTACAAGCTCATCGCGGCGGCCAGCCGCCACGGGACGGTCGACGGCATCGACAACTTCAAGACGATCGACGAAATGCTGGCCGCCGTGCCCGGCATCCAGGCGGTCTCGCTGTGCATGCCGCCGCAGTACCGCTACGAGGCGGCGGTGAAGGCGCTTTCGGCCGGCAAGCACGTGTTCCTGGAAAAGCCGCCGGGCGCGACGCTCTCGGAAGTGGCCGACCTGGAAGCGCTCGCCGCCGCCAAGGGCGTATCGCTCTTCGCCAGCTGGCATTCGCGCTATGCGCCGGCCGTCGAGGCGGCAAGGGCCTTCCTCGCCGGCAACCGGGTCCACTCCATGCGGGTGACCTGGAAGGAAGACGTGCGCCAGTGGCATCCCAACCAGGAATGGATCTGGCAGGCCGGCGGCCTGGGCGTGTTCGATCCGGGCATCAATGCGCTGTCCATCGTCACCCGCATCCTGCCGCGCCCGGTGTTCGCCACCGCCGCGATGCTGGAGTTCCCCGAGAACCGCGACGCGCCGATCGCCGCGTCGATCGACTTCACCGACGCCGACGGATTGGACCTGAAGGCCGAATTCGACTGGCGCCAGACCGGCAAGCAGAGCTGGGACATCGTGGCCCGGACCGACGCCGGCGAGATGGTGCTGTCCGAGGGCGGCGCCAAGCTGTCGGTGGACGGCAAGCTGGTGCACGAGGCGCCGGAGCGGGAGTATCCGATGCTCTACGAGCGCTTCGCCGAGATCATCCAGGCCGGCCGCTCGGACGTCGACCTGGCCCCGCTGCGGCACGTGGCCGACGCGTTCATGCTGGGGCGGCGCAAGGTGGTTGAGGCGTTTTTTGATTGAGAGGCCGGGGCCCGGAAGGGCCGGACTCGGGGTCGGGGATCCGGGACTCGGTAAAGCAACAAGCTCACTTCGGGTCGCGTACTGTTGTGGGAGGGACTTCAGTCCCGACAGGCTTTACCGGCCCTCTGTCGGGCTGAAGCCCCTCCCACAAAAAAGCCAAAAATCGGCGCAAAAAACCTAAAAAACACTTGATGGGCAATCGAGGCCAAAGAGCCTGTTTTGGAGCTCCGAGCTCCGAGCTCCGAGCTCCGAGCTCCGAGCTCCGAGCTCCGAGCTCCGAGTCACCCCGGATACACCTGCGCGGCCACCTGCTTCATCGCCGCCAGCACGGTCTGCGCGCCCGGCGACAGCAGCCAGTCGGTGCGGGTGATGATGCCGAACGAGTCCATCCGGCACGACAGCTCCACCGGGACGATCCGCACCATGCCGTGCTCGGCGTAGTGGCGCGCCACGTCGACCGGCACCACCGCCAGGTAGTCGCTCTCCTGCAGCATCTTGGTCAGGAACATCAGGGCGGCGGTGCCCAGCACCTGGCGCGGCGGTTCCAGGCCGGCGCTCTGGAACATCAGCTCGAAGCGGTGGCGCAGCACGCTGCCTTCCGGCGGCACGATCCACGCGGCCTGCGACAGGTCGTGCAGGCCGGGCTTCTCCAGCGCCAGGATCGGGTGCTGCGGGCGCGCGATCGCGCAGACTTCCTCCTCGGCCAGGGCCTCGTAGTGCAGGTGGCTCTTGTCGTGGCGGGCGAACAGGCGCGCGACCAGGAAATCGAGCTTGTTCTGCGCCAGCCGCTCCAGCAGCACGTCGCTGCTCTCCACCAGCAGCGACACGCGCAGGTCCGGGTGCTGCTGGGTGATGCGCGCCAGCGCGGGCGGCAGCAGCGTCATCGCCGGTCCGGCGATCGCGCCGATGGCGACGCTGCCGGCGTGGCCGGCCTTGAGCGCCTCGATCTCCGCGCCGGCCTCGCCCAGGCTCGACAGGGCGATGCGGGCGTGGCGGATCATGCTCTCGCCGTACCAGGTCGGGCGCATGCCGCGCGGCAGCCGCTCGAACAGCGAGACCCCCATCATGTCCTCCAGGTCCTTGAGCAGCTTGGAGGCCGCCGGCTGGGACATGTTCAGCACCTCGGCGGCGCGGTGGATGTTGCCTTCCTCGTCGATGGCGATCAGCAGCATCAACTGGCGGGTCTTGAGGCGGGCGCGCAGGAACCAGGGCGAGGCGGGCATGAGGGGTCTTCGGATACCAGGTTTGGCATAGATATTGGCTAAATCTATATTTGTTGTATATCCGAGGCAATCGCAGAATAGGGCGGTTCCGGTTCTCCCGGCTCCGCGACAAGTCCCCGGCACCGCAAGGCCTCCGGACGCGCGGCGGGCGGCCCGGCTCTTCTCGACAGCAGGGTGCGACACGATGCGATTGATCCAGCTTCACGATGACGCCGGTGCGGTGCGGGTAGGCGTGGTAGCCGCAGACGGGCAGCGGGTGCGCCTGCTCGACGGCGTTTCCTCCACCTACGAACTGGCGACGGTGGCGATCGCCGCCGGCCGTTCGCTGCAGCAGCAGGCCGAGGCGCAGGGCGGCACCGCCGAGCTGGACTACGCGGCGCTGCTCGCCGCCGGGCGCGTGCTGAGCCCGCTGCACCACCCGGATCCGGCGCACTGCCTGGTCACCGGCACCGGCCTGACCCACCTGGGCAGCGCCGCCGCGCGCGATGCGATGCACCAGAAGCTGCAGCAGCAGGCCGATGCCGGCACGCTCAGCGACTCGATGAGGATGTTCCAGTGGGGCGTGGAAGGCGGCATCCCGAAGGATGGCCGGCCGGGCGCGCAGCCGGAATGGTTCTTCAAGGGCGATGGCGGCATCGTGGTCGCGCCGGGCGCGCCGCTGCCCTCGCCGGATTTCGCGCTCGACGGCGGCGAGGAGCCGGAACTGGTCGGGCTGTACCTGATCGGCCCGGACGGCACGCCGCACCGGCTCGGCTTCGCGATCGGCAACGAGTTCTCCGACCACGTCACCGAGCGCCAGAACTACCTGTACCTGGCCCATTCCAAGCTGCGCGCCTGCGCGATCGGGCCGGAGCTGCGCAGCGGCGAGCTGCCGCGCGACCTGCGCGGCGTCAGCCGCATCCGCCGCGGCGACGCGGTGGTGTGGGAAAAGCCGTTCCTGACCGGCGAGGCCAACATGTGCCACTCGCTGGCCAACCTCGAGTACCACCATTTCAAGTACGCCGCGCACCGCCGGCCGGGCGACGTGCACCTGCACTTCTTCGGTACCGCGACGCTGAGCTTCGCCGACGAGGTGAAGGTGCAGCCGGGCGACCGTTTCGAGATCGACCTGCCGGAGCTGGGCGCGCCGCTGGTCAACCCGCTGGGCACGGCGGCGTCCGGCTTCGCGCTCGGCGGCGTGCGCGCGCTGTGACGTTTCCTTTCTTCTGCAAGCGGGAAGAAGGCAACGGCTCCTTCTCCCGCTTGCGGCAGAAGGCGGCGCGAAGCGCCGGATGAGGGAGTTTTCGTGCATCGCCCCCATCCGCCCTCCGGGCGCCTTCCCGAGCGGGCGGGGGAAGGGGATGGAGCCGATTTGCCTTGATTGCAGGAGAGTTCGATGAGCCAACGTTTCAAGAGCTATATCGCCGGCCAGTGGGTGGACGGCAGCGGCGACCACGCCGACGAGAACCCGTCCGACCTGGCCTCTCCGGTCGGCGAGTACGGCATGCTCGACGCCGCGCTCACCGGGCAGGCGGTCGAGGCCGCCGCCGCGGCGCTGCCGAAGTGGGCGCTGAGCAATCCGCAGCAGCGTGCCGACATCCTCGACTTCGTCGGCAGCGAGATCCTGGCGCGCAAGGAGGAGCTGGGCCGCCTGCTGGCGCTGGAAGAAGGCAAGACCCTGCCGGAGAGCATCGGCGAGGCCGCGCGCGCCGGGCAGATCTTCAAGTTCTTCGCCGGCGAGGCGCTGCGCATCCCCGGCGAGAAGCTGGCGTCCACCCGCCCCGGCGTGGACGTGGAGATCACCCGCGAGCCGGTCGGCGTGGTCGGCATCATCGCGCCGTGGAACTTCCCGCTGGCGATCCCGGCCTGGAAGATCGCGCCGGCGCTGGCCTACGGCAACACCGTGGTGTTCAAGCCGGCCGAGATCGTGCCGGCCTGCGCCTGGGCGATCGCCGAGATCCTCAGCCGCGCCGGTTTGCCGGAAGGCGTGTTCAACATGGTCATCGGCGCCGGCCGCACGGTCGGCCAGGCGCTGGTCGAGCATCCCAAGCTGGACGCGCTGACCTTCACCGGCTCGGTGCCCACCGGCAACGCGCTGCTCAAGCAGGCCGCCGCGCGCGGGCTGAAGATCCAGCTCGAGATGGGCGGCAAGAACCCGTTGGTGGTGCTGGCCGACGCCGACCTGGACAAGGCGGTGGAATGCGCGGTCAACGGCGCCTACTTCTCCACCGGCCAGCGCTGCACCGCCTCGAGCCGGCTGATCGTGGAAGGCGCGGTCTACGACGAGTTCGTCGCGCGCACCCGGGCGCGATTGGCCAAGGTCAAGGTTGGCGATCCGCTGCAGGCCGGCATCGACATCGGCCCGGTCGCCAGCGGCGCGCAGCTCGACACCGACCTGCGTTACATCCGCGCCGGCCACGAGGACGGCGGCGAGCTGCTGTTCGGCGGCGAGCGCGTGGAATGGAAGACCCAGGGCCACTTCCTGGCGCCGACGCTGTTCGCGGCCAAGCCGGGCGACCGCATCGCGCGCGAGGAAATCTTCGGGCCGGTGGCGGCGCTGCTGCGCGCGGACGATTACGATCATGCGCTGGCGCTGGCCAACGACACCGAGTTCGGCCTGTGCGCCGGCATCTGCACCACCTCGCTCAAGCACGCCATGCACTTCAAGCGGCACGCGCAGGTGGGTATGGTCATGGTCAACCTGCCGACCGCCGGCGTGGACCCGCACGTGCCGTTCGGCGGGCGCAAGGCGTCCAGCTACGGTCCGCGCGAGCAGGGACGCTACGCGGTGGAGTTCTACACCACGGTGAAGACCGCCTACACGGCGGCCTGATCCGCCCGCCGGCGAACGGAAGGGGTTCGCCGGCAGCCTCGCGCGACGCGCTGGAGGGCGCGCCGCGCGACCGGGCCAACTAAAACGAGGGAGGGAGCATGAAGAACCGTTTCGTTCTGGGTGCGGTACTGGCGCTGGCCGTGTTGGCCGGTGGTTGTTCGCGCGGCGGCGACTCGGCTGCGCACGAGGGCCGGATCACCGTCGGTTTCAGCCAGGTCGGCGCCGAGAGCGAGTGGCGCACCGCCAACACCGCCTCGGTGAAGCAGGCGCTGGCCGAGCCGGAGTTCCGCCTGAAGTTCTCCGACGCGCAGCAGAAGCAGGAGAACCAGATCAAGGCGCTGCGCTCGTTCATCGCCCAGCGCGTGGACGTGATCGCGTTCTCGCCGGTGGTCGAGTCCGGCTGGGAAACCGTGCTGCGCGAGGCCAAGGCCGCCAACATCCCGGTGGTGCTGACCGACCGCGCGGTGAAGGTTTCCGACGATTCGCTGTACGCCACCTTCATCGGCTCGGACTTCGTCGAGGAAGGCCGCCGCGCCGCGCGCTGGCTGGTCGACGACAGCAAGGACAAGCCCGGCCCGATCCGCATCGTGGAACTGCAGGGCACGGTCGGCTCGGCGCCGGCCAACGACCGCATGAAGGGCTTCCACGAGGTCGTCGACCAGGACAAGCGCTTCCAGGTGGTGCGCTCGCAAAGCGGCGATTTCACCCGTGCCAGGGGCAAGGAGGTGATGGAGGCGTTCCTCAAGGCCGAGGGCAACAAGATCGACGTGCTGTTCGCGCACAACGACGACATGGCGATCGGCGCGATCCAGGCGATCGAGGAAGCCGGGCTCAAGCCGGGCCAGGACATCCGCATCGTCTCCATCGACGGCGTGCACGGCGCGTTCGAGGCGATGAAGGCCGGCAAGCTCAATGCCACGGTGGAGTGCAACCCGCTGTTCGGCCCGCAGCTGGCGCAGCTGATCCGCGATGTGAAGGCCGGCAAGCCGGTGCCGAAGCGGGTGGTGGTCGAGGAGGGCGTGTTCACCCAGGACCAGGCCGCGGCCGAGTTGCCCAAGCGCAAGTACTGAGATGAGCGCCATCGCACTCCAGGCCAGCGGCCTCGGCAAGCGCTTCGGCGCCACCGTGGCGCTGGAGGACGTGGGCCTGTGCCTGCGCGCCGGCGAGATCCACGCGCTGATGGGGCAGAACGGCGCGGGCAAGTCCACGCTGATCAAGCTGCTGACCGGCGTGGTCGCGCCCGATGCCGGGCGCATCGAGCTGGACGGCCGCGCGATCGCGCCGCGGACGCCGCTGCAGGCGCAGCACGCCGGGATCAGCACGGTCTACCAGGAGGTGAACCTGTGCCCGAACCTGTCGGTGGCCGAGAACATCTACGCCGGCCGCTACCCGCGCCGGCGCTGGACCGGCGCGATCGACTGGAAGCAGGTGCGCGAGGGCGCGCGCGCGTTGCTGGGCGAACTCAACCTGGACATCGACGTCGAGCTGCCGCTGGCGCACTACCCGGTGGCGGTGCAGCAGATGGTGGCGATCGCGCGCGCGCTGGGCGTGTCGGCACGGGTGCTGGTCCTCGACGAGCCCACGTCCAGCCTCGACGAGGGCGAGGTGCGCGAGCTGTTCCGAGTGATGGGCCGGCTGCGCGAGCGCGGCATGGCGATCCTGTTCGTCACCCATTTCCTCGACCAAGTCTATGCGGTGTCCGACCGCATCACGGTGCTGCGCAACGGCCGCCTGGTCGGCGAGTACCTGCCGGCCGACCTGCCGCAGCCGGCGCTGGTGGCGGCGATGGTCGGGCGCGAGGTCGCGCTGGCGCAAGGGCGCGACGATGCGGCGCCGGTGGCGGGGGATGCGCCGGCGGTGGTGGAGGCCGAGGGCCTCGGCCGTCGCGGCAAGCTGCATCCGACCGACCTGAGCGTGCGTGCCGGCGAAGTGCTGGGGCTGGGCGGCCTGCTCGGCTCGGGGCGTACCGAACTGGCGCGATTGCTGTTCGGGCTGGATCGTGCCGAGCACGGCGAGTTGCGCGTGCGCGGCCGCGGCGAGCGTTTCCGCCACCCCGGCGACGCGGTGGCGCGCGGGTTGGCGCTATGCCCGGAGGAGCGCAAGACCGAGGGCATCGTCGCCGAGCTGTCGGTGCGCGAGAACATCGTGTTGGCGCTGCAGGCGCGCATGGGCTGGCGGCGTTCGCTCTCGCGCGGCAAGCAGGACGAGCTGGCCGCGCGCTTCGTGGAGGCGCTGGGCATCAAGACCGCCGGCATCGAGACGCCGGTCGGTGCGCTGTCGGGCGGCAACCAGCAGAAGGTGGTGCTGGCGCGCTGGCTGGCCACCGAGCCGACGCTGTTGATCCTGGACGAGCCGACGCGTGGCATCGACATCGCGGCCAAGCAGGACATCATGGGCGAGGTGGTGCGGCGGGCGCGGCGCGGGATGGCGGTGTTGTTCATTTCCGCGGAGATCGACGAGTTGACGCGGCTGTGCGACCGGATCGCGGTGATGCGGGAGCGGCACAAGGTGGGGGAGTTGCCGGGTGGGTGCGATGGGCAGCAGGTGCTCGAAATGATTGCGGGGCATTGAGGTGAGGGGGCTGGCATCTCGCGCCATCTCTCTACCGTCGTCCCCGCGAAGGCGGGGGCGAAGGGCCGCTGCTTGCGAGCCACAGGCTCGCGCGGCACAGAGCGCCATCGGGCTATGCCCGATGGCCGGGGATCGAAGATCCAGTGTCTTTGACGCCATCTATCCGGTCCACGCAATCTCATCGCTTCACGCCATCCCACTATCGTCATTCCCGCGAAAGCGGGAATCCAGGGACGTTGCCTTTGGACTTTTGGCGATACAGCTAAAAGCTTTCGCCCTTGGCGAGTCACTTTTCTTTGCTTGTGCAAAGAAAAGTAACCAAAAGAAAGCACACCCCGCCTGCGCGCCCGCAGCTGCGCTGCGGGTCCGCGGAGTCAATGGGATTTTCGGACGCGACATCCTGTCGCGGCCGAAAACGGCGCACATCCTTGTGCGCCGCCCTTCGGGTTTTTCCCATTGTCTCCGCCGCTTCGGAGGGGCCCCGATAAGTCAAAGGCGAAAAGCAAAATCAACAGCAACAGCAACAGCATGTTCATGCGCTTCGACTTTTACCGGGGCGTGGTGAGGTGATGAACGAGATGACGTCTTCTTCCCCGTCCACCTCGATGCCGCGCTGGCGACAGTGGCTGCAGGGCTGCGTGGCGCAACCGTTGTTCTGGCCGTTGTTGACGCTGGCGCTGCTGCTCGTCGGCAACGGCCTGTTCAATCCGGGGTTCCTGGCGCTGGAGTGGCGCGACGGGCACCTGTACGGCAATCTCGTGGACATCGGCAATCGCGCCGCGCCGTTGGTGTTGGTGTCGCTGGGCATGACGCTGGTGATCGCGGTGCGCGGGCTGGACATCTCGGTCGGTGCGGTGCTGGCGATCGCCGCGACCGTGGCGGCCTGGACCATCGCGCGGCTGCAAGGAAGCGGGGACGGCCAAGGGCTGGTGCCGCTGGCTGCAGCGATCGGCGCGGCCTTGGCGGTGGCGGCGCTGTGCGGGCTGTGGAACGGCTTGCTGGTGGTCAAGGCCGGCATGCAGCCGATCATCGCCACGCTGATCCTGATGGTGGCCGGGCGCGGCATCGCGCAGCTCATCAGCGATGGCCAGATCCTGACCGTCTACTACGCGCCCTATGCGTTCCTCGGCAATGGCTTCCTGTTCGGCCTGCCGTTCTCGCTGTTCGTGGTGGCCGGCGTGTTCGTGTCGCTGCAACTGCTGCTCGGGCGCAGTGCACTGGGCCTGTTCGTGCGCGCGATCGGGCACAACCCGCTGGCCGCGCACGTGGCCGGCGTGCGGGCGCGGGCGATCACGCTGGCGCTGTACGTGTTCTGCGGCTTCAGCGCGGGCCTGGCGGGGCTGCTGGTCAGCTCCAACGTCAAGAGCGCCGATGCCAACAATGCCGGGCAATTGCTGGAACTGGACGCGATCCTGGCGGTCAGCCTGGGCGGCACGCTGCTCGGCGGCGGCCGCTTCAGCCTGGCCGGCAGCCTGGTCGGTGCGCTGATCATCCAGACGCTGACCTCGACGATCTACGCGATCGGGGTGCCGCCGCAGGTCAACCTGGTGGTCAAGGCGGTGCTGGTGTTCGCGGTGATGCTGCTGCAGTCGGCCGAGTTCCGCAGGCGCGTGCGCGGCTGGGCGGTGCGGCCGGCGAAGGAGGAAGGACGATGAGCGCGATCCCGATGATGGCCGCGCCGGGCGGGCTGGTGCGCTTGTGGCGCGATCCGCGCTACCTGTCGCTGGCGGTGACGGTCGCCCTGTTCGTGGCGATGTCGGCCACCGGCGGGGTGCTGTACGACGGCTTCCTGTCGCCGCAGGTGTTCCTGAACCTGCTGATCGACAACGCGTTCCTGCTGATCGTCGCGGTCGGCATGACCTTCGTGATCCTCACCGGCGGCATCGACCTGTCGGTGGGCGCGGTGATCGCCTTCACCACGGTGCTGTCCGCGACGCTGGTGCAGGACCACGGCTGGCATCCGCTGGCGGCGATCCCGCTGGTGCTGGCGCTGGGCACCGGCTTCGGCGCGCTGATGGGCACGCTGATCCAACGCTACCGGCTGCAGCCGTTCGTGGTCACGCTGGCGGGCATGTTCCTGGCGCGCGGCGCGGCGACGCTGATCAGCGTCGACTCGATCAACATCGACCATCCCTTCTACGTCGCGGTCGCCGGCCTGCGCTTGCCGGTGGGCTTCGGCGCGTCGCTGTCGGTCGGGGCGGTGGTGGCGCTGGCCGTGGTGGCGGGCGGGGCGCTGCTGGCCGGGATGACCCGGTTCGGGCGCACCGTGTACGCCATCGGCGGCAACGAGCAATCGGCGCTGCTGATGGGCCTGCCGGTCGCCTCCACCCAGGTGCGGGTGTATGCGCTGAGCGGCTTCTGCGCGGCGCTGGCCGGCGTGGTCTACACCTTCTACATGCTCAGCGGCTACAGCCTGCACGCGCTCGGGCTGGAGCTGGACGCGATCGCCGCGGTGGTGATCGGCGGCACGCTGCTGGCCGGCGGCAGCGGCTACGTGCTCGGCACGCTGTTCGGCGTGCTGATCCTGGGGTTGATCCAGACCCTGATCGTGTTCGACGGCACGCTCAGTTCGTGGTGGACGCGCATCGCCATCGGCGTGCTGCTGCTGGTGTTCTGCCTGCTGCAGCGCCTGTTCGCCAGCCGGCAGCGCAAGCAGGGAGGTGCGCCATGAGCGCGATGTCCTTCCGGTGCGGGGCATGGCTGGTCGCGGCGCTGCTGGGCATGGCGGCGCCGGCCTTCGCCGCCGACGTGCTGGGTACGGTCGAGAGCCCGGACGGGCAACTGCGCGTGGAGATGTCGCGCGACGCCGACGGCCGGCCGAACTACCGCCTGCTGCGGCAGGGCCGCGAAGTGATCGCGCCTTCGCCGCTGGGATTGGTGGGCGAGGAGGCCGACCTGTCGCGCGGGCTGGCGTTCGCCGGGGCCGATGCGCCGGAAGCGCTCAGCGACGACTACGAGTTGCTGTCCGGCAAGCGCCGCCACAACCACTACCGCGGCAACCGTCGCGTGTTCCACTGGCGCACGGCCGATGGCGCGCGCCTGGACGTGGTCTGGCAGGTCTCCAACGATGGCGCGGCCTTCCGCTACGGCATCCCGGAGGCGGTACCGGGACTGCGCACGCTGCGCCGCGATGCGGCGGCGTTCCGCCTGCCGCGGCAGGCGCATGGCTGGCTGCAGCCGATGTCGGTGGCGCAGACCGGTTTCGCCAGGACCAATCCTTCGTACGAGGAGTACTACCTGCAGGACGTACCGGTCGGCACGCCGTCGCCGCTGGGCGTGGGCTGGGTGTTCCCGGCGCTGTTCCGCGCCGGCGACGACTGGGTGCTGCTGAGCGAGGGCGCGCTGCGTCGCGGCGATGCCGGCAGCCGCCTGCTCGACGGCGACGTGCCGGGCGAGTACCGCATCGGTTTTCCCGATCCGCGCGAGGTGGTCCCGGGCGGCGCGTCCGATCCGTGGATCGAGGCCTACCCATGGCGTTCGCCGTGGCGGATCATCGCCGTCGGCAGCCTGGCGAGCATCGCCGATTCCACGCTCGGCACCGACCTGGCCGATCCGCCCGATCCCGCGCTGCCGTCGGCGCCGCGTCCGGGCAAGGCGTCGTGGAGCTGGCCGTTGCTGGGCGATGCGTCCACCGTCTACGACGTGCAGAAGCGCTTCATCGACTACGCCGCTTCGATGGGCTGGGGCTACACCCTGATCGATGCGCTGTGGGACACCCAGATCGGCATGCCGCGCCTGCGCGAGCTGGTGGATTACGCGCGCGGCAAGGGCGTGGCGATCCTGGTCTGGTACAACTCCGCCGGCGCGTGGAACGAGGCGCCGCAGACGCCGCGCGGCCTGCTGCTGGACCACGACAGCCGCATCCGCCAGTTCGAGCAGCTCAAGGCGGCCGGCGTGGCCGGGTTGAAGATCGACTTCTTCGGCGGCGACGGTTCCTCGATGATCGCCTACTACCTGGACATCCTGCGCGACGCGGCGCCCTACGGCTTCCAGATCAACTTCCACGGCGCCACGCTGCCGCGCGGCTGGCAGCGCACCTGGCCGAACCTGATGACGATGGAGTCGGTGCGCGGGCTGGAGTTCGCCACCTTCGAGCAGGCCAACGCCGACCAGGTGCCGGCGCACGCGGCGACGCTGCCGTTCGCGCGCAACGTGTTCGACCCGATGGACTTCACGCCGATGGCGCTGGTCAAGCTCAACGACCGCGTGCAGCGCCGCACCACCGCGCCGTTCGAGCTGGCCGAGTCGGTGCTGTTCGTCTCCGGCATCCAGCACTACGCCGAAACGCCCGAGGGCATGGCGCAGGCGCCGGAGTACGTGCGTGCATTCCTTAAGGCGTTGCCGGCGGCGTGGGACGACAGCCGTTTCATCGGCGGCTGGCCGGGCCGCTACGCGGTGTTCGCGCGCCAGGGCGGCGGCCGCTGGTTCGTGGCCGGCATCAACGCCGACGCCGCGCCGCGCAAGCTCTCGCTGGACCTCGGCGCGCTCGGCGGCAAGCCGGTGCGCGGAACGCTGATCGCCGACGGCGACGATGCCCTCGGGTTCTCCAGCCGCCGGATCGCGCTCGATCCGGGCAAGCCGCTGGATCTGACATTGCCGGCGCGGGGAGGGTTCGTTCTGCAGTTGGACTGAACGACGGCCGCGCGCCGCGATGGCGGCCGCGCGGCGTTCCCGGAATCCGCGTGCGCTTGTAGAGGAGGGCACATGCAACAGACGCAAAAACTGTCCGTGATCGAGAAACTCGGTTACGGCGCCGGCGACATGGCGGTCAATGTCGTGATCTCGTCGATGATGCTGATCATCACGTTCTTCTATACCGACGTGTTCGGCCTCAAGCCGCAGGACGTGGCGCTGCTGTTCATCGTGGTGCGGCTGATCGACGCCTTCGCCGACCCGGCCATGGGCATGTTCACCGATCGCCACACCACGCGCTGGGGCCGCTATCGTCCGTACTTCCTGGTGATGGCGGTGCCGTTCGGCATCTCGGTGTTCCTGACCTTCACCACGCCGGACCTGTCCTACAACCTCAAGCTGGTGTGGGCCTACGCCACCTACCTGCTGGTGATGCTGGTGTTCACCGCGGTCACCATCCCGTACATCTCGCTGATCGGGGTGCTCACCGCCGATCCGCAGGAACGGCTGTCGGCGAACGGCTACCGGCTGTTCTTCGCCAAGGTCGCCGCGTTCCTGGTCACCATCGTGGTGCCGCAGCTGGCGGTGGCATGGGGCGGCGGGCATCTCGCCGACGGCTACAAGTGGGCGATGGGCCTGATGGGGCTGCTGGCCACGCTGCTGTTCCTGTTCTGCTTCTTCTCCACCACCGAGCGCATCCAGCACCAGGTCGAGCGCAAGCCGCTGCGCGAGCAGCTGGGCCTGCTGCTGCGCAACGACCAATGGCTGATCCTGGGCGCGGTCTGCATCGTCGGCACCATCGGCTACGTGATCCGCGGGTCGGTGGCCGCCTACTACGCCAAGTACTACCTCGGCGGCGACGCGAAGCTGATGTCCGCGTTCATGGCCACCGGCGTGGTCGCGGCGATCCTGGCGATGGTGGTATCGACCTGGATCACCAAGGTCTATTGCAAGGTCAAGCTGTTCCGCTACAGCCAACTGGTCGTGGGCGCGCTGAGCGTGGCGATGTACCTGCTGGTCAAGCCGGGCGACATCGCGCTGGCGTTCGTCCTGTACTTCCTGGTCAGCCTGGTGGTGGACCTGCACGCGCCGGTGTTCTGGTCGGCGATCGCCGAGGCGGTGGACTACGGCCATGCGCGCAGCGGCAAGCGCGTGGCGGGGCTGGCGTTCGGCGGCATCTCGTTCTGCCAGAAGGCCGGCATGGGCGTGGCCGGGGCGATCGTCGGCTGGCTGCTGGCCGGTTTCCACTACGTGCCGGACCAGCCGCAGAGCGCGTTCACCCTCAACGGCATCGCGCTGATGCTCACCATCATCCCCGGCGCGTTCCACGTGCTGATGGGCGGGCTGATGTTCCTGTACCGCATCACCGACGACTACTACCGCACGCTCAAGGAGCAGATCGTCGAGGAGGCCCCCGGCGACGCCGGCCCCGCGCAAGACGCTTTCAACGCACGTACCACCACGGAATGCCCGACATGACGTTTTCGTTTTCCAACCCCTTCATCCTCCACCGCGCCGATCCGTTCGTGCTGCGCCACGATGGGCACTATCACTTCACCGCCTCGGTGCCGGAGTACGACCGCATCGTGCTGCGCCGCGCGCCGACGCTGGCCGGGCTGAAGGACGCCGAGGAGAAGACCCTGTGGCGCGCGCCGGCCAGCGGCCCGGCCAGTTCGCTGATCTGGGCGCCGGAAATCCATCGCTTCGACGATGCCTGGTACGTCTACTTCGCCGCGGCGCCCTCGCGCGAGATCAAGGACGGCCTGTTCCAGCACCGCATGTACGCGCTGCGCAATCCCTCGGCCGACCCGATGCGGGGCGAGTGGGAATTCGCCGGCCGCATCGACAGCGGCATCGACGCGTTCTGCCTGGACGCGACCTCGTTCGAGCACAAGGGCCAGCGCTACTACTTGTGGGCGCAGAAGCACCCGGACATCCCCGGCAACTCCAACCTCTACCTGGCGCCGCTGGCGACGCCGACCGCGCTGGGCGGGGCGCCGGTGCTGCTGACCAAGCCGGAATTCGACTGGGAGGTGCAGGGCTTCCTCGTGAACGAAGGCCCGGCCGTGCTGATCCGCAACGGCAAGGTGTTCGTCAGCTATTCCGCCAGCGCCACCGACGAGCGCTACGCGGTCGGCCTGCTGTGGGCGGACGCCGAGTCCGACCTGCTCGATCCGGCCAGCTGGCACAAGTCGCCGGTGCCGGTGTTCGCGACCGACGCCGAGCGCGAGGTGTTCGGTCCCGGCCACAACAGCTTCACCACCACCGAGGACGGCGCCACCGACCTGGTGGTCTACCACGCCCGCAACTACCGCGAGATCGAGGGCGATCCGCTGTGGAACCCGGACCGGCAGACGTGCATCCAGCCGCTGCAGTGGGATGCGCAGGGCATGCCGGTGTTCGGTCGGCCGCTGCGCGAGGTGGCGTTGTGAGAACCCGCTCGCGATCCTGCTGTGCTCGCGATGTGGCCCGGGTGCGGTGCCCGGAATGCTCACGTATCGCTCATGCGCTGCGCTTCCTCCGCTCCGCCACGGGCCGCCTGGCTTCGCTCGCGACGAAGCATGAACAGGTTCCGCGGCCGGCGCGACTGGCGCGCCGAGCCCTGCTGGCGTTGGCGGTATCGCTGGCCGTGCCCGCGTTCGCGCAGCAGGCGCCCGCCGACAACAGCGACATGATGGCCGCGCCGCCGGTCGCCAAGCCGCACAAGGGGTATTCGGCCGACGTGCTCGCGCACGATCCGGTGATGATCCGCCAGGGCAAGACCTGGTACCTGTTCATCACCGGCCCCGGCATCAGCGTCTACAGCTCGAAGAACCTGAAGACCTGGAAGGCCGAGGCGCCGGTGTTCGCGAAGATTCCCGGGTGGGCCTACGGCATCGTGCCGGACTTCAACGGCCATATCTGGGCGCCCGACATCTCCTTCCACGACGGCGTCTACACGCTGTACTACTCGATCTCCAGCGGCGGCAAGAACACCTCGGCGATCGGCGTGGCGACCAACACCACGCTCGACCCCAAGGATCCGGCGTTCAAGTGGGTCGACCACGGCATTGTGGTGCGTTCGCAGCCCTACCGCGATGCCTGGAACGCGATCGATCCCAACCTGGTCGAAGGGGACGATGGCACCCCGTGGCTGGCCTTCGGCTCGTTCTGGGGCGGCTTGAAGCTGGCGAAGCTGGCGCCCGACCGGCTGCACCTGGCCGAGCCGCAGGAATGGCACACGCTGGCGCGGCGCGAACGGCCCTGGCAGGCCGACGATGCCGAGCCCGAGCCCGGCGCGATCGAGGCGCCGTTCGTGTTCAAGCACGATGGCTGGTACTACCTGTTCGCCTCGTGGGACCACTGCTGCCGCGGCCTGAAGAGCGACTACCGGATCATGGTCGGCCGTTCGCGCGACGTGCGCGGCCCGTACCTCGACCGCGACGGCAAGCGCATGGACCATGGCGGCGGCACCGAAGTGCTGCATGGCAGCCCGCGCTGGGCCGGGCCGGGGCATAACAGCGCCTACCGCTTCGACGGCAAGGACTACCTCGTGTTCCATGCCTACGACGCCCGCGACAACGGCCTGCCCAAGCTGCACGTGCTGCCGATGCGCTGGGACGCCGATGGCTGGCCGGTAGTGGACCCGCGCGCACTGGACAAGTAGGCGCGGCAGCGCATCCGTGGGGCGGCTTCAGCTGCGATCGGCTTTACCGGTAAAGCCCATCGCGCTGAAGCCGCTCCCGCAAAGAGACCGGGTCAGGTCCTGGCCGTCACTTTCGCGCCCCATAGCGCATAGAACAGCACGTACAGTTCGCAGGCCGCGGTCAGCAGGAAGGCGTTCTGCAGGCCGTAGGTGTCGGCGAGCCAGCCTTGCACCACCACCAGCGCACCGCCGTCGATGGCCATGACCAGCAGCCCGGCGCCTTCCTCGGTGAGCGGGCCCAGCCCCCGGATGCCGAGCGCGAACACGGTGGGGAACATGATCGAGTGGAACAGCCCCACCGCGATCAATGCCCACATCGCCACCGCGCCGGTGCTGAACACCGTCACCAGCATCGTGACGAAGGCGCCGACCGCGAACAGCGCCAGCACCGTCTCGGCCGGGATCCTGCGCATCAACGCGCTGCCGGCGAAGCGGCCCACCATCATCCCGCCCCACAGCAGGAACAGGTAGTGCGACGCCTGCTGGTGGCTGAGATTGCCGATGTGCGGTTGCGAGACGAAATTGATGAAGAGGTTGGAGACGCCGATCTCGGCGATGAGATAGATGAAGATCGCCGGGATGCCGAGCACCAGGTTGCGGTGCCGCCACAACGAATGCCGGGCGCGCTCCTCGCGGGTGACGCGCTGGGTCGCCTGGCCGAGCGCCGGCAGGCGGAAGCGCGCGATCACGATCGCCAGCGCGACCAGCACCGCCGCGACGATCAGGTAGGGCAGCTGCACCGACTGCGCATCGGCCAGGCGCTCGGCCGGCGTCAGCGTCGCCTCGCCGACCTGGGTGCCGGACGCCGAGCGGCCGAGGATCAGGTAGCCGCCGAACAGCGGCGCCAGCGTGGTGCCCGCGGAATTGAACGCCTGCACCAGGTTGAGCCGCGAGGAGGCGGTCTCGGGCGTGCCGATCACCGCGACGTAGGGATTGGCGGCGACCTGCAGCAAGGTGATGCCGCTGGCGATGACGAACAGCGACACGAGGGTGATGGCGTAGGACGGCAGGCGCGCGGCCGGAATCATGCCGAGCGCGCCCAGCGCCATGATGCCCAGTCCGACCACCAGCGCACGCTGGTAGCCGATCCGCTCGATCAGCTTGGCGGCCGGCAGCGAGGCGAAGAAGTAGGCGATGAACCAGACCGATTCGATCAGCGTGGCCTGCAGGTAGGACAGCTCGAACACGCTGCGCAGGTGCGGCAGCAGGGTGTTGTTGATGACGGTGACGAAGCCCCACATGAAGAACAGCGAGGCCAGCAGCATCAGCGCGGGGCGATAGGTGGAGGCGTGCATTGCAGGGCCGGCCTGGGCGGTGGCCGTGGTGGTTGCGGTCGGTCCTGCCATCGATGCGGTCTCCGGTGCACGCCCGGGCGTGTGTGCGGCCGCGATGGGGGCGTGGCGAGTGCGGCCGCGTGCGTCTTCGCCAGGCGCTTGCCGGAAATCCGGCGCAGGCCAGCGTAGGAGAAGGGGTGCGGTGCGACCAATGACTTAACGCGATCGCGCTATGCCACTATTGCAATGCTGCATTGCAGCTAGGTGGAGCGCTGTCGAAAGGGTTTTCCTGCGGGAGGAATCTCGGCCCCGGCAGGCTGCGCGGGTGTTGCATAACGACCAGAGACTCCCTTCTCCCGTTCACGGGAGAAGGTGCCCGGAGGGCGGACGAGGGCGCTTTTCTGATGCGACTGCTGTAAAGCACTTCTTTGCCCATGTACGTGCGCAGCGAGAACGGCGCCGCACGGCGGGCCCCAGCGATCGCCAACGAGTCGCAAGCGGTCGCTGGGCCCAACCGCTCCGGAACGACGATATCGGCGCCGCGTGGCCGGGATCCTCAGGGAATCGCGAACGACGCCGGGATGCCGGTGTGCTCCTGGTCGGTGTTCACCAGGTTGGCGTGGTAGTCGCGGGCCAACTGGTGCAGGCGCGCGCGTCCGGTGGCGACGTCGGCGCCGTCGCCGCCGGGCTTGTCGTCGTTGACGCTGAGCAGGAAGCGGCGGCCTGTCCAACTCTGCACCAGCGAGCGGGGGATCGCGCCGCTGTCCAGGCGGCCGGCCTGGACGTCGTAGGCGACGTTCCAGCCGGCATTGCCGCCGTAGTAGCCGGCGGTGGGATCGGTCGTGGTGTCCTTGACGATCAGCATCGGGAACGCCAGCCGTGCCTTGCCGGACGCCAGCGCCGCGGCATAGTCGCGCGGGCCGCTGTCGGAGACCGTGCCGGGCACGATCAGGAACATCACCTTGCCGCGCAGTTCGCCCAGCGTCGGCCAGGGCTTGTTCGCCAGCGCCTCGGCCGGCGTCGCGTAGCGGCTGCCGCAGGCGCTGTCGCGGCACATCAGCTTGAGCGGGGTGAAGATGTCCGATTCCGGGATGCGCGCGCGCAGTCCGTTCTCGGACAGGTTGGCGATCATCTCGTCCAGGTCGGCAGGCTGCGTACTGGTGCCGAAGCCGTTCTTCATCTCCAGCTTGACCAGGACCAGCGGATGCCCCGGCGTGTTGCGGTGGTAGCTGGCGATGGTGTCCAGGCACGAGCGCAGGTCCTGGTTGCGGTCGTTGCCGGGCTGCCCGCCCTTGGGGCAGTTGTTGATGTTGGCCAACGGATTGCTGTGCGAGACGCGCCAGCTGCCGAGATTGGTCCAGGCGTCGACCTCGATCATCTGCACGTCGCGCAGCGCATCGCTCAGGTACTCGTAGACGTCCTTCTTGTCGTAGGTGTTGTGCGAGCCGGCCAACTGCACGCGGTCGAGCGGATAGCGGTCGAGATCGGAGGTCTCGGCGCGGGTCTGGGCTTGCGCGGCGCCGGCCAGGCAGGCGGGCAGGACGGCGGCGAGGACGAGGGACAGGCACTTCGACGTGGGCATCGCATTGCTCTCCGGTTCGGGCGAAGGAAGGGGGCGCCGGCAGTGGGGCCGGCGGCGGCGTTCAGGGGGCGGATACCACGAAATCGGGATCGACCAGCCGGGCCAGCCGCTGCGCGAAGCGATCCAGCGGGCAGTCGTACCGTGCGTTGGCGATGCTGCAGCCGGGCACGAACACGGCGGCTTCCAGCGGCGGCGCCTGCAGCGTCAGCGGCAGGTTGCCGCGCAGCTGCGCCAGGCTCTGCGCGGTGTAGCGCACGCGCAGCACGCGTTCTCCGTCGGCCAGGCGCCAGCGTTCGAACACCAGCGCGCCACCCGGCGGGGTCTGGTCGGGCAGGTAGCCCGGCACCTGCCAATGCAGGTCGAGCAGCCCCGCCAGCAACGCGAGCGTGCCGTCGTGGCCGGAAACCACCGTCAACGCGGCGCCGTTGCCGATGGGGGCGTACGGCCAAGCCAATCCGCTGTCCTGCAGCAGCGTCGCGCCCAGCCGCGACGCGAGCTGCGAACTGGCCATCCGCGCGATGTCCGGCGCGCGCAGGCGCAGGCCGAACTCGGCCTGGTGCGGCAGCGAGGCCTCGGCCACGCTGATGTCGTCCAGGCCTTGCCAGCCGAGCGACGCGAAGTCCGCGCCATCGGCCCAGGCCATCAGCAGGCTTTCGCTGAGGCCGGAGGCGGTCGCGGCGGGACCGGCGATCTCGGGCAAGCCCTTGCCGTACTCCGGAAGGGCCGCCGGCGCGGTATCGATGCGCTGCTTGCCGGCACCGGCGCCGATCGGGCACGGCACGCGCTCGCATTGGAGCAGAAGCGCCTGCAAGCGGTCGACCATGGGCTGCTGGGCGCGGTTCCAGGCCTCGGCATCGCCGCCGATCCGCCCGGCCAGCGCGGCGCGCATCAATGCCCGCGCGGCCGGCGTGCGCAGCGCGGGCGGGCCGTCGAACATCGGGTCCGATGCGCCGTCGGCGACGTGGTGGACCGGATTCGGGCAGCCCGGCGTGAGCGTCTGCGCGATGGCCTCGGCGGAGGCGATGGTGCGCTGGGTGCGGTTGGCCCAGTAGTAGACGCGCTCGCAGTCGTCGCCCCGCAGCAGGCCGAGCTGCCGGTAGCGGACGCGATGGTAGGCGCCGAACCGGCGTTCCAGTTCGGCGCCGTGCGCGGTCAGTTCGCCGGCAGGCACGCCGAAGCGCGGCCAGGGCCGCGCCGAGAACGACTCCAGCCGTTCCGGGCTGGACATCGCGGCGCGCACGCCGTGGCGCTTGAGTACGACGACCTTTTCCAGGGTGTCCTGCGCGGCGGCGCAGGCGAGCGTGGGGAACAGCAGTGCCAAAGCCAACAGCGGGGCGGCCAGGCGCGTGGTGATGCTTTTCATGGGGAACCGGTAGCGGAGGCGGAACGGGCGCCAGGCCGGGCCACCATCGCGGCGATGGCGGCCCGGCGAGGCGGCAGGGAACTCAGAAGCGCGCGCGCAGGCCCACCGACCAGGTGCGGCCGTAGTCGGTATAGCCGCCGAACAGGCCATCGCCGACGTACTGGCGCTGCACCTCGCCGGTCAGGTTGATCGCGTTGACGAACACCGACAGGTACGGGTTGACGGTGTACGACAGGTTCGCGTCCAGACTGCCGAACTCGTCGGTGTTGAGCGTGGCCACGTTGGCGGTGCCGACCGCGTTGAGGATCTTGTCGCTCCAGCTGTAGCTCAGCCGCGCGGCCACCGGGCCCTTCTCGTAGAACAGCACCGCGTTGTAGGTGTTCTTGGCGACGCCTTCCAGCTTGTCCTCGAAGGTGTCGTCGCCGTCGCGGTACTGCGCCTTGCTGTCGGTCCAGGTGTAGTTGAGCTGCATGCCGAGCCCGTCGAGCGGCGCCGGCAGGCCGGAGAACACCTGCTGGTAGGCCACTTCGGCGCCCTTGACGCTGGCATGGCCGCCGTTGGTCTTCGACGACAGGCGATAGACCTGGCCCTGGTAGGTAAGGTTGGAGATCTCGGTCTGGATGAAGCGCGAGATGTCCTTGTAGAACACGCCGGCGGTGAGCGCGGTGGTCTTGTCGACGTACCACTCCCAGGTGAGGTCGTACTGCCAGGCCTCGAACGGCCTCAGCGCGGGGTTGCCGCCGCTGGCGGTGAGGATCTCGCCGCTGGAATTGAAAGTGAGCTTGGAGGAGAGGTCGGTCAGGTCCGGGCGGGTCATCACCTTGGCCGCCGAGGTGCGAAGCACCATGTCCTCGCGCACGTCCCAGGCCGCATTGAACGACGGCAGCGCCTCGGTGTAGGTGCGCTCGAAGTGCACAGGCGAAGCCTTGCCGTCGAGGTCGGCGTAGCCGTCGGTGGCCTGCTCGGTGCGTACCAGGCGCACGCCGGCGTTGCCGCGCAGTTCGCGCCCGGCCAGTTCGTGGCCGAAGTCGGCCATCACGTAGGCCGAGGCGATCTTCTCCTTCACTTCGTAGGAGTTCTGCAGGTCGGCCGCGTTGGGCGTGTTGGCCAGCGCGGCCGGGGTCGGCCAGTCGCCCCAGAACTTCGATTCGACCGGCGCCAGCCATTCGCGCGGCAAGTCGCCGTTGGAGCCGGACAGCATGTCGCCCACCGGCAGCGCGGTGAAGTAGCTGGCATCGAAGACCTTGCCGCCGATGCTGTTGAGGATGAGGTCGGCGCGGTCGTAGTCGCGCGAACGCTGGCGGTACTTCACGCCGGCCTTGACGGTGCGCAGGAAGCCGCCGTCGAGCGCGCGGCTGGCGTCGAACTGCAATGCGTCCTCCTTGTCCTCGGCGTCGATGGTGCGCCATTCCAGGCGGCGCCCCGGCGTGGCGCCGGGCGAGGTCGGGTCGTAGCCGTTGGTGAAGGCCCAATCCGGCACGTTGTCGCCGTCGGCCTGCGGCATGTCGATGCGCATGCCGACGGTGTTGCCGGTGCGCAGGCGGGTGCGACGGATCGGATCGGCGTCGTAGCTGTGCGCCTGCGAGTGGAACGCCACGCCGGACAGCGTCCAGGCATCGCCGGACCAGGTGGTGCCGAAGCGCACGCTACGGTTGTCGTCGACGATGCCGGAGGTCTCGCGCGAGATCTGCACCTGGCCGTTGCTGTAGTCGAAGCCGGTCACGGCGTCGTGCGACACCGCGATGTTGCGCATGCGGCCCAGGTTGTCGGTGCCGACGCCGATGCTGTACTCGTCGTAGTTGACCTTCTGGCGGGCATAGAACAGGTCCAGGTTCATTTCCAGCGCCTGGGTCGGGCGCCATTGCAGCGAGGCGGCCACGCCGGTGCGCTCGCGGTCTTCCAGCTCCAGCGTGGGGCGGATGCCGGTGGGCGCGTAGTGCGCCTGCCCGTTGGTGCCGGGCACGCCGTTCTCGTAGTAGTCCCAGCTCACTTCGTTGACGCGGTCCTGGCGCAGGCTGCGCTCGGCGTAGGCGCCGGAGACCAGCAGGCCGAAGGTGCCTTCGGCGTTGACCCAGTTGAACAGGCCGGACACGCGCGGATCGTGCGAGTCGGCCTTCTGCGCCTGGCTGGATTCGAGGGAGACGTTGGTCAGCGTCCTGCCGAGGTCGAGCGGGCGAAAGGTGCGCACGTTGACGATGCCGCCGATCGCGCCTTCGTCGAGGTCGGCGGTCGGGCTCTTGATCACGTCCAGGCCCGAGACCAGTTCCGCCGGCAGCGTGTCGTAGCGGAACTGGCGGCCGGTCTGGCCGGAGTTGCGCACGTTCTCGTTGACCGCCATGGTCTGCCCGTCGAGCGTGGTGACCTGGAAATTGGGGCCGAGGCCGCGCACGCGCACGTACACGCCTTCGCCGCGGTCGCGCACGATCGACACGCCCGGCACGCGCTGCAGGGCCTCGGCGACGTTCTGGGCCGGCAGCTTGCCGATGTCCTCCGCGGCGATCACGTCCACCACGCTGTCGGCGTAGCGCTTGCGCCGCATCTGCTCGCTCAGGCTCCCCGCATAGCTGCCGGTGACCTCGATGCGCTCCAGTTCGGTGGCCTGCGGCAGGGCGTCGTGGGTGCCGGCCGGGCGCGCTTGGCGGTCGTCCTGCGCCGGCGCCGCGGGAGCGTCCGCCGCCTCGGCCTCGATCGTCACGGTGGTGGCGTTGAGGTAGCGGTAGCGCAGGCCGGTGCCCTGCAGCAGGCGTTGCAGCGCCTGCTCGGCGCTCAGGCCGGGCGCGACCGCGCCGGCCTGCGGATTGCCGGCGGCGTGCGCGTCGTAGACGAACTGCAGGCCGGTCTGGCGCGAAAGCGTGTTGAGCGCGCGGTCCAGCGGTTGCGCGGGGATGGCCTGCGTGGCCGCGGGCGTGGCCTGGGCGAATGCGGTGCCGGCATGGAGGGCGAGGGCGATCGAAAGGAACAGCGTCTTGCGCATCGTCGTGTCCGAGTGGGGGGTAGGGACGCGCGGTTTCGTCCGCGCATGCCTACCTACGAGGGACGACGGCGAGGATCGGGCACCGTTTTTTCGATGAATTTTTTCTTACAGGCGCTTGGGCGCGGCCGCGGCACCGCCACGGCGGCCGATCAGCAGCTCGTCGCCGGCGCGGCGTACGTCCAGGGTGGGCTGGTCGCGCAGGAACGCGAGCAGCGAATCGATGTCGCCGCCGCGCAGGTTGCCGGTCAGGCGCAGCGCCCCGGCTTCGGCGTCCCGGATCCGCAGCTGCGTGCGGTTGAGCCGGTTGAAGCGCTCGGCCACCTCCGACAACGGCTCGTCGCGGAACACCACGCGGCCGTTCCACCACGCGGTCATGGCTTGCGGATCCTCTTCGCTGATGCGCGTGGCGCGATCGCGATAGGCGATGCGCGCGCTCTGGCCGGCGCGCAGGTCGGCGAGCAGCGGGGCCGACGGCGCATGCCCGTCCCACACCTTGACCCGGCCTTCGGCGACTTCCACCTGCGCCTGCCGCTGGCGCAGCGCCACGTCGAAGGTGGTGCCGATGTCCTCGATGCGCAGGCCTGCCGCGCGGACCTCGAACGGACGCCGCCCGGGCGCCACCTCGAAGCTGGCCTGACCGCGGCGCAGCTCGATGCGGCGCTGCAGCCAGCCCATCCGCACCGCAATGGCGCTGCCGCCGGCGAGATGGATGCGGCTGCCGTCGTCGAGCACGAACGCGCGCGGCGCGCCGAGGCCGGTTTCGTGCACGTGTTCGCGTGGCCAGAAGCCGTGCGCCAGCACCGCGACGCCGGCCAGCGTCGCGGCCAGGGCGAAGGCGCGCGCCAGGCGCGGGCGCCGCGCCGCGGCCGGCGCAGGGCGAGGCGTCGATGCGAGCGGCAGCGCGACGACGTTGTCCCGGGGCGCGTGGGGCGGGGCGGCCAGCAGCGCATCCAGGTCGATGTCCATCGAACGCAGCGCGCCGCCGAGTTCGCCGGCGATGCACTGGATCGCCAGGTACTCGCGCAAGTGCAGCGGCGAGGCGACCAGCCAGTCCATGAACTGCGCCTGCTGCTCGGGCGCGAGCTCGCCGGCGCGGTGCAGCGCATGCCAGTGCGCGGCTTCGTGCGTCGCGTGCGCGCGGTGCTGGGCGGGCGCGTTGCTCATTCGTGGCCCGCCTCGTCGGCGAGCGCGCGGCGGCAGGCGGAAAGCCCGCGCACCACGTGCTTCTTGACCATGTGCGGCGACACGCCCATGCGCTCGGCGATCTGCCGATAGCTGAGCCCGTCGCGGTACTGCATCACCAGCACCGCGCGGGTGTTCTCCGGCAGCCCGGCCAGCAGCGACTGCAGGCGTTGCTGGCGCTGCTGGCGTTCGACCACGTCGTCGGCCGCCTCGCCGGCGTGCAGCGCGATCGAGAGCTGTTCGAGTTCGTCCAGCGGCAACGGCGCGGGGCGCCGGCGCGCAGCCTGTTCGCGCGCCAGGTTCATCGCCACGGTGTACAGGTAGGCCTCGGGATTGGCGATGGCCTCGCCCTGGGACTGGTGCGCGCGCAGCAAGCGCAGATAGGTCTCCTGCACCATGTCCTCGGCCTCTTCGTGGGCGCCGCGCCGCGCGAAGAACCCGTGCAGCGTCGGGCGGTGCTCGACGAACAGGCCCGCCCAGCTCCGCTTTGCCTGTCCCTCCGCCATACGACCCCGCACCTCCCCAGCGTGCCGGGCAGGCTATTGCCGGGATATGACGCGGCGGTGACGGCGCGCCCGGCGCTGGTGCCGGTGCCGATCTACTTCGGCGGATAGCCGGCGTCGGCGAGCGCGCGCCGGATGGCGGCCTCGTCCGCCGAGGTCTCGATGCGCACCGTGTGGCTGGGCAGGTCGGCCTCGACCTTGGCTTCCGGCGCCACCGCCTGCACGGCGCGGGTGACGTGGCGGACGCAGCCGCCGCAGGTCATGTTCTCGATGGTGTAGGCGATCATCGTGGAAAGCGTCCTCTGGGAAGCCGCCAGGCTAGACCTTCCCACGGTAGCAAGGTCAAGCGCTGGGGACGGGTTGACCTTCCCATCGTGGGAAGGTTCAAGATGGCGCCATCCCGAGATCGAGGCAGCGGAGATGACCACATCCAGCCCGGCGCGCAGGCGCGCCACGTCCAGCGAATTGCAGCTCCCGGTGGCCGGCATGACCTGCGCATCGTGCGTCGGCCATGTCGAGAAGGCGATCGCTCGCGTGCCCGGGGTGCAGGCGGTGCAGGTGAACCTGGCCACCGGCCGGGCCGACGTGCGCTTCGCCGGCGCGCCGGACCCCGGCGCGGTGGTGGCCGCGGTCGAGGACGCGGGCTACGAGGTGCCGCTGCGCGAGCTGGAGTTGGGCGTGCAAGGCATGACCTGTGCCTCGTGCGTGGCGCACGTGGAGAAGGCGTTGAAGAGCGTGCCCGGCGTCGAGTCGGCTTCGGTGAACCTGGCCACCGGGCGTGCGCGGGTGCGCCTGCGCGAGGGCCTGGCCACGCCGGAAGACCTGGAAGCCGCCGTCGCCGACGCCGGCTATTCCGCGCATCGCCTCGATGCCGCCGATCCGCGGCAGGACCGCGAGGCGCAGGCGCGCGAGCGCGAGATCGACGGCCTCCGGCGATCGTTGCAGGCTGCCGCGCTGCTCGCCTTGCCGCTGGTGGTGCTGGAGATGGGCGGCCACCTGGTGCCGGCGCTCCACCACTGGCAGTTGCAGACCATCGGCCAACAGCCGCTGCGGCTGTTGCAGTTCGCGCTCGCCACCCTGGTGCTGGCCTGGCCGGGGCTGCGTTTCTTCCGGCGTGGCATCGCTTCGCTCCGGCATCGCGCGCCCGACATGAACGCCCTGGTCACGGTCGGCGCCGGCGCGGCATGGGCGTACTCGACCGTGGCGACGTTCGCGCCGGGCGTGCTGCCCTCCGGCACCGACCACGTCTACTTCGAGGCGGCGGCGGTGATCGTGACGCTGGTGCTGCTCGGGCGCTGGCTGGAGGCGCGGGCGCGCGGGCGGACCTCCGACGCGATCCGCCGCCTGGTCGGCCTGCAGCCGCGCACGGCGCGGGTATGGCGCGACGCTGACTTCGTGGAGTTGCCGCTGGCGCAGGTAAAGGCAGGCGACGAAGTACAGGTGCGCCCCGGCGAGCGCGTGCCGGTCGACGGCGAGGTAGTCGATGGCGAATCGTACGTCGACGAATCGATGCTCAGCGGCGAACCGGTGCCGGTCGCCAAGCAGGCCGGCGCGCGCGTGGTCGGCGGCACCGTCAACGGCCACGGCGCGCTGCGCGTGCGCGCGACCGGCGTCGGCGCCGACACGGTGCTGGCGCAGATCGTGCGCATGGTCGAGCAGGCGCAGGGCGCCAAGCTGGCGATCCAGGCGCAGGTGGACCGCGTGACCGGCTGGTTCGTGCCGGCGGTGATGCTGGCCGCGCTGCTGACGTTCCTGGCGTGGCTGGCGTTCGGGCCTTCGCCTTCGCTCGGGCTGGCGCTGGTCAACGCGGTGGCCGTGCTGATCATCGCCTGCCCGTGCGCGATGGGGCTGGCGACGCCGGTCTCGATCATGGTCGGGACCGGGCGCGCCGCCGAACTGGGCGTGCTGTTCCGCCGTGGCGATGCCTTGCAGGCGCTGCGCGGCGTGCAGGTGGTCGCGCTCGACAAGACCGGCACGCTGACGCGCGGCAAGCCGGCGCTCACCGACGTGCGGGTGGCGGCGGGATTCGACGCGGACGAGGTACTGGCGCTGGTCGCCGCGGTCGAGGCCGGCTCGGAGCATCCGGTCGCCCATGCCCTCGTGGCGGCCGCCCGCGAGCGCGGCCTGGCGCTGCCGGCGGCAAGGGATTTCGCCGCCGAGCCGGGCCATGGCGTGCGTGCGCAGGTCCAGGGCCGGCGCGTCGAGGTCGGCGCGGACCGCTACATGCGGCGGCTCGGGCTGGACATCGGGCCGTTCGCCGAGGAACTGCAGGCGCTGGGCGCGCAGGGGCGCACGCCGCTGTTCGCGGCCGTGGACGGGCGCGTGGCCGCGTTGCTGGCGGTCGCCGACCCGATCAAGCCCGGCACGCCCGAGGCGATCGCCGCGCTGCACCGGCTCGGCCTGCGGGTGGCGATGGTCAGCGGCGACCAGCGCGCCACCGCCGAAGCCGTGGCGCGCTCGCTGGGCATCGACGAGGTGCGCGCCGAGGTGTTGCCCGAGGGCAAGGTGGAGGCGCTGGAGCAATTGGGCGAGGGCGTCCGCCGCATCGCCTACGTCGGCGACGGCATCAACGATGCGCCTGCGCTGGCCCGGGCCGATGTCGGCATCGCGATCGGCACCGGCACCGACATCGCCGTGGAATCGGCCGACGTGGTGCTGATGTCCGGCGACCTGCGCGGCGTGGTCAACGCGATCGCGATCTCGCGCGCGACGTTGCGCAACATCCACCAGAACCTGTTCTGGGCGTTCGGCTACAACGTCGCGCTGGTCCCGGTGGCGGCCGGCGCGCTGTACCCGTTCAACGGCATGCTGCTTTCGCCGATGATCGCGGCCGGCGCGATGGCCCTGTCGAGCGTGTTCGTGGTCGGCAACGCGTTGCGGCTGCGACGCTTCCGCGCGGCGCTGCCGCTGGCACCTGCGACCTGAGGAGGGATGGACGATGAACATCGGCGAGGCCGCACAGCGCTCCGGCGTGTCGGCGAAGATGATCCGCTACTACGAACAATCCGGCCTGATCCCGGCGGTCGCGCGCTCGGCGTCCGGATACCGCGACTACTCCGACAGCGACGTGCACCGCTTGCGCTTCGTGCGCCATGCGCGCGACCTGGGCTTCGACGTGGAGCAGATCGGCGAACTGCTGTCGCTGTGGAGCGACCGCGACCGCGCCAGTGCCGACGTGCATGCGTTGACGCTGGCGCACATCGCGCGGTTGCGGGAGAAGGCGGCGGAGATCGAGCGGATGATCGCGGTGCTGCAGCGGTTGGCGGACAGTTGCCACCACGACCGCAGTCCGGATTGCCCGATCCTCGACGAGCTGGCCAGCGACGCATCCGCGGCGGACGGGCTGGCGCACCATGCGACGCGCTTCGGGCAACCCGGGGAATCGCCGAAGCGACGGCGCCGCGCTCCGGGCTGATTCCATTGCGGGGCGAGTGCTATGGGAGCGGCTTCAGCCGCGATCGGGCCTTGCCGGTAAAGCGCCTCGCGGCCGAAGCCGATCCCGCAATGAAGCGTGCAGATCCATTCCCGTTCCGAGTCGCCGGTTTCCCGTCTTCGGCGGAGACGGCGACAGGATTGCGGAATGGCAGGCGCGGGGCAGATCGCGCCTCGCGGAAAGGTCCCGCGCTTGTGCCGCTCCCATGAAGCGCGCTGGCTCGAAGAAGGGGCCCATGGCATGGCGCGCGGCCGCCTCTCCCGCACGCATGCGGAAGAGGCGAACGCCCGGGCATCGCGTGCGGCGATGCCCGGGCGAAGAGTTCACTGCAATTTCAACATCACGATCGACTTGGCCGGCAGTTCCACCTGCAGCGTGCCGCCACCCAGCTTGGCGCTGTTGAACGCCTGCGGCTTCACCGCGTCGGGCTTGTCGTAGGTGTTGAGCGAGGTGATCGCCGGGGCGGTCAGGATCTGCCCGCTCACGCCGCGCGCCTGCGCATCGCCTTCCACCTTGACCTTCACCTGTGCGGCGCGGTTCGGGTCGAGGTTGGTCAACGCGACGTAGACGTGCCCGTCCTTGGCCTTGACCGCCGAGCCGTGCACGGCCGGCACGGTGAAATCGGCATGGCGGTACTCGGGCGACTGGATCTGCAGCGGCAGCGCGGTCGCGTCCTGGTAGGGCTTGTACATCGCGAACACGTGGTAGGTCGGGGTCAGCACCATCTTCGAGCCGTCGGTCAGGATCATCGCCTGCAGCACGTTGACCATCTGCGCGATGTTGGCCATGCGCACGCGGTCGGCATGCTTCACGAACACGTCCAGCGTCAGCGAGGCCACCAGCGCGTCGCGCAGCGTGTTCTGCTGCTGCAGGAAGCCGGGATTGCTGCCGGGCAGCGGCGCGTACCAGGTGCCCCACTCGTCGACCACCATCGCGACCTTCTTGTCGGGGTCGTACTTGTCCATGATCGCGCCGTGCTTGCTGACCAGTTCCTCCATGCGCAGCGCCTGCTGCAGCGTCTGGATCCAGGCCGTCTCGTCGAACTCGGTCGAGGACGCCCTCGGCGGCCAGCCGCCGGGCACGGTGTAGTAGTGCAGGCTGAGGCCGTCCATCATCTTGCCGGCCTCGCGCATCATCACTTCGGTCCAGTGATAGTCGTCGTTGTTGGCGCCGGGCGCGATCTTGAGGATCTTCTGGTCGGCCGGAGCCTTGATGAAGGTCTGGTAGCGGCGGTAGACGTCGGCGGCGTACTCGGCGCGCATGTTGCCGCCGCAGCCCCACAGCTCGTTGCCGACGCCGAAGTACGGCACCTTCCACGGCTGGTCGCGCCCGTTCGCGCGGCGCTCGTTGGCCAGGGTCGAACGGGTCGGCGCGGTCATGTATTCCACCCACTGGGCCATTTCGTCGGGCGAGGCGTCGCCGACGTTGCCGGCCACGTAGGCCTGGGTGCCGAGCAGCTCGGTGAACTCCATGAATTCATGGGTGCCGAAGCTGTTGGGTTCCTCCACGCCACCCCAGTGGGTGTTGACGCTGGTCGGGCGCTTGTCGCGCGGGCCGACACCATCGCGCCAGTGGTATTCGTCGGCGAAGCAGCCGCCCGGCCAGCGCACGTTCGGCACCGCGATCGCCTTCAGCGCGGCCACCACGTCGTTGCGGTAGCCATGGGTATTGGGGATCTTCGAATCCGGGCCAACCCAGATGCCGCCGTAGATGCCGGTGCCCAGGTGCTCGGCGAACTGGCCGAAGATATTGCGCGAAACCTGCGGGCCCGGTTGGTCGGCACGCAAGGTGCCCTGTACGCCGACGTCCGCGGCCGAGGCCAGGCCGCTGGCCAGCGCCAGGGCGCCCAGCAGCAGCGACAGCCGGCGTGGTGTGCGAAGAGGTTTCAGGCCAGGAAGGCGCATGGGCAAGTCTCCTGTGGATGCGTGGGCGGGTTCCGGCCCGCCGTGGATGAAAAACGACTGGAAGCGGCTCCCGGGGGCGCCGCACCCGGTCAGAACTGGTAACGCAGGCCCACCGCATAGGTGCGGCTGTAGAGATTGGTGCCGAGATTGAACAGTGTCGGATTGCCGTAGTAGTCCTGGTACTTCTCCCCGGTGATGTTGGTGGCGTCGAAGGTCAGCATCATCTGCGGCGTCACCTGGTAGCTGAGCTGGAAGTCCATCGAGGACTCGCCATGCGACCAGACCTGGGTCGGCATCGAGCAGCAGTAGTTGTACCCGGTCAGGAACTTGTCGCGGTCCACGTACGACAGGCGCGCGCTGAACTTGCCGCGTTCGTACATCAGCACCGCGCTGTAGGACCACTTCGATACACCCACCACCGGGTTGGTCTTGTAGCCGAGCAACTTGGTGGTGTCGCTCTCGTCGTAGACCGGGTCCTTGGAATCGGCATCGATCCAGGTATAGCTGCCCTGGATGCCGAAACCGCGCAGCCAGTCGGGCAGCGTGTCGCCGAGGAAATACTGGAAGCCCAGCTCCACGCCGTCCAGCTGGCCCGAGCCGGCGTTCTGCGGCGAGGTCAGCACGTAATTGCCATTGAGCGCGGGCGTGCGGTCGGTGACCTGGATGCTGCGGTCGGCATTGAAGATGAATCCGTCCACGTCGCGCCGGAACACCACGCCGTAGATGCTGTTGCTCTCGTTGAAGTAATACTCCAGCGCCAGGTCCAGGGTCTTGGCTTCCACCGGCTTGAGGTTCGGATTGCCGCTGCTGGCATAGCCGAAGGTGGCGTTGGTGGACGAGGGCGGGGTCAGCACCATCGCCGGGTTGAGCTGGCCGAACGATGGCCGGCTGATGGTCTCGCCGTAGGCCAGGCGCAGCATGAGCTTATCGGTGGGGCGCCAGCGCACTACCGCGCTGGGCAGCACGTCGGTGCGCGATTTGCTCAGATTGCTCGCCTGCCAGTCCGTCACCAGCGTGTTGTAACCGAGTTCGGTCTCGGTGCGCACCACGCGTGCGCCGACCTGGCCGTCGAGCGTGCCGATCGGCAGGTCCTGGCTGAAGTCGGTCTGCAGGTAGCCGGCATAGGTGCGTTCCTCGATGTCGAAGTAGCGCGCCGGATCGTACGCCGGCATGCCGGAGGAAAATCCGTACAGGGCGCGCATTTCGTCCGGATGCGAGAGCAGGTAGTCGTAATCGGCGACGATCCACTTGCGCGGGAAGACTGCATCGCCCTTGTAGAAATCGAATGGCGTGCTGCGATACAGATCGGGATGCTCGGATACCGCCGCGCTCGCCGCGCAGCTGGCGACCGCAAAGCAGTCGGCCGAACGATCGCCGGCCTGCGAGGTGGCGGTGCGCCGGTCCAGGCGCAAGCCGAACTTCAGGTTCTCGAAGAAGCCGCTGTCGAACTGGTACTCCGCGTCGGTCTGCCAGGTCAGCGCATCGCCCTTGTCCACGCCGTGCTGGTCGAAGTACCAAGCCAGGTTCCAGCCCTGCGGATTGGTCAGGTCGCTCTCGTCGATGGCGGTGGCCGGGTTGTCCGGGAACACCAGCGACGGCGTGCCCGATCCATTGCGGTTGAAATCCACCGCCAGCCGGTAGCGCACGCTGCCCATGTCCTGGATTTGGTTGAACCACTCGTACTTGGAGGTCTGGTACACGACTTCCGAGTTCACCTTGAAGCGGTCGGTGAACTGCCACTTGCCGCCCAGCGCGTAGTGGAAGGTATCGGTCTTGCCGGTGCGCGCCTGCGTGCTGGAGAAGATGTACGGGTTGTTGACGTAGTTCTCCTTCACCACGTTGGTGCCCGGATACAGCACCGAATCCTGGTAGCGGTCCGGATTGTTGACGAAGGCGAACAGCAGCGAATTGGAGTCGGTATTGCGATAGCCGTTGTAGAACGTCTCGAAGTAATACTCGGACCAGTCATTCGGACGCCATTGCAGCGCCAGATTGGCGGCCGGGCGCTCGCGCACGCCGAACCGGTTCCAGCCGCCCATCGCATCGCGCAGCAGCACGTATTCGGTCGGCGTGCCGCCCACGTTCAAGGTCGAGCCGGCCGCGGTAGACACCGGCGTGCCGCGATCGACGATCACGCTGCCATCGGCATTGAACTCCGGAATGCGCTGGTAATTGCTGGCGTAGTACGGATCGGACGAGCCGTTCCAGATGTTCTCGTCGCGGTAGTGGGTCTTGGCCCACGACACGTTGAGCAGCGCACCGAACTCGCCGGCGTCGGTGTTCCAGCGGTCGCTGAACAGCGCGCTGAGATTCGGGTCGGTCTTCTCGGTGTTGGTGGCGTAGATACCGCGCGTGGCGATCGACACCTTGGCGCCGTCAAAGTCGAACGGACGATGCGTGCGCACGTCGATCTGGCCGGCGATGCCGCCCTCGACCAGATCGGCCGAACGGGTCTTGTAGACGGTGACTTCCGACAGCAGCGTGGCCGGGATGTCGGCCAGCGCCACCGAGCGGCCGGTCGAGGTGAACATCTGCCGGCCGTTGATCGTGGTGGACGCATCGCCCAGGCCGCGGATGGTGACCGTAGCCACCTCGCCGCCGCCGCGGCCGGTGGTCTGCACGCCGGTGACGCGCTGCAGCGCTTCCACCACGTTGTTGTCCGGGAACTTGCCGATGTCCTCGGCGACGATGGCATCCACCACCTGGCGGGTGCTCTGCTTGATCGCCTGTGCGCTGATCAGGCTGCCGCGCACGCCGCGCACCTCCACCTTGTCCAGCTCCACCGCGTCGTGCGCGGGCGTAGCCGGGCAGGGTGCCTGCGGATCTTCGGTGCTGGGGCAGATGCGCGTATCCGTGCCGGAGACGGTGGCCTGCTGGGCATGCACGGCGGTAATGGAAGCGGCCAGAGCGACGGCCAGCGCCGCGGGCAGCACGGCCCGCGGAAGGCGCGGATGCGCCGGTAATGCACTCTTCATTGCGTCGGACCCTCTCTCCTGGGCGATGAACGGCGAGCATGGTGCGGGGAATGGGGTGTCCGCCGCCGGCATCGCGCCGGCGACGGTTGCAGCGGCTTCAGAAGCGGAAACGCAGGCCGACCGAGAACGTGCGTTCCATCACGCCGACATCGCGCGGGAACAGGGACTGGTTGCCGAAGTAGTTGCGGGTGACCGTGTCGAGCAGGTTGGTCGCCTCGACCGAGATCGTCATGCTGCTGTCGAGGTCGTAGCTCATCGCGAAGTCGAGCGAATCGACCGGCGCGACGTAGATCGACTGCGGCTGGTCGCCGCTGGCGGTGTAGCTGAGCGCGTACTTGCTGCGCCAGTTGTAGGCCAGGCGGCTGGAGAACGCGCCCTTCTGGTAGATCAGTACCGCGTTGTAGGCGCGTTTGGAGACGTTGACCAGGTCCTGCATCTCCCCGGTCGGCGATTGCGTGGCCGCATCGATGAAGGTCGCGTTGAGCTGCGTGCCGAACCCGGACAGCCAGCCGGGCAGGAAGTCGTAGAACTGGGTATAGGCGACTTCCACGCCCTTGAGCGTGCCGTGGCCGGTGTTGCGCGGACGGCTGACCGAGTAGGTCACCCCGTCGATGGTCTCGTCGCTGGCGTAGGTCTGGATGTAGCCGTCGATGCTGCGATGGAACGCGGCCAGCGACAGCAGCGAGCTCGGCTGGAAGTACCACTCCAGCGACAGGTCGATGTTCTCCGACTTGACCGGGTCCAGGTCCGGGTTGCCGCCGCTGCCGTTGGCCGCCACCGTGGCGGTCGGCTGGAACAGCGTCAGCTGCGGATTGAGGTTGGCGAAGGAGGGGCGCGTGATCGACTTGCCGTACGACAGGCGCAGCAGCAGGTCGTCGCGGATGCCCAGGTTGGCGCTGAAGCTCGGCAAGAACTGGTCGTTGCTCTTGTCGATGTTGACCGGCGACTGCACGCCGTCGACCACCTGGGTGCCGGCCAGCTTGGAATCCAGCTTGACCGCGCGCAGGCCGATCGCGCCGTCCAGCGGCATGTCGCCGATGTGCAGCGAGTAGCGGCCCTGCAGGTAGGCGGCGTAGGTGTCTTCCTTGTCGTTGAAGTACAGCGTGGGGTTGGCCGCGGGGTCGGCCGGGTCGTAGCCCATCGCCGCGCGGATCGCCGCGGCGTTGGCCAGCAGGTAGCCGCGGTCGGCCACCATCCACTGGTTGGTCGAGGTGTTGCGGTTGCCGTTGAGGAAGTTGCTGGGCGTCAGCGAGGCCAGCCCGTCGAAATCGTCGACGAACACGGTGGTGCCGCTGATGTTGGTGCGCCCGCCGGTGTCGGCGGCGACGTTCTCCGCCTCGCGGCGGCTGGCGCGGAAGCCCACGTCGATGAAGGTGAGCGGGCCGGCATCCACCCGGATGTTGGCATCGCCCTTCCACGACCAGTCCTTGCCGACCTGGCGGCTCCAGCCGTCGTAGTACTGGTGCAGCCAGTACTTGGACGAGTCGTTGACGTCGAAGGCGCTGCCGTCGTAGTTCGTCACCACGGCGTTGGAGGCGCCGCCGTTGTCGAACGACATCGTCATCAGCGGCGCGATGAACGCGGTGTCGAGGATGAAGTTGCGGTTGTCGGCCTTGCTGTACGTATAGGCCAGGTCGGTGGAGAGCTTGATCCGCTCGCCCTGCCAGCTGCCGCCGATCGCGCTCTGGTAGGTGTCCGAGCTGTTGGCGTAGGCTTGGTTGCTGGTCAGCGTGAACAGGTCGCGCGCGGTGATGCTCTGCGCGACGTTGGTGCCCGGCTTGGTGGTCAGGCTGACCACGTTGCCGGAGTTGACCAGGGTCGGCAGCGGGATCCAGAAGTTGACCTGGTTGTCGTTGCGGTAGCCGACGTAGAAGTTCTCGAAGTACAGCTCGGTGTTCTCGTTAGGCGCCCACTGGAAGGTCAGGTTGGCCGAGCGGCGGTCGCGGTCGCCGAGCGTGTAGATCGAGCCGATCGTGTCGGGGATGTAGATCTGGTCGCCGGTGCCGAGCGGATTGTCCTTCAGCGTGTAGATGCCGTCGAACGTATTGCTCTCCTGGTAGCGCTGCGACTGGTAGGACACGCTCGCCATCACGCCGAACTTGCCGGCGTCGGTGTTCCAGATCCTGTTCGCGGTCAGGCTGCCGTTGGGGTCGGCCTCGCCGGAGTTGCGGCTGTAGATCGCGCGCGCGCTGCCGGCCAGGGTCCAGTCGTCGTCGAAATCGAACGGCCGGCGCAGGCGCACGTCGATCAAGCCGCCGATGCCGCCCTCGATATTGTCCGCGCCGCTGGTCTTGTACACGTCCACGCGCTGCAGCAGGTCGGCCGGGATGTCCGCCAGCGCCATGCTGCGGCCGGTGGTGGTGAACACGTTGCGGCCGTTGATCGTGGTCACCACGTCGGGCAGGCCGCGTACCAGCACCGTGCCGACCTCGCCGGCGCCGCGCGCCACCTGGACGCCGGTCACGCGCTGCAATGCCGCCGCGACGCTGTTGTCGGGCAGCTTGCCGATGTCCTCGGCGACGATCGAGTCGGTGATCTGCAGGCTGTTCTGCTTGAGCGTGATCGCGCTGGCGATGCTGCCGCGCACGCCGCGCACCTCCACCGTATCCAGTTGTTGCGCATCGCCCGCCTTGCAGGACGGATCGCCGGCACTGGCGTCGGCGCATCGCTCGCCGCCGGCGGGCGTGCCGGCCTGCTGGGCGAATGCGGCCGGCGAAAGCGCCAGGGCGAGGGCCGCCGGCAGGGCGGCCACGATCAAACGCGGCATGCGCCGCTTGGTGTTCACGAAGTTCATCGCGTAAAACCCCTCCCAGAGTCACATTGATGCCAGGGGCGCGCCTGCTTGCGCCGCTGTGCTGCTTGGAGCGGCGCGGAGCGCCGGTCGCACGGCATCCGGAGGGCCGGTCTTGTGTCCATGGCGTCTTCCGCGCATCTGGACTGCCGGTTTGCATTGCCGTTGCCATGGCCGCCCTTCGACGGCGGACGGAGAATAGTGGAGCGCCAGATAACCGACTAATGATTTAAATCGGAATACGCATATGCGTATTGCAATGATGCAATGCGCAATGGTTTCGCCCGGAAGCGGCCGCCCGGCGGGCCGCCTCGCGATGCGCTTTCGCCGTTGCGGGATATGCGCATTGGCATGGTTCGGCGGGCGACGTGCTGGCTATGCTGCGCGGCTGCCAACAGGAATCCGCCGGACACCATGCAACGCCCATTCGGAACCATGCCGGACGGCACCGACGTCCACGCGATCGCGCTGGAGAACGACCACGGCCTGCGCGCCGAAGTGCTGACCTACGGCGGCATCCTGCGCCGGCTGGAAGTGCCCGCGGGCGATGGCCACGTGGACGTGGTGCTCGGGCTGGCGGACCTGCCTGCCTACCTGGCCGACCATGACAGCCTCGGCATCCTGGTCGGCCGCTTCGGCAACCGCATCGCCAACGGCCGCTTCGTGCTGGATGGCGTCGAGCACCAGCTGAGCCGCAACGAAGGCCCCAACCACCTGCATGGCGGCGTCCGCGGTTTCGGCCACCGGTTGTGGGAGGTGCGCGAACGGTCGCGCGAGCGCGTGCTCCTGGCGCGGGTGTCGCCGGCGGGCGAGGAGGGCTACCCGGGCACGCTCGAGGTCAGCGCCGAGTTCCGGTTGCGCGGCCACTGCCTGGAGCTGTGCTATCGCGCCCGTACCGATGCCCCCACGCCGGTCAACCTGACCCACCATCCTTATTTCAACCTGGCCGGGGACAGGCTCGTGCCGGTGGCCGCGCAGGTGCTGCGCATACCGGCCGGCCATTACCTGCCGGTGGATGCCGCGCTGATCCCGACCGGCCAGATCGCCGACGTGCACGGCACGCCGTTCGATTTCCGCGTCCCGGGCACGCTCGACGCGAAGCGGATCGCGGGCGACCCGCAACTCGCGCGGGGCAAGGGCTACGACCACTGCCTCGTGCTCGACCCCGCACACGCCGCCTGCACCGCCGAGCTGTATTCGCCGCACAGCGGCGTCGCGATGCGGCTCACCAGCCCGATGCCGGCGGTACAGCTGTACGAAGGGCAGATGCTCGACCACAGCCATCCCGAACTCGGCCGTGGGTTGTGCCTGGAGCCGCAGCAGTTCCCGGACGCGCCCAACCACGCCGGTTTCCCCGACACCATCCTGCGCCCCGGCCAGGACTACCTGCACCGCATCGAGTACCGGTTCGGCGTGCCCGGGCGCGACGCGGGCTGGGACGAGGTGGTGGCCGCGCTCGACCGCGCGCGCGCCGGCGGATGAGCCGGGGCGGGCCTCAGCCCGCCGGAGCGCCCAGCACCAGTTCGATCACGAACTTGCTGCCGAAGAACGCCAGCACCAGCAGCGCCATTGCGGTCAGCGTCCAGTGCACCGCCTTGGCGCCGCGCCAGCCGTTGCGCCAGCGGCCGACCAGCAGCGCGCCGAACACCAGCCACGACAGGATGCTCAGCACGGTCTTGTGGAGCAGGCGCTGGGCCAGGAAATCCTCGACGAACAGCAGTCCCGTCACCAAGGTCAGCGTCAGCAACGCGAAGCCGACGCTGATGGTGCGGAACAGCAGCGTCTCCAGCTCGGTCAGCGGCGGCAGCGCCCGCAGCCAGGCGTGGAAATCGCGCCGGCGCAGCGCCCGCTCCTGCAGCCACAGCATGATCGCCAGCAGCGCCGAGATGCCGAGCGTGGCGTAGGCCAGCAGCGCCAGCCAGGCATGCACTTCCAGGCGCCAGCCCAGCGCCGGGCTCGGCTCGTGGCCGTAGCCGTGGTAGCAGGCCAGCAACAGCGCCGCCAGCGGGAACACCACCACGCCCAGCGCCGCCATCCGCCCACGTGCGCCCACCAGCGTGGTCAGCGCCGCCATGCCCAGCCCGACCAGTGACAGTGCCGCGAAGAAGTGCATGTCCGGCCCGCCCGCGGTGCGCATGGCGACCTGCACGTGGTAGCCGGCATGCAGCGCCAGCGCCGGCAGCGCGGCGAACAGCCAGCCGTTGCCGGGCGCCGCTCCTTCCCGCGCCACGCCGCGCACCAGCAGGGCCGTGGCGACCAGGTACAGCGCGAGGGAGATGAGAACGATTGTCATCGTGGAAGTTTCGCATACCACGGGGCGGGCCGGCAGGCGGCTCGCCGGTGCAGGGGCGGGGCACGCCCTGCCGCTATAATCGCGGTCCGTTTCCCCTTCGCGGTCGCCTTCGCATGTTCGAATCCCTCACCCAGCGTCTCTCCGGCACCATCGAGCGCCTGCGCGGCCGTGGCCGCCTGACCGAGGAGAACATCCGCGAGGCCACCCGCGAGGTCCGCATCGCCCTGCTCGAGGCCGACGTGGCCCTGCCGGTGGTGCAGGCCCTGGTCGAGCGGATCAAGGTCCGCGCGGTCGGCCAGGAAGTGCTCAAGTCGCTGACCCCGGGCCAGGCCCTGATCAAGGTCGTGCGCGACGAGCTGACCGCGGTGATGGGCGCCGCCGCCAGCGACCTGAACCTGAACGTGCCTGCCCCGGCCATCATCCTGATGGCCGGCCTGCAGGGCGCCGGCAAGACCACCACGGTCGGCAAGCTCGCCAAGCACCTGAAGGAAAAGCGCAAGAAGAAGGTCATGGTGGTGTCGGCCGACGTCTACCGCCCGGCCGCGATCGAGCAGCTCAAGACCCTGGCCGAGCAGGTCGGGGTGCTGTTCTTCCCGTCCAGCGCCGACCAGAAGCCGGTCGACATCGTGCGCGCCGCGATCGCCGACGCGCGCAAGTCGTTCGTCGACGTGCTGCTGGTCGATACCGCCGGCCGCCTGGCCATCGACCAGGCGATGATGGACGAGATCAAGGCCCTGCACGCCGCGATCAACCCGGCAGAGACCCTGTTCGTGGTCGACTCGATGACCGGCCAGGACGCGGCCAACACCGCCAAGGCGTTCGGCGAGGCGCTGCCGCTGACCGGCGTGGTGCTGACCAAGACCGACGGCGACGCCCGCGGCGGCGCCGCGCTCTCGGTGCGCTACATCACCGGCCGGCCGATCAAGTTCGTCGGTACCGGCGAGAAGGTGGACGGGCTGGACGTGTTCCATCCCGACCGCGTCGCCAGCCGCATCCTCGACATGGGCGACGTGCTGTCGCTGGTCGAGCAGGTCCAGCAGAGCGTGGACCAGGAAAAGGCCGCCAAGCTCGCCGCCAAGGTCGCCAAGGGCAAGAAGTTCGACCTCAACGACATGAAGGAACAGCTGGAGCAGATGCAGAACATGGGTGGCATCGGCGGGCTGATGGACAAGCTGCCCGGCATCGGCAAGATCCCGGACCACCTCAAGGACCAGGTCACCGGCAAGGAAGTGCCGCGGATGATCGCGATCATCAACTCGATGACCAAGAAGGAGCGCCGCAATCCGGCCGTGCTCAACGGCTCGCGCCGCGCCCGCATCGCCAAGGGCGCCGGCCTGCAGCCTTCCGACGTCAACAAGCTGATGAAGCAGTACCAGCAGATGGAGAAGATGATGTCCAAGCTCTCTGGCGGCGGTATGAAGGGCCTGATGCGCGGCATGAAGGGCATGATGGGCGCCATGGGCGGAATGGGGGGGCGCGGCGGCCTGCCGCCGTTCCGCTGATCCCGAGGGACGGCGACCTGGCGATCGCTGCCCGGCAAGCCGTTCCCGCCGTGCCAGGCCGTCCGTCGCAGCGGTTCCGCATGCATCCGTTATGGCTTTCCAGATGCACGAGCCGCGCCAGAGGCAGCGCACGCGGCCATGGCGGCTCCAGTGCCACCAGAACTCGCACCTCCCTTCTCTCGCCCGCGGGAGAAGGTGCCCCGAAGGGGGGGGGAGGGATGCTTCCCCCAGTAAGAACAAACCACGAGCAAGCGACAGCATGATGGATCCGTCCATGTGGCCGCAGCCCGAGACGCCGCTGTGAATCTGGTTCTCCATCGAGGCGCCCCCGCCGGCGCGGACGTGCTGGCGGCCCTGGCCCTGGTCAATTACGGGCACTTCACCTCGCTGCAGGTGCGCGGCGGCGCGGTGCGGGGCCTGGACCTGCACCTGCAGCGGTTGCAACAGGGCACGTCCACGTTGTTCCGGAGCCGATTGGACGAAGAGCGCCTGCGCGTCGAACTGGCGGCCGCGCTCGATGCCTTCGGCCGGGCGGACGCGTCGCTGCGCATCACGGTGTTCTCGCCCGACTTCGATTTCCGCGAACCGTTGCGCGAGGCGGCGCCGGAGGTGCTCGTCTCGCTCTCGCCGGCCTCGCAGCTGCCGGTGGCGCCCCTGCGCGTGCGCCCGGTCGCGTTCGTGCGCGAGCTGCCGCAGGTCAAGCACGTCGGCACGTTCCCGCTGTTCCAGTTGCGGCGCGACGCCATGGAGGCCGGCTTCGACGACGCCCTGTTCGTCGATGCCCGGGGCTGCCTGGTCGAAGGATCAGTCTGGAACCTCGGCCTGTGGGACGGGCAGGGCGTCACCTGGCCGGAGGGGCCGGCGCTGCGCGGGACCCAGGAACGGCTGCTCCGGGCGGGGCTGGCGCTGCTCGGCGTGCCGCAGCGGGTCCGCCCGGTCCGCCTGGACGAAACCGGGGCGTTCCGCGCCGCGTTCGCCTGCAATTCCCGCGGGTTGCAGCCGATCCGGGCGATCGGCGAGTCGGCCTTCCCGGAGCTTGGCCTGCCGCCGGTCCTGGAACGGGCCTTGTCCACCCAGCCCTGGCAGCCGCTCCGGTAGCTTGGAATCGCCCGGCCGGGCCGCTATAATCGCCGGCTTACCTCGCCATCCTGGCGACTGGGCAACATCGAGAAACCACCATGGTCAAGATCCGTCTTACCCGCGGCGGCGCGAAGAAGCGTCCGTTCTACCACATCATCGTCACCGACTCGCGCAGCGCCCGCGACGGCCGCAACATCGAGCGCGTCGGTTACTACAACCCGGTCGCCCAGGGTGCCGAGCAGCGCGTCGTGCTGGATCTGGCCCGCGTCGAGCACTGGGTCAACAACGGCGCCCAGCTGACCGACAAGGTCCGCAACCTGCTGAAGGAAGCGACCAAGACCCAGGCCGCGGCCTGATCCTGGAGGGCCGCGCCACCGGCGCGGCCCATGGGCCGGAAGCGATGAAAGATACCGAGCGCCGCATCCTGTTGGGCAGGATCGTCGGCGCTTTTGGCGTTCGTGGCGAGCTGAAGCTCGAGTCCTGGACCGAGCCGCGGCTGGCCATCTTCAAGTACCAGCCCTGGATCCTGCGGGCACCCGACGGCCGGGAGTCCATGCTGGCCGGCGCGCGCGGGCGCGACACCGGCAAGCACCTGGTGGCGACCTTTCCCGGCATCGACGATCGCAACGTGGTCGAGGCGATGCGCGGTACCGAGATCCACGTGCCGCGCAGCGCGCTGCCGCCGCCAAAGCCCGACGAGTATTACTGGGTCGACCTGGAAGGCCTGGACGTGCAGACGGTCGAGGGCGCCGCGCTCGGCCAGGTGTCGCACCTGTTCTCCACCGGCGCGAACGACGTGCTGGTGGTGCGCGGCGAGCGCGAGCGACTGATCCCGTTCGTGCAGCCGGATTTCGTCAAGTCCGTGGATTTCGAGGCCAATCGGATCGTCGTGGATTGGGATCCGGAGTTCTGAAGAAGCCAGGCCCCGGGATCCGGCCCCGGAAGAGCGGTAGGCCTGCTTCGCGCCGAATGCTGTTGTGGGAGGGGCTTCGGTCCCGACGGGCTTTGCCGACCCGCTGCCGGGGCTATGGCCCTTCCACGGAAAGCAGATTGCAGGAGCATCGGGTCGCTTGACAGCCTGGCCCAGGCAAGGATGCTTCCCAAGCCCCGAGTTCCCCCCGACCCAATGCGCATCGACGTCATCAGCCTGTTCCCCGAATTCATCGCCCAGTCCGCCGCGTTCGGCGTGGTCGGGCGAGCGCAGGAGCGGGGATTGCTGGAACTGCACGGCTGGAATCCTCGCGACTATGCCGAGGGCAATTACCGTCGCGTGGACGACCGCCCCTTCGGGGGCGGCCCCGGCATGGTGATGTTGATCGAGCCGCTGCGCGCCTGCCTGGGCGCGGTACGGGCGGCCGATCCGCAGCCGGCGCCAGTGATCTACCTCAGCCCGCAGGGCCGGCCGCTGACCCAGGCCAGGGTCCGTGAGCTGGCGGCGCTGCCGCGCCTGGTCCTGCTGTGCGGGCGCTACGAGGGCGTGGACGAGCGCTTCCTCGCGGCCGAGGTGGACGAGGAAATCTCGATCGGCGACTACGTGCTGTCCGGCGGCGAGCTCGGAGCGGCCGTCGTCGTCGATGCGGTGACCCGGCTCCAGGAAGGGGCATTGAACGATGCTGAATCCGCCGCTCAGGACAGCTTCGAGGGCCCCGGGGGGCTGCTGGATTGTCCCCATTACAGCCAGCCGGCCAGCCACGTGCTGGGCGACGTCCCGGACGTCCTGCGCTCGGGCAACCACGCCGCGATCGCGCGCTGGCGCCGGCAGCAGTCGTTGCTGAGGACCTGGCAGCGACGCCCGGACCTGCTGGACGAAGAGGCGCTGTCCAAGGCCGACCGCAAGCTGCTCGACGAGGCCCGCCAGGGCGGGGGAGGCAAGGCCTGAGGCCCGGTTTCGCGGCCTCTAGCGCCGGCCTGCGGAAATCGGCTACAATGCGCGGCTCCATGTGGCCCGCGCCGGGCCCAGCGGATCCCACAACGATAAACGTGCGGCGCAATCCGGCGACTGCATCAGTCCACGCTGTCGAAACGACACACCCACCCCGAACGAAATCGGTGTAACCCATGAGCAAGCTGAACAAGTCCATCATCGCGGAATTCGAGTCCGCCCAGATCGCCCGCGAACTGCCGCAGTTCAGCCAGGGCGACACCGTCGTGGTCAACGTCAAGGTCAAGGAAGGTAACCGCGAGCGCGTGCAGGCCTACGAGGGCGTGGTGATCGGCACCAAGAACGCCGGCCTGAACTCCTCGTTCACCGTGCGCAAGATCTCGCACGGCTACGGCGTGGAGCGCGTGTTCCAGACCTACAGCCCGACCATCGAGTCGGTCGAGGTCAAGCGCCGCGGCAAGGTGCGCGCCGGCAAGCTGTACTACCTGCGTGGCCTGGAAGGCAAGGCTGCCCGCATCAAGGAAGACCTGGCCGCCGCTGCGCAGGCCAAGGCCGCCCGCCAGGCCGCCAAGGCCGAGTAATCCGCGACCGGGCGCTTGGCCCGCGTATCGCACGGAAGGCCGCCCTTGGGCGGCCTTCTGCGTTTCCGGGGGAGGCGCTGCGCAGGTGGCGAGGGCGATCTTCTGTGCGCCGCGAAGAGTCTCCATGCCACCCACCAGGCGGGGCAGGCGGTCCCGGTCGCCATTCCCCTCGCGGCGATCCCCGCGGATCAGCGGCTCTCTTCGGCCGCATCGGCCACCGGCGACGGCGGTGGCGCCGGCACCTCGGCCGGTACCGCCACCTCCTGCGCATGCGGGGCGGGCGCCAGCATATGGGCGCTGCGCCACCTGCCCCAGCGGTAGTACGCCAGCGACATCAGCATCGCGCAGAGCGAACTGACCGGGAAGCTCCACCAGATCGCGTCGGCGCCGAACCGGGGCATCAGCAACTCGGCCAGCGGTACCCGGATGCCCCATAGCGCCAGCGCCAGGATCACCAGCGGCGGTATCACCGCGCCGGTCGCACGCACCACGCCAGACACCACGAACGTCACGCCGAACAACAGGAAAGACCAGATCGCGATGTGATTGAGGTGCCGGGCGATCTCGAGCGCCGGGCTGCCGGCCGGCAGGAACAGCGACAGCGTCCAGCGGTCG
Organism: Xanthomonas boreopolis; assembly: GCA_014654535.1. Classification (GTDB taxonomy): domain Bacteria; phylum Pseudomonadota; class Gammaproteobacteria; order Xanthomonadales; family Xanthomonadaceae; genus Pseudomonas_S; species Pseudomonas_S boreopolis. The sequence continues at coordinate 114,104 of BNBA01000008.1, forward strand.
AGCAGGATCAACGGCACGATCAGCGAGCCGGTGAGCAGGAAGTTGAACAGCACGCCGCTGCGCGCCGCCGCATCGACCCGGTCCCAGCGGCGCGCGCCGACGTTCTGCGCGGCCATCGAGGAGCATGCCGCTCCGATCGCCATCGCCGGCATCTGCACGTAGGTCCACAGCTGCAGGGCCGCGCCGTAGGCGGCCGCGGTATCGGTGCCGTAGCCGTTGACCATGCGCATCATCGCGATCATCGCCAGCGAGATCAGCACCATCTGCAGCCCCATCGGGACGCCCTTGCCGACCAGGGCGCGCAGGATCCGCAGGTCGATCGCGAACATGGCCGCGTCGCGCCGGCCCAGCCACAACACATGCCCGCGATGGCGCATGTAGGCCAGCAGCCCCGCGAGCGCGATCGCCTGCGCCGCCAGCGTGGCCCAGGCCGCACCCGCGATGCCCAGTTTCGGGAACGGGCCCAGCCCGAAGATCAGCAGCGGGTTCAATGCGATGTCCAGCACCACCGAGAGCAGCAGGAACCGGAACGGCGTGCGCGAGTCGCCCGCGCCGCGCAGCGCGGCGGACAGGAATGCGAACATGTACAGCATCGGCACCGCCAGGAAGATCACCCGCAGATAGGCCTCGGCGAGCGGCAGCGATTCGTGCGGCGTGCCCATCGCCGCCAGCAGGTGGCGCGCGAGCCAGACGCCGGATGCGGCGATCAGGACCGAGACCCCGACGAAGAACGTGGCGCTGGTGCCCATCACCCGGCGCGCCTGGACCAGGTCCTTGGCGCCCATCGCCTGGCCGATCAGGATGGTGGCGGCCATGCCGATGCCGAACACCGAGCCGATCAGGAAGAACAGGATGTTGTTGGCATTGGCCGTGGCGGTCAGCGCGGCCTCGCCCAGATAGCGGCCTACCCAGACCGCATTGATTGAACCGTTCAGCGATTGGGCGACGTTGCCGGCGAGAATAGGCAGCGCGAACGAGAGCAGGCTTCTGCCGATCGGGCCCTCGGTGAGCGAGGTTGGACGTTGCATCACGAATGGGCCTGTTAAGGAGGATGAATCTTACTGCGGCCGCATGCCGGTCGCTGCCGCTCGATGGCGTACTTGCCCGGGTAACCCTGAATAGGGCAAGGCGCCCGGGTGCCCAAATTTGTTAAAGTTGGACCTGAAACACACATTTTCGTGTAGGTTGGTCACTTACCCCCACGAGTGTTGTGCCTACCCCTCGAGGATGGGGGGACGACGTTCTGGAGGACATGGCTTTGTTACAAGGATCGGTTCGCGAGCTTGCCACGAGTGATATTCGCCTGCGTCCGCCAGGATCGCTGGTGGCTTTCGGTGCGTGGCTTCGCATCGCCGACGTCGCGGCGGTGCTCGCGGCGGTGGCTTGCGCGCAGTGGCTGCGCTTCGGTTGGGGCGTCCCGTCCCCCGCGCAACGGATGGCCATCGGGACGTTGTTGCTCTACGCACTTCTGGGTTTCGCCGTCACTCCGCTTTACCGGCAGTGGCGCAGCCGCAGTTTCACCCACGAGCTGGCCATGCTCACGGTGTGCTGGCTGGCGATCTTCGCCGCCTTTTCGCTGCACGCGATCCTGGTGCAGATGGGGAACGTCCTTTCCCGGGCCTGGCTCGCCTACAGCTTCGTGATCGGCTACGCCGGCATGGTCGCCGTGCGATTCGCCGTGAGAACCCGCCTGCACATACTGCGCCGCCAGGGTTGGGGGCAGCAGCGGGTCGTGGTGCTGGGGCTGCGACCGCCGGTGCTGAAGCTGCATCGCTACCTGCAGGCGTGCCCCGGGTTGGGGGTGGGCATCAGCGGCTACTTCGCTTCCCCGAACGACACGCGCTTCGGCGTGCGCGACGACCTGCCGCGCTGCCTGGGCACCCTCGATACGCTGGAAGCCTACCTGCATGCGTCCCGGCACGAGGTCGACCAGGTCTGGATCTCGATGCCCTTGTCCGAGGGGGAGGGTGGCCTCAAGGCCGTGCTCAAGACGCTGGAACGCTTCCCCGTCCCGGTCAAGCTGCTCCCCGACATCCGCACCTTCGGCATGCTCAACCCGAGCGTCGAGCAAATCGGTCGCGTGCCGATGATCAACCTGCGCCAAGGGCTGTCGAAGAGCAATTACCAGGTCCTCAAGCGCATCGAGGACGTGATCGTGGCCTCGTTCGCGGTGATCGTGCTGTCCCCGTTGCTGGTGGCGCTGGCCATCGGCGTGAAACTGAGTTCGCCGGGGCCGGTGCTGTTCCGGCAGCGTCGCCATGGCCTGGGCGGGAAGGAATTCCACATGCTCAAGTTCCGCTCGATGCACGTGCACAAGGAAGCGGCCGGCAAGGTGACCCAGGCCACGCGCAACGATCCCCGGGTCACGCGCTTCGGCGCGTTCCTGCGCCGGACCAGCCTCGACGAGCTTCCCCAGTTCTTCAACGTACTGGGCGGCAGCATGTCGGTGGTCGGGCCGCGGCCGCATGCGGTGCAACACAACAACCATTACGAGCATCTCATCGATCGCTACATGCACCGCCACTACGTGAAGCCCGGCATCACCGGATGGGCGCAGGTGCATGGGTTGCGCGGCGAAATTCACGAATTGCGTTCAATGCGCAAGCGCGTGCAGTACGACATCGACTACATTCGGCGCTGGAGCCTGTGGCTGGACCTCAAGATCGTCGTGCTGACGGCGCTCCGGGTACTGGGGCAGAAGACCGCGTACTGACGTTCAGTCGGTGGCCGGGTTCTGCGATTGAATGCCGTCCCGCGAGCGGCTAAGGTCTGTTCAACGGATGAACAAAGGTGCGGCAGGTGCAGTCCGAAGAAGTGCGGCACCGACTGTTGAGGATGATCGAGGAGCGGCCCGGATTGACCCAACGCGAGGCTGCCGTCGAGCTTGGCATCAGCGTGGGCAAGGTGAATTACTGTCTGCGTGCGCTGGTGGATCGTGGCTACGTCAAGCTCGGCAACTTCCGGCGCAGCCCCGACAAGCGCAAGTACCGCTACTGGCTCACGCCGTCGGGCATCGAGGAAAAGACCCGCATCACCGTTCATTTCCTGCGGCGCAAGCTGGATGAATACGAGCGCCTGAAACGTGAAATCGACATGTTGATGGCCGAAGTGGGCGGCACCGGGGCGTCGCCCGAACGGCCGAGGGAGAGCCGCTGATGCGCGGCTGGCATCTCGTGCTCACCCGGCCCAGGCAGGAGCGGGTGGCCATGGCGCAGCTCGAACGCCAGGGCTACGAAGTGTGGTTGCCGATGGCGCGCGATCGCGCGGGCAACCTCGATTCCACGCGCGTCGTGCCCCTTTTTCCACGTTACCTGTTTGTCAACGTGGATAGCGAAACTGACAACACCGCTCCCATCCGCAGCACGATCGGGTGTTGCGGGTTGGTGCGGTTCGGAATGACGTTGGCCATGCTGCCGGCGCAGGCGGCCGAAGCGATCCGCCAGCGCTGCGATGACCAAGGCTGTGTCCGCACCGGGGACGATTGGGCGCCCGGCTCCCGCCTGAAAGTGCTCGATGGGCCCTTTGCCGGGTTCGAGGCGGTGTTCCAGGCGCGTTCGGCCAGCGAGCGCGTCTCGGTGCTGTTGCATTGGCTGGGCGTGACCCGGCCGGTACAAATGTCGGCCGGAAGCCTGAAGCTCCTGGCCAGCTGAACCCGCGGGGCGCCGCAAGGCGCGTTGCGGCATGCATTCATGCGTGACCCTTCGGGCGAACGTAGGGCGGTAGCGTGCCTGAAGCCACCGATCGATTCTCAACGAGGAACCCCCACGAATGAAGATCGCGATTGCCGGAACGGGATATGTAGGGCTTTCCAATGCCGTATTGCTGGCGCAGCGACACAAGGTCGTTGCCCTGGACATCGACGCAGGCAAGGTCGAATTGCTCAATCGCAAGCAGTCGCCCATCGAAGACGTCGACATCCAGGAATACCTGGGCAACCGCTCCCTGGATCTCAAGGCAACGCTGGACAAGCGCGAAGCCTATGAAGGAGCCGATTTCGTCGTCATCGCCACGCCGACCGACTACGACGAACAGACGAACTATTTCAATACGCGCTCGGTCGAGGCGGTGATCGCCGACGTGCTGGCGATCAACCCGGCGGCCGTGATGGTGATCAAGTCCACGGTGCCGGTGGGATTCACGGCCAAGATGCGCGAGCAGTTCGGCGTGGACAACATCCTTTTCTCGCCCGAGTTCCTGCGCGAGGGCAGGGCGCTGTACGACAACCTGCATCCCAGCCGCATCATCGTGGGCGAGCGCTCGGAGCGCGCGCGCGCCTTCGCAGGCCTGTTGCAGGAAGGCGCGCTGCGCAAGGACGTGCCGGTGCTGTTCACCGGATCGACCGAGGCCGAGGCCATCAAGCTGTTCGCCAACACCTATCTCGCCATGCGCGTCTCGTTCTTCAACGAGCTGGACACCTACGCGGTCTGCCGCGATCTGGATACGCGGCAGATCATCGAAGGCGTCAGCCTCGATCCGCGCATAGGCGGGCACTACAACAATCCTTCCTTCGGCTACGGCGGCTACTGCTTGCCCAAGGACACCAAGCAGCTGTTGGCGAACTACAGCGACGTCCCGCAGAACCTGATCCAGGCGATCGTTTCTTCGAACTCGACACGCAAGGACTTCATCGCCGCGGAAGTGCTCAAGCGCAACCCGCGCGTGGTGGGGGTGCATCGCCTGATCATGAAGGCGGGCTCCGACAATTTCCGCGCCTCCAGCATCCAGGGCATCATGAAGCGCATCAAGGCCAAGGGCGTGGAAGTGATCGTCTACGAGCCCGTGCTCAAGCAGGCGGAATTCTTCCGTTCGCGGGTCGTCAACGACCTGGAGCAGTTCAAGCGCGAAGCCGACGTGATCCTGGCCAATCGGCTTACGCCGGATCTCCAGGACGTTCAGGAAAAGGTTTACAGCCGCGATCTGTTCGGCGCGGATTGAGGCCTGCCAAGTGCGCGGAATTTGCAACGCCGCGCACTTTCCCCTGGATATTGTTCCATCTTTTGGTATTGCAGGAGGCCGGACTTTCCCGTCGAGGGCCTGGCCTGCCCAGTTGGGGTATCCTTGCGCGCCGTGTCCCGGCCTAAGGGGCACGAGAGGGGCCCGCCCTTGGCGTACGGGCGACAGACTTACTGGGATTCTTAGATAGGTGTTCAAGAACATTTTGTTTGTCTGCGTCGGCAACATCTGCCGCAGTCCTTCGGCCGAAGCGATGATGCAGCATGCCTTGCAAGGGCGGGATATCCAGGTCTCCTCGGCGGGCCTCGGAGCATTGGTGGGCCGTTCCATCGATCCCACCGCGCAGGAACTGCTGGTAGAGCATGGATTCGATGCGAGTGGACACCGCGCCCGCCAGATCGACCCAAGCATCCTTGCGGCCGCCGACCTCGTGTTGGTGATGGAGCGCAAACACCTGAAGGCCATCGCCGACCAGGCCCCCGAAGCTTCCGGAAAGAGCTTCTTGCTCGGCAAATGGCAATCCGATCGGGAAATTCCCGACCCTTACCGCCAGCAGCGCCCCGCTTTCGAGCACGTCTACCGCCTCATGGCGGAAGGCGTCGAGAGCTGGCGACGCTACCTTTGACTCCTTTCTTAACCCCCTTTCTCTTTACCTACCGAGCCATCCGCCTGCCATGACGAGCCAAGATCCACGAGCCACCCCTGCTGTCGATGCGGATGAGATCGATCTGCGGCAATTGCTGGGAACCCTGATCGATCACAAATGGTGGATCGCCGGTATTACCGGGCTCTTCTTCGTTGTGGCAGTGGCGTATGCCTTGCTGGCGACCCCCATTTACCAGGCCAATGCCATGGTGCAGGTGGAATCCAAGATACCCTCGCTGCCGGGGTTGACGGACCTGACCCAGACCCTGGGCGTGGGAGGCAGTTCCGAGGCCACGACCGAGATCGCGCTGATCACCTCGCGCGCCGTCGTCGGTACTGCCATGGACGAACTCAAGCTGGACGTGAAGATCGAACCCTATCGCTTCCCGTTGCTGGGGGGCTACCTCGCGCGCAAGGCGGAGAAGGCGGATCCTGACTCGGTGGCCAAGCCTTGGCTCGGATTCAACAGCTTCGGCTGGGGGGGCGAGAAGCTGGATATCTTCCAGTTCGAGGTGCCGGCCCGCCTGCTGGACACGGATTTCACGCTGACGGCAGGCGATACACCAGGAAGCTTCGTTCTTACCGCCGACGACGTGGATTTACCCGCGCTGCGAGGGAAAGTGGGGGAAACCGCAGAGGGTCATGGCGTAAAGATCCAAGTCGCTCAACTGAAGGCCAATCCAGGAACCCGCTTCCATGTGACAAAGCTACGTCGATTGAACGTTATTTCTGACTTGCAGGACGATGTCATGGTTTCCGAATCTGGAAAAGATTCGGGAATCCTGGCCTTGAGTTACGAGAACGCCGATCCCGTCCTGGCTGAGAATTTCCTGCAGCACGTGGCCCAAGCCTACGTCCGCCAGAATGTGGAGCGCAATTCGGCGGAAGCGTCAGCGCAGCTCGCCTTCGTCAAGGAACAGTTGCCCAATGTCCGCAAACAAGTAGATGCAGCCCAGGAAGCGTTGAGCGCCTACCAGACCAAGGCCAATTCGGTCGATCTCAGTTTGCAGACCAAGGGCTTGCTGGACCAGGCGGTCGCCGTGGAGACCAGTATCCAGCAGTTGCGCATGCAGCAGGCAGAAATGGACCGCAAGTTCACCCGCGACCACCCGGCCTATCAGGCCTTGTTGCGCCAGATCGGCGAGCTGGAAGGACGCAAGGCCGGCTTCCAGGGGCAGGTCAAGCAGTTGCCCGAAGCGCAGCAAGAGTTGCTCAAGCTGACCCGCGACGTGCAAGTCAGCAACGAGATGTACACCGCGCTGCTGGGGCAAGCCCAACAGCTGGATGTGGCGCGCGCTGGTACGGTGGGCAACGTGCGCATCGTCGATCCGGCGGCAGTGGACGAGACCGACCCGGTGAAGCCTCGCAAGGGGCTGATCATACTCGTAGGTGCACTGCTTGGAGCCTTTCTCTCCGTAGGCATCGTGCTGCTGAAGCAGATGCTCAATCGGGGAATCGAAGACCCTGCGCACATCGAGGAGTTGGGATTGCCGGTGTATGCCTCGATTCCGGTAAGCCCCGTCCAGGTGAATGATTCGGTGCGCGGTCGTTTCCGTGCCGACGGCAAGCTCCATCTGCTAGCGGTGAACGAACCGGCCGATCTTGCTGTGGAAGCGATTCGGAGTCTACGGACCAGCCTGCATTTCGCCCGTCTGGAAGCGAAGAACAATGTTGTGTTGATCTCAGGTTCCAGTCCCAACGCGGGCAAGACATTCGTGTCAGCGAATCTGGCCACGGTGATCGCACAGGCGGGGCAGCGAGTGCTGATCATCGATGCGGATATGCGTAAAGGCACACTGCATAAGGCGCTGGGTGCTTCGCAGTCCCCAGGTCTGTCGGAAGTACTGGTTGGCGACATTTCCGTTGAGCAGGCCAGCCGCATACTGCCTGGCGTGGAAAACTTGCGGTTCATCGCGCGTGGCGACGTGCCGCCGAACCCCTCTGAATTGCTGATGCACGAGAACTTCACTCGTCTGTTGCAACGAGTAACCGAGGAGTACGATCTAGTTATCATCGATACTCCGCCGATCCTAGCGGTAACGGACGCCGCGATCATTGCCCACCATGCTGGCACCAGCCTGCTGGTGGCAAGATTCGGCTTGAACCAACAGAAGGAACTGGCACTGGCTAAGAAGCGTTTCGAGCAAAACAACGTCAAACTCAAGGGCGCGATCTTCAATGCTGTCGAACGCCGCGCGACCGGCTACTACAGTTACGGCTACTACGAGTACAAGTCCAATAAGAGCTGAGATCGCGTTATCCGGGGAACCTGGCGCTAGCGACCACGTCTCGCAACTTTCGTGCAAGGGACATACGCTCTTTGTAGAAGGGGATGCTCTAAAATGGCATGGAACACTCCTCATGTGCGAACGTATCATTATGAAGCTTGGGCGTTCTTGTGTGTTCTTATGTAGGAAGGCTCGAGTGTTGACAGGCTAGGCCTATGGAAGAAGCCATCCCATGACAGCTCACTTCCAGAAACAGGTCATCCCTTCTCACCAAGCAGTGCTGTGCTAGTGCGCCCTGGCGGCATGGCCCCCTGTTTAAGGCCCTCAAAATCCAGTTTAGTGCGCGTGGTTCAAACTCATCGCCAGTGCACCCGCTAACCAATTTCACACGGTGTAGGAGTGACGTAACCGCGGGTGGCTTCCCGATTGGCACCAAGCTCCGCGGAACTCCCCACGATCCTTCGATGGATAAGCCTCAGCCTCGACAGGTTTAAAAAGCTAGCGCGGCTGGAAGCTTCGCGTCCGCAGACTTTCTCGCTCCCGACTTGGGGCTTATTAGTTGGCGAAAGGCACCGCTAGATTCCGAAGTCAAGTAGGCCTCTATCATTCAGGGCAATAATTCAGTGAGCGCAGAGGCCAGCAGTCTCCATCATGAGTTTCCCCTACGCGGTTCCCTGGGCTCCAAACTTTTCTTTCCGCGCTTCACTATCAAAGACCTCATGAAGCCAATCAGTACTGGCACGGATTGCAGTGATCTATCAGATACGTCCTGCTCACTCAGCACTAAACTGTCCGACTACGACGTAAAGGCCAACTATTCCAGCATGCGCTCATTGGACTTGGTGATTATCGAGGTGAAGGTAATCAATCAAGCTCTAACATAGGGAGGTGTGAAGTGGCTGAAGGCAAAGGTGTTGAAGTTATTCTGTTTAAGCCAGTTCTTGAGTCTGATTAACTTTTCAGGTCTCCCGTCATGTCTGATATTGAAGATTTCAAGAAATATCAAATGCGATGGCAACTAATAGGAAGGCACCTGAATTGAGTGAAGCAGTAGGATCCACTTCTACGGTATATTCGGCGGTGATCGGGGAGCTCGTTGTGAATAATCAGGGTAAAAATCTCGCAGGGCGAGCCCTGGGCGGCGCGGCTATTACAATGGGTGGTCAAGCCATAAAAATAGCGATTCAGTTTCTTGGAATAGTATTCTTGGCTAGGTTGTTGGATCCGGCAGACTATGGTTTGCTCGCGATGGTCACAACAATAGTGGGAGTAGGAGAAATATTGAGGGATTTCGGCCTATCATCTGCCGCAATCCAAGCTCAGAGAGTAAGTTCAGGGCAACGTAATAACCTTTTTTGGCTGAACACCGCAATCGGTACTCTTCTTGCGTTGGCTATATATATAGCAAGCGGCGCCATGGCTCGCTTTTATGGAGAGCCGCGACTAGTGCCAATCTCCCAAATTCTTGCATCGACATTTATTATTAATGGAATGGCGACGCAATATAGGGCACAGCTTAGCAGGAATCTTAATTTCTCGGCTTTATCTTTCTCAGATGTGGCAAGCCAATTCTTAGGACTTTTATTTGGAATTGGGCTTGCGTTAGCAGGCGGAAGCTACTGGGCACTTGTGGCTCAGCAAATAGCGCAATCATTGACCGCGCTGCTGTTGATGGTGACGGCAACCCGATGGATACCTGGAAAGTATAGCACTAAGGATTCAATTCGCCCCTTTTTGGGATTTGGATGGAGTTTAATGGCGTCTCAGATACTTGGTTATGCAAGTAGAAACATTGGCCAAGTTATAATCGGGAATAGACTTGGCGCTGACGCAATTGGCTTGTATAACAGAGCATTTCAGCTTTTAATGATGCCATTAAATCAAATAAACGCGCCGTCAACAACTGTTGCGCTTCCTGTTTTGTCAAGATTGCAAGACGATAGTGAGCAGTTCAACCGTCTTCTATTGCGAGGTCAGACTGCATTGCTACATCTCGTGATATCTATATTTTCATTTTCAATTGCGTTTTCGCATCCATTGATTGTATTGGCCCTAGGAGAAAAATGGAGGGCTGCTGCCGATGTCTTCAGGATTCTCTCTGTTGGTGGTATATTCCAAGCGGCTGCGTATGCCGCCTATTGGGTGTTCCTGGCAAAGGGTCATACCCGGCAACAGCTAATTTACTCAATAGTCGGAAGAACTATTGTTATCACTGTGGTGCTAATAACAGTTCCTTTCGGACTTATTGGGGTAGCAATCGGCTATGCGGTTGGGCTTTTTGCATTATGGATTTTGTCGCTCTTTTGGATTGGTAAGATAACTGATGTGCCCGCTTGGAAAATGTTTACCAATAGTTGCATAGCCATTGTAGGTTATGGAATGGCCTCTCTGGCGTCGTACTTAGTGATGCTGCGACTACCTCCAGTAAGTTATTTTTCTCAGCTTTCAATAGGGTGTGTCAGTATGATCATCTTTACTGCTATAGTTTACCTCGTGTGGCCTGCATTTAGGAGAGACCTGCAGCAAGTGATTAGCTCTCCAATAAAGTTAATCAGGGTCAAGATAAACAAAGGAAGGGATTGAAATGGGATTGCTGGAATTCTTGGTGGAAAAGAGAGAACGCCAAACACTTTTTTGGTGGAAACCCAAAATTGGCGTTAACGTTGGCGATCAATTGTCGCGTGTTGTGGTACAAGCAATGTTGGGAACGCGAGATCTTGACTTGCTGTCGCCGACGGTTACACCCGGGAAGAGACTGACTGCTATCGGCTCTGTGCTTCATTTTGCTCGAACCGGGGATATTGTTTGGGGCTCAGGGGTAAATGGAAAAGTTCCTATCTCATCGCATAAATTTAAGTCTTTGGATGTAAGGTCTGTACGAGGTCCAAGAACGCGTAGTTTTTTGATGGAGAGGGGAATCGACGTGCCTCAGATATATGGGGATCCAGGTTTGTTATTTCCTCTTTTCCTTCCGTCTCAATTTATTCCAATAGGTCAAAAGAGAGATTATGTTGTAATACCTCATTTGAATGAGCCTATTGAGAAATATAAAGCGTTTAGCGAGAATCTATTGAGGCCTAGTATGAGACCGGCTCACTTCGTACATGAGCTTATTAATGCTAAGTTCGTGGTGTCCAGCTCCTTGCACGGTCTGATTCTGGCCGAGGCATATGGTGTTCCGGCGATATATCTGGATTGGGGAAATGGCGAGGATCTTTTGAAGTATAACGACTATTATGAAGGCACTGGTAGGATGGTCTGGCGAAAGGGGAGGAGTGTGGAAGAATGCCTTGATATCGGCAGAGGGGCTGGAGATTTCGACTTAAAAGAAATACAACGAGGTCTTATCAAGTCCTTTCCCTTCGATATGTGGGCATAAATCTTTTGGCTTATGCAGAACAAGCTGGCAATAGCATACTTTCCATTCGACTCTGATAATAATTCGTATGTGTTAGCCATGCGGCGAGCGCTATCAGAAATCTGTGATGTTCACCCGATACCTAAAGTGATCGAGATTGTGGCCTCACCATTTGCTTTTTTTAGGAAGTATGATGTCGCCATATTGAATTGGATTGATAACTCAATTTGTAATAGGCGCGGGAGAGTGAGCGTACTCGGCATATGCTTTTATCTCGCGAAAATTATCTTCGGGTTCTTTATTGCAAAAAAAGTGATATTTATTAGGCATAATAACTATCCGCATGCATGTCGACCACGATCAGCACGACTAGCCAGGATTCTAGTAGATATTTCTGAACGGTTATTTAGCGTATGCGTCACCCATTCTGGCGCGGAAGTAACCCGGCGAAGATTTTATGTACCCCATCCGCTATATTTTGAATCGCTTACTCCAGCCGGCAAGGCGCGTCCCGGCAATTATTATGTGGTTTTTGGCAGGATCGAGCGCTACAAGCGAATAGAAGAACTTATACGAATTTTTCCCCCTGACGCTTGTTTGATTATCGCTGGGCCCTGTCATGATTCGGACTATCTAAATGAGTTGCAAGAATTGGCTGTTGGCAAGAAAATAGAAATAACAGCACGGTACCTAATGGAAGAAGCTGCGGCCGAACTCCTCATTAATTCTCGGGGACTATTCTTGCCGCACTCTGGTGATGACATGGTAGTAAGCGGCTCTTATTTCTTTGCCGCTAGTCTGGGAGTTCCGGTAATCGCAAGGAGAAACCCGTTTCTAGGGTGGTTGAGCAGCTTGCCGAGTGCGAAGGGGATCTTCTTTTATCAATCTCGCCGTGATATCGAGGGTTTTTATAAAATGGGAACTGATGCGACTAGTTCGGAAGAAATACTGGCTTTTGCGAACGCAGAATTTGGAAAGAGAAAGATTGAACTATGCTGGAGAATGGTGTTCAACAGCATTGACATTAAGTGTTAGTTAATGCGAGATTGGGAGGGGGCAAATAGTGCTTAGATTGCCAATTAAGACTATAACGATCAATTTCGACCCGGCTTAATCCTTGCTGTCATGTTATCTGCCTAACATGCTATGGTGCTAAATGTATCTGAGATTTAGGTTTTGTTGGAGTGTGCGATGAAAAATATAAAGGTCACATTTATAGAGCCTAAAGCCCAGGTCTATGGTGGACAGCATGCATTACTTCAGCGCTGTCTTTTTTTATCCAGAAGTGATGTTGATTTTGAAATAATTCACCCTTTTGCGGACTCGCTTTTCGCGCGTGAAGCAGCGAAACTTGGCCTTACTAAATACTTATCTTTCCCCGAGCGCATTCCTCTGTCATATAGAGGAGGGCTTTGGTGCATTGCTAGGAGATTAATTAGGTCTCCGCCATCGATTATCCATGTGGATGGTTTTGATAGCTGTTATTTAGTCGCTGCGCTTAAACGAATTGGGATTATAAAATCGCGGCTTATATTTACTTTGCGTAGTGATAGATACTTCAAGTTCGGTGCGCTAGATCGCTTTCTACTGGGGACAGTTGACTGCCTGATAACAAATTCTGAGTTTAGTAAAAGCTGCATAAGGCGCTATGCCGGTTTGAATGCGCTCGTGCACTACAGTCCGATTGATTTTGAAATGCTCCAAATCAAAATGGACGACGTGGCAAGAAGGCCGAAGGATGGAAGGGTCGTGATATCGTACGTTGGTGCGCTTGAACCTAGAAAGAACCTAGCTTTTTTTGTGGAAGTCGCAAAAAAAATATTGGATATAACGGATAAATACTGCTTTCATATATATGGCGATGCAAAGGATCAGGAAAGTCTTCACTATGTTGAGAGTTTAATGCAAGGACTTGATTCTAGAACGCTGAGCCGGCTTTCATTTAAGGGTTATGTTCCTGTACAGGAAGCTATCGTGGAAACTGACATACTCATCTGTCCTTTTAACAATGAGCCCCTTGGCAGAGTGGTTCCCGAATTCTTGTACTTTGGTAAGACTGTAATAGTTACAGACTCTGGAGGACTCAAAGAGGCCGGGGCAGGTTATGCCATTTGTTATGTCCATAATTCTGTTAGCGACTGCGTAGAGAAGGTTTTAAATTGCTCTGGTCCTACTAAGAATATCGAAATTATAAGGCGGAAGTTGACGGAAGTTTTCGCTCCTCAGGGCGTTGTTGTGAAAGACATGACAGTTTATCGAGAGATCGGAGGCGTCAAGAGATGATCCGCACAACGGGGGAGGGGCAATCTCCGCTTACTCCTACCCTACGGCATTGGGCGGCTCTATTTTTTGTTACCGCCTACATGGTGCTTCCTCAGTTTTTCTTGAGACTGGGGGAACAACTTTCTATAATTGATCTGCTTGCGCCTGTGGTTCTTCTTGCGGCGTTCATACGCCGGCGTTTGTACTTGCCGTCTGCGGCTAAGCTTCTGATCGCTTTTATTGCATATTTTTTTGCGATATATGGAGTTAGGGGAATTGTGACAGGCGAGAATGAATATTGGACTCAAGCGCCATATTTATTTCGCATGCTCTTTATTCTTTGCCCCGCTTTTATAGGGTTTTATATGCCGGGTGACAGGAGGCTGTTGGCTCGCGCATTACGAGTTTCTTCATTTTTGGCCATATTGGCATTAACCGTAATATTGGTTGCATACGCCATGGGTACGACGATGTTCGATGCAACCCAGACATTCGACTTTGCCGGGGATGGTCAAATAATGCACCGGTTGGGCGGTCTCCCTGGAGAGACGGGAGCATTTGCTTTCAATGCTCTATATGTATGTGAAGTGGCTCTTGTTGCACTGGTCTTCAACTCAAGAAGACGTGTCGTCGGTATTTTGTTGTTTATTTTTGTGTGCGGGTTATTGGTCGCCGGACTAAGATATAGCCTTGCCAGAGTCATGATTCTTAATTTTATATCATTCCTGATGGTGGTATTTCTATTTTCACGTTCCTCCATATCAAAAAAAATATTGGTTTTCTTCGTCTTGATAATAGGGGGCGTCGGCCTTAGTCAGCTTACTTCTTTGAGTTCTGACTATTTGTCGGTGGTGTTGGAAAGATTTGCCGGTGGCGCATCCAATATTAATAGCTTGAGCAGCGGTAGAGTTTCTCACTGGGAAGACGCACTTGTTATTTTGGGTGGGGACATGAGTGCAGTCCTATTCGGAATAGGGAATAGGATGAGTAATCCCTTTATGGGACATGTTACAGAGAATTTATTCATTAATGTGCTACTTGAGTACGGCGTGGTAGGCAGTGTGATATTTTTCTCCTTCTTATATAAGTTCCTGCAGCCTGTTGTCAGGTCCGCATTGCGAGGAGATTCCATGTCTGTGGGATTTTTCTCCATTTGGATAGCGACCTTTGTTCATTGGCAGATAAATGATGTAATTACCTATTATCAGACTTTTCCTGTTCTACTATTTGTCACCGCTTGGCTGTCGAGGGTCATATCAAACGACCAAACTAATATCAATATCGGAGAGAGGTAATGAAGGTAGCTATAATCCATTATTGGTTTGTCACTTGGCGGGGAGGGGAAAAGGTCATCGAGCAGTTACTTAAGATATATCCGGATGCGGATATTTTTACTCATGTCATTACACCGGATATTGAGAATGGGCCTTTAAAGGGGCGAAACGTATTTAAAACCTTCATCAGTCGACTCGTAAGCTTCCCCGATCCGCAGACACCCCATAAGTAGAACTTTCTGGCATGTTTTCCCCAGCCAGGAGGTTCCATGAAGAAGTCCCGTTTCACCGAGACCCAGATCGTCTCGATCCTCAAGCAGGC
>BNBA01000009.1 GCA_014654535.1 Xanthomonas boreopolis
TTCACGGGCGGGATCAAAGGTTCGATGCGCTTCCACAGCGCGGCGGGAATCTCTTTGCGACGTGCCATGCAGGCGATTTTGTCATCACCGCTCAGGTGTACAAGGCGGTTTTGTTAGCCGCTCTTATGGGGTGTCTGCGGATCGGGGAAGCTTACGCTCTGGATTCGGGAATTTATATCGGCCATCTTTCGTCCTCCACGCTTGTTACATGCAACGCTAGCCCTTCATCCGCTACATGCAACAGACACTTGAGGACTTTCTTACATCCTTGCCTCATGGCCTCCACTGGGCACCACTGAATGTAATCTAAAGCCGCAGCGACCCGAGTACATCTGCAAGTACAGAAACAAGACAGAACTTTTATTTTTATAACAAAATAAAATAGTTAAAATTATAATTAGATTCCTCTCCTGGGCACCACGACTCAAGCAGATCAAACCCGCGCAAGCGGGTTTTTTCGTATCCGGCCGCGGCCCCCCACCCCGCGGCTGCAAGAGAAAAGCCCCGCCGATGGCGGGGCTTTTCTCCAGACTGCACGAAGCTGGCCGCTCAGTGCCCGCCGGCCGCCGAGGCGCTGCCGGCACCGGCGCCGAACGGCGGCTTGGCCAGCCACAGGAAGCCGATGATCACCAGGAACGTCCAGCCCAGCAGGTAGAAGATGTCGTTGAAGCCCATCTGCGAGGCCTGGTGGTTGATCATGTTGTTGAGGAACGCCGCGCCGTGCTGCAGGTCGCCCTGCCCCATCGCCGCCACCCGCTCCTGCATGCCCGGGTCGTAGACCGAGATGTGCTCGGTCAGGTGCGCGTGGTGCTCGACCGTCCGCCGCGACCACAGGTAGGTGGTCAGCGATGCGGCGAAGCTGCCGCCCAGCGTGCGCAGGAAGGTCGCCAGGCCCGAGCCCGCCGCGATCTCGCGCCCGTCCAGGTCCGACAGCAGGATCTGCAGCACCGGCATGAAGAACAGCGCCACGCCCACGCCCATGACCAGCTGGATCGTCGCCACGTGCTGGAAGTCGACCTGCAGGTTGAAGTTGGAGCGGTAGAAGCTGGTGAACGACATGAACACGAACGCGATCGAGGCCAGCAGGCGCAGGTCGAAGCGCAGCGCGTACTTGCCGACGAACGGCGTCATGATCACCGGCAGGATGCCGATCGGCGCCGTGGCCAGGCCCGCCCAGATCGCGGTGTAGCCCATGTCGCGCTGCAGCCACTGCGGGATCAGCAGGCTGACGCTGAAGAACGCGGCATAGGCGACGATCAGCGCCATCGTGCCGGCCCGGAAGTTGCGGTGCCGGAACAGGCGCAGGTCGACGATCGGGTCCCTGTCGGTCAGTTCCCAGATCACGAACACCACCAGCGCCACGGCGGCGACGCAGCTCAGCACGACGATCTTGTCCGAGCTGAACCAGTCTTCGTCGTTGCCCAGGTCGAGCACGATCTGCAGCGCACCGACGCCCACCACCAGCAGGATCAGGCCGATGTAGTCCATCTTCGGCCGCTCGGTCGGTTCGGGGCGATTGCGCAACTGCGCGCCGACGATGGAACTGGCGATGATGCCCAGCGGGACGTTGATCAGGAAGATCCATTCCCAGCTGTAGTTGTCGGTGATCCAGCCGCCGAGGATGGGGCCCGCGATCGGCGCCACCACCGTGATCATCGCCAGCAGCGCCAATGCCTGCCCGCGTTTCTCGCGGGGATAGATCGAGACCAGCAGGCTCTGGGTGATCGGGTACATCGGTCCGCACACGAAGCCCTGCAGCGCGCGCGAAACCACCAGCATGCCCATGCTCTGCGCCAGGCCGCACAGCAGCGAAGCGAGGGTGAAGGCCAGCGTGGACCAGACGAACAGCTTGGTTTCGCCGAAGCGGCGGCTGAGCCAGCCGGTCAGCGGCAATGCGATGGCGTTGCTGACCGCGAACGAGGTGATGACCCAGGTCGCCTGCTGCGAGCTGGCGCCGAGGTTGCCGGCGATGGTCGGCAGCGAGACGTTGGCGATGGTCGTGTCCAGCACCTGCATGAACGACGCCATCGCCAGGCCGATCGTGCACAGCGCCACGCTGGCCGGCTTGAAGCCGGCAGCGGGCGCCGGTGCCGCCGGCGCTGCGGGAGCTTGCGAGGACATGGCGTTGCTCAGCCCGCCTGGGCCTGCGACGGCAGGTTGGCCTGGATGATGCGATGGATATCGTCATCGGCCGCCTGCAGTTGCTTGGCGTACACGTCGGTGTCGAACACCGGGCCCTTGGCCGGCTGCGCCGGCAGCACCGGGCCGTCCTGGTCGTGCAGGTTGACCTCGGCCTTCATCGACAGGCCGATCCGCAGCGGGTGCTCGGCCAGCTGCTTGGGATCGATCGTGATGCGCACCGGCACGCGCTGCACGATCTTGATCCAGTTGCCGCTGGCGTTCTGCGCCGGCAGCAGCGAGAACGCACTGCCCGTGCCCAGCCCGAGGCTCTCGACGCGGCCCGTGTAGGTCACGCCGCCGCCGTACAGGTCCGAGCGCAGCTCGACCTCCTGGCCCAGGCGCATGTGCTTGAGCTGGGTCTCCTTGAAGTTGGCCTCGACCCAGGTCTGCTCCAGCGGCACCACCGCCATCAGCACGGTCCCGGGCTGCACGCGCTGGCCGACCTGCACCGAGCGGCGCGCGACGTATCCGGACACCGGCGCGACGATCGCGCTGCGCGCGTGGTTGAGGTAGGCCTGGCGCAGCTGCGCTGCGGCGGCCTGCACGTCCGGCTGGGTGGCCACGACGGTGTCGTCGACCAGCGCGCGGTTGCGCTCCAGGGATTCGCGCGAACCGCTGACCGCGGCCTCGGCGGCCGCCAGCTCGTCGCGGGCGTGCGCCAGCTCCTCGTTGGAGATCGCGCCGCTCGCGGCGAGGTTCTTGCGGCGCTCGAAGTCGGAACGGGCGCGCTGCAGCGTGACCTGGCGCGCGGACAGCTCGGCCTGGGCGCTCTCCACGCTGCGGTACAGGCCGCGCACCTGGCGCACGGTCTTGGCGAGATTGGCCTCGGCCTGCTGCAGGGCGACCTCGGTGTCGGCCGGGTCCAGCTGCACCAGCAGCTGGCCGCGTTCCACGCG
The DNA here is from genome assembly GCA_014654535.1 of Xanthomonas boreopolis. Classification (GTDB taxonomy): domain Bacteria; phylum Pseudomonadota; class Gammaproteobacteria; order Xanthomonadales; family Xanthomonadaceae; genus Pseudomonas_S; species Pseudomonas_S boreopolis. The sequence continues at coordinate 3,078 of BNBA01000009.1, forward strand.
CATGCCGTCCTCGGCGCCGATGCTGACCACGGTACCGCCGACCAGCGGCGTGATCTGCACCTGGTTGCCCTGCACGTAGGCGTCGTCGGTTTCCTCGAACCAGCGGCCGTACAGGAAGTACCAGATCGCCACGGCCGCCAGCAGCACGATCACCAGCACCGCGACGATGCGCAGCAACTTGCCGCGACGGCTCGGTGCGGCGTTGTCCGTCGAGGGGGAAGCGGAAGGAGTCTGACTCATGGGAGATGCTCTCAGGAATGCTTGGAATCGGGGGAGGCGGTTTCGGCGGCGGCGTTGCCGGCGGACTCGGGCGCGAACCCGCCGCCGAGCGCGCGGCGCAGGCGCACCGAAGCCAGGATCTGCTGCGACTGCAACGTGGCCATGCGCTGCTGCGCGGTCAGCAACTGCTCCTGCACGCTCAGCACTTCGAGGTAGCTGCCGATGCCGGCGCGGTAGCGCTGCTGCGCCAGGTCGTGGGCGGACGTGGCGGTGGCCAACGCCTGGGCCTGGGCCTGCAATTGCCCGTCCAGCGAGCGCATCGCGTTGACCTGGTCGGCGACCTCGCGCAATGCGCCGATCACCTTCTGGTTGTAGTCGGCCACGGCTAGGTCGTAGGCCGCGTCCTTGCCGGCCAGGTTGGCGCGCAGCCTGCCGCCGTCGAAGATCGGCAGGCTCAGCGCCGGCGCGACCACGCCGAACACCGAGGCGCTCTTGAGCAGGTCGCCGACCTCGTTGTTGACCACGCCGCCCAGCGCCGTCAGGTTGAGGCTCGGGTAGAACTGGGTCTTGGCCGAGGCGATGTCCTTGTTGGCCGCCTCCACGCGCCAGCGCGCGGCGACCACGTCCGGACGGCGGCCCAGCAGGTCGGCCGGCAGCACGCTCGGCAGTTGCAGCGCCAGCGGGGACAGGCGCGGGCGCTCGATCGACAGGCCGCGGTCGGGCCCCTTGCCCACCAGCGCGGCCAGCGCGTTGCGGGCTTCGTCGATCTGCTGCTGCGCGGCCTGCACCTGCTGCTGCGCGGCCGGCACGCGGGCCTCGGCCTGGCGCAGTTGCAGGTCGCTGTCGATACCGGCGCTGCGGCGCTGGCGGGTCAGTTCGAGCGCCTTCTGCGAGCGTTCCAGCTCGCTGTTGGCGACGTCGAGCATCTGCCAGGCCTGGCCGAACTGGGCATAGGCCTCGGCGATGCCGGCCGACAGTTCGAGCCGGGCCGCCTGCGCATCGACCTGCGCGGCGTGCGCCTGGTCCACCGCGGCTTCCCAGGCGGCGCGCTTGCCGCCCCACAGGTCGAAGCCGTAGCTGAAGTCGAACACGACCTGGCCGCTGCCGGCGTAGCTGCCGCCCAGCTCGCTGCCCACCATCGACTCGGGCAGCTGCAGGCCGGTGTAGCCGCCGGAGACCGAAAGGCTCGGCTTGCGCTCGGCATCGCGCGCGCCGGCCTGGGCCTGGGCCTGGCGCAGGCGTGCTTCGGCCGATGCCAGGCTCGGGCTGCCCTGCAGGCCTTCGGCGACCAGCGCATCGAGCTGCGGGTCGCCCAGCGCCCGCCACCACTCGCTGCTCGGCCAGCCGGCCGGGCTCAGCGCGACGCCGGACAGGGTCTTTTCGGAATGGACGTCGGCCGCGTCCAGCAGGCGGCCTTCCGGCGCCAGCCCGCGGCTGCTGGCGCAGGCGGCCAGGGCCAGGGCCAGCGCGGGCACCGCGACCGGCCGCCACATGCGCGTGATCGTTGGGAGGTCTGGGTTCATGGCGAATTGAGTGAGTCGCGTACTCGGGTCAGGAGAAGGGTGAGTTGCTCGCGCTCTTCCGGGGCCAGGTCGCGCAAGGCGAAATCCACGACCCGGTCGCCGCGGCGCTTGAGCCGTTCGTACAGCGCGCGCCCCTTGTCGGTCATCACGATCTGCAGGGCGCGCCGGTCCTGGGCGTGCGGCTCGCGGCGGACGGCGCCGAGCGCCTCGAGCTTGTCCAGCAGGCGGGTGATCGCGCTCGGCGTCTGCTCGAGGGCCTGCGCCAGTTCGTTGGCGGTGCACGGCGAACTGGATGCCAGCACCTTCAGGCCCATGTAATGGCTGAAGCCGAACTCGGGCAGTTCCTCGCGCATTTCCGCATCCAGGTGGCGCCTGAGGCCGTCGCGGACCTGCCGCAACAGCAACCCGAAGGACGGCGGGTGGAGGGGAGAGGGGGAGCAGATCATAGGGTCGCCATTTTGTTCCGGAGAAAATATTTGTCAACGCAAATATCGAAACTGGAACTAAATGGCGTATTCAGTCGCACTTTGGAGGCGCGTATGTTCGGTCCGAATGGGGCTGGCCTGGTAATACAATTCGGACAATGGATATCGAAATCACGCCAAATCCCGAGTCCGCGATCGATCCCGCGATCCACGTCTGGTTCGAGCGCCTCGATGGCCCGCCGCTGCTGGCGTTCCAGGTCCACAGCGAGCACGGACTGGCCCGCGAGGTGGACTGGCACCACCATGCCCGCGGCCAGCTGATCTGCGTCGAGTCGGGGCTGCTGACCACGCGCACCGAGCGCGGCGACTGGTCGCTGCCGGCCGGCTGCGCCGGCTGGATGCCGCCCGGGGAACGCCACACCGTGGCGGTCTCCGGGCCGATCCGGGGCTGGGGCGTACTGGTGACGCCCGAGGCCTGCACCGCCCTGCCCGGCCACCCGTGCGTGCTCGGCATCAGCGACCTGGTGCAGTGCCTGGCGCGGCGCCTGGCCGCGCACGCGCCCGAGGAGATGGGCGAGCCGCGCCTGCAGCGGCTGGCCGCGGTGCTGCTCGACGAGCTCGGCGATGCGCCGCCGCAAGGCCTGCACCTGCCGATGCCGCAGGACCGCCGGCTGCTGCGCATCGTGACGCGCCTGATCGCGGACCCGGCCGACGAGCACGCGCTGGACTACTGGGCGCAATGGGCCGGCCTGTCGCCGCGCAGCCTGAGCCGGCACTTCCGCGCAGAGACCGGCATGAGCTTCGGCCAGTGGCGCCAGCAGGCGCGGCTGGCCGAATCGCTGCGGCTGCTGCACGCGGGCCAGCCAGTCGGCGCCATCGCCCACCAGCTCGGCTACAGCAGCGCCAGCGCCTTCGTCACCGTGTTCGCCCGCCACTACGGCGCCCCGCCCGGCCGCTATCTGCAACGGTCGGGCCGGCACCGTCCGCCGCCGCGCTTGGCTTCCCCGGCCGCATCCGGATAATCGGGCCCCTTCGAGCGTCGCGGCCGCGCCGCGCGCCCACCCTGAGCAGGTATCACCCACGCAATGACCGATCTCACCCGTCCCACCTTCCACGGCTTCGAACAACTGCCGCTGCGCGAGTACGCCGAACGCGCCTACCTCGACTACTCCATGTACGTGGTGCTGGACCGCGCCCTGCCGTTCGTCGGCGACGGGCTCAAGCCGGTCCAGCGCCGCATCGTCTACGCGATGAGCGAGCTGGGCCTGAACGCCGCCGCCAAGCCGAAGAAGTCGGCGCGCACCGTCGGCGACGTGATCGGCAAATACCATCCGCACGGCGACAGCGCCTGCTACGAGGCGCTGGTGCTGATGGCGCAGCCGTTCTCGTACCGGTATCCGCTGATCGAGGGCCAGGGCAACTTCGGTTCGCCGGACGATCCCAAGTCGTTCGCGGCGATGCGCTACACCGAATCCAAGCTCACTCCGATCGCCGAGGTCCTGCTGGGCGAACTCGGCCAGGGCACGGTGGACTGGGCGCCGAACTTCGACGGCACGCTGGAGGAGCCGACCTGGTTGCCGGCGCGGCTGCCGCACCTGCTGCTCAACGGCACCACCGGCATCGCGGTCGGCATGGCCACCGACGTGCCGCCGCACAACCTCAACGAGATCGTCAGCGCGCTGATCCGCCTGCTCGACGACCCGGACTGCAGCGTCGCCGACCTGTGCGAGCACGTGCGCGGGCCCGACTACCCGACCACCGCCGAGATCATCACCCCGGCCGCCGACCTGCGCGCGATCTACGAGACCGGCAACGGCAGCGTGCGCGCCCGCGCCACCTTCGCCAAGGAAAACGGCAACATCGTCGTCACCGCGCTGCCCTACCAGGTCTCGCCGTCGAAGGTGATCGAGCAGATCGCCGCGCAGATGCGCGCCAAGAAGCTGCCGTGGCTGGAGGACATCCGCGACGAGTCCGACCACGAGAACCCGGTCCGCGTCGTGCTGGTGCCGCGCTCGAACCGGGTCGATGCCGAGCAGCTGATGGGCCACCTGTTCGCGACCACCGACCTGGAGAAGAGCTACCGGGTCAACCTCAACGTGATCGGCCTGGACGGCCGCCCGCAGGTCAAGAACCTCAAGCAGCTGCTCAACGAGTGGCTGAGCTTCCGCAGCGATACCGTCACCCGCCGCCTCAACCACCGCCTGCAGAAGGTCGAGCGCCGCCTGCACCTGCTGGAAGGCCTGCTGGTCGCCTTCCTCAACCTCGACGAGGTGATCCGCATCATCCGCACCGAGGACGAACCCAAGCCCGTGCTGATGGCGCGCTTCGGCCTGTCGGAGGAGCAGACCGAGTACATCCTCGAGACCCGCCTGCGCCAGCTGGCGCGGCTGGAGGAAATGAAGATCCGCGGCGAGCAGGAAGCGCTGGAGAAGGAGCGCGAGCAGATCGTCGCCATCCTCGGCAGCAAGGCCAAGCTGAAGAAGCTGATCAAGGACGAGCTGACCGCCGACGCCAAGAAGTTCGGCGACGCGCGCATGTCGCCGCTGGTGCAGCGCGAGGCCGCGCAGGCGATCGACGAGACCGAGCTGGTGCCGAGCGAGCCGATGACCGTGGTGCTCTCGCAGAAGGGCTGGGTCCGCGCGGCCAAGGGCCACGACGTGGACGCCGCCGGGCTGTCCTACCGCGAGGGCGACGCGCTGCTGGCGGCGGTGCGCAGCCGCAGCACCCAGCAGGTCGCCTTCCTCGACTCGGAGGGCCGCGCCTATTCCACCGCCGTGCATACCCTGCCCTCCGCGCGCGGCAACGGCGAACCGCTGACCGGGCGTTTCTCGCCCGCCTCGGGCGCTTCGTTCCTGGCCCTGGCCAGCGGCGACAACGACACCCGGTTCGTGCTCGCCTCCTCGCACGGCTATGGCTTCGTGACCCGCTTCGAGAACCTGACCGGCCGCAACAAGGCCGGCAAGGCCATGCTCAACCTGAGCGCCGGCGCCGGCGTGCTGCAGCCCGCCCTGCTGGCGAACCCGGCCACCGACCGCATCGTGGCGGTGACCAGCGCCGGCAACCTGCTGGCGATCCCGGCCACCGAGCTGCCCGAACTCGACAAGGGCAAGGGCAACAAGCTCATCGAGATCCCCAAGGCCAAGCTCGCCACCGAGCGCGTGGTCGCGGTGGCCGCGGTGGCGCCGGGCAACACCCTGCTGGTGCGCAGCGGCCAGCGCACGATGAACCTGTCGTTCAAGGACCTGGACGCCTACCTGGGCACCCGCGCCACGCGCGGCCACCTGCTGCCGCGGGGCTGGCAGAAGGTGGATGGGCTGGCCGTCGAATGACGTCCATGCAACAGCCAAACGAACAAGGCCGCTCACGGGCGGCCTTGTTCGTTTCGGCGATGTCGCTTTCTGTGGGAGCGGGTCTACGTGGCCTAGGGCCACGTAGACCCGCTCCCACAGGAGATCGCGCCCCGACTACTCAGCCAGACTGCCCTCGCCGAGCTTGGAAACCTGGTACAGCTCCAGGCCGATGCGCTTGATCAGGCCGAGCTGCTGCTCCAGCCACCAGGCGTGGTCTTCCTCGGTGTCCTGCAGCTGCTTGAGCAGGATGTCGCGGCTGACGTAGTCGCCGTGCTCCTCGCACAGCTTCATGCCGGCGGCGAGGTTGGCGCGCACTTCGTACTCGACCTGCAGGTCCTTCTCCAGCATCTCGACCACGGTCTTGCCCGGCTCGAACGGCAACGGGCGCATGTCCGGGTCGCCTTCCAGGAACAGGATGCGCCGCAGCAGCGCGTCGGCATGCTCGGTTTCCTCCTCCATCTCGTGGTTGATGCGCTGGTACAGCGCCATCAGGCCCTGGTCCTCGTAACGGCGCGAATGGATGAAGTACTGGTCGCGGGCGGCAAGCTCGCCGCGCAGCAGCTGCTTGAGGTACTCGACGACGTCGGGATGGCCTTTCATGGGGGGATCTCCGTGGGATCGACCGGGCGCATGGTGCCTCATCCGGCGCGGCGATGATCTAATCGGAATCAGTTTCAGTTGCGTAACCAATGTCGCCCGGCTGCCATGCCGACCGGCTACCATCGGGCGACCACCCGGGGGACCATGGCATGCGCAAACTGCTGGGCCGGCTGCTGCTGGCGATCGTCGTGCTGGTGCTGGCCATCGCCTTGGCCGCCTACCTGATGCTGCGCGGCAGCCTGCCGTTCCTGCAGGGCGACCAGGCCCTGCCCGGCCTGGCCGCGCCCGTGAAGATCGAGCGCGACGCGCTCGGCATGGTCACCATCGACGCCGCCAGCGAGGCAGACGCGATGCGCGCGCTCGGCTACGTGCACGCGCAGGAACGCTTCTTCGAGATGGACCTGATGCGGCGCTCGTCCGCCGGCGAACTGGCCGAACTGTTCGGGCCGGCGGCGCTGGACATCGACAAGCAGATGCGCGTGCACCGCCTGCGCGCCCGCGTGCAGGCGCACCTGCGGCGATCGCTGGGCGGGCAGGGCCCGGTGCTGGAGGCCTACCGCGACGGCGTCAACGCAGGCCTGGGCGCGCTGCGCGTGCGGCCCTGGGCCTACCTGCTGGTGCGCCAGCGGCCGCGTGCCTGGACCCTGGACGATTCGATACTGGTCGGCCTGGCGATGTACGCCGACCTGCAGGACCCGCGCAACCAGCGCGAGCTGGCGCTGGCGCGGATCCGCGGCGTGGTGCCGCCGGCGCTGTACGCGCTGCTCGCCCACGACGGCTCCGAGTGGGACGCGCCGCTGTCCGGGGAGCCGCATGGCAACGCGCGGCTGCCGGATGCGGCGGCGCTTGATCTGCGCAAGCTGGCAAGTGACGCGGGCAGTGCCGGCACGTCTGCGGCATTCACTCCACCGTCCGCTCCGCGGACGGTCCCCCTCTCTCCCGCCGGGCGGGAGGGAGGCGTCGGTTGGCCGCCTGCGGCAGCCGATTCCTTTGTGGGCAGCAACAACTTCGCGGTGGACGGCACCCTGACCGCGGACGGCCGCGCCATCGTCGCCGACGACATGCACCTGTCGCTGCGCGCGCCCAACATCTGGTTCCGCGCGCGGCTGCGCTACCCGGATCCGAAGGCGCCGGGCGGCAAGGTCGATGTCGCCGGCTTCACCCTGCCCGGCATCCCGGCGGTGATCGTCGGCAGCAACGGCCACGTCGCCTGGGGCTTCACCAACAGCTACATCGACACCGCCGACTTCGCGAAGCTCCCGGCCGATGCGGATCCCGGCCTGCTGATCACGCACGAGGAGACGATCCGCATCGCCGGCGCGGAACCCGCCACCTTGCAGGTACGCGAGAGCGCGTGGGGGCCGATCGTCGGCACCGATCCCGACGGCAGCCTGCTCGCGTTGCGCTGGACCGCCCAGTTGCCGGGCGCGGTCAGGCTCGACTTCATCGACATGGCGCGCGCCGGCAACCTCGACCAGGCGTTCGCTGCCGCCGACCGCGCCGGCATTCCCACGCAGAACCTGATGATCGCCGACAGCACCGGCCGCATCGGCTGGCGGCTGATCGGTGCGCGCCCGGATCGTGGTCCCGGCTGCGTGCCGGATGCGTTCGGTCCCGCGCTCGTCCCCGACGTGAAGCCGGCCGTCGGCGCGATCATCGACGCGCCGTGCGCGCCATGGTCGTTGATCAGCGATCGCGCGCCGTCCCTGGTCGATCCTCCCTCGCATCGCCTGTGGACCGCCAACAACCGGCTGGTGGATGGCGAGCTGCTCGCCCGGCTCGGCAACGCCGGTTACGACCTGGGCGCACGCGCACGGCAGATCCGCGACGACCTGTTCGCCAAGCCCCACTTCACCGAGAAGGACCTGCTGGCGATCCAGCTCGACGACCGCGCGCTCCTGCTGGAGCGCTGGTGGAAACTGCTGCGGCAGGTGGTGGAGCACAGCGACGACCCCGCCCTGCAGCGGCTGGAAGCGGCCACCCGCCACTGGGACGGCAGGGCATCGGTGGATTCGGCCAGCTACCGCATCGTGCGCGGCTTCCGTGGCACGACGCTGGACATGCTCGAGGCCGGGCTGCTCGCCCCGGCCAAGGCCAGGCTCGGCGAGGCCTACGTGCCGCCGCGGCTGGCGCAGTTCGAAGGCGTGGCATGGCCGTTGTTGGAAGAGCGTCCTGCGAACCTGCTGCCTCCGCCGCATGCGAGCTGGGACGCCTTGCTCGCCGATGCCGCGCGCACGCTGGAAAAGGACCTTGCCGAACAGGGCCCCGCGCTGTCGGGGCGCACCTGGGGCGAACGCAACACGGCCGCGATCTGCCACCCGGTCTCGCGCGCCCTGCCCGCCTTCGCCAAGCCGCTGCTGTGCATGCCGGCCGACCAACTGCCGGGCGACCGCGACATGCCGCGCGTGCAAGGGCCGGCGTTCGGCGCGTCCGAGCGGATGGTGGTCTCGCCCGGGCACGAGGCCGACGGCATCGTGCACATGCCCGGCGGCCAGAGCGGACATCCGCTGTCGCCGTTCTGGGGCGCGGGTCACGAGGACTGGGTGCACGGGCGCGCCACGCCGTTCCTGCCGGGGCCGGCCCGCTACACGCTGACGCTGCGGCCGCAATGAACCTGTCGCCGGTCGCGTGAAACCGGTCTGCACGCATCGCAATCACAGGTGAACGCGCGCCACTCGGATGACGGCGTGCGTGGGAACCTCCCTCAGGAACGGCGACACTAAGCCAGACATTGAGCAAAGCCCCACTCCTCGTCATTCCCGCGAAGGCGGGAATCCATGGACGTAGAGCCATTACCAGCAACGTCCTTGGATCCCCGCTTGATCAGCCATGCGGCTGCTGAAAAGCATTTCGCGGGAGTGACGTCCCTGATCCAGGCCCTCCTTGAGCACCATGCGCAGCCCCCTCACAACAATCGCTCCATGATGCGAACCCTCCTGCTTCCCTGCCTGCTGTTGGCCGCAACCGCTGCGCAGGCATCGCCCTCCACCCCGGAGGGATGCTCCGCCCGCGCCGCGCCCGGCGACGATCTGCAGCAGGCCATCGATCGCCTGCCCGCCGATCGCCCGGCCAGGCTGTGCCTGGCGAAGGGCGAGTACCCGCTCGAGGGATTGCTGGCGATCCGCCGCAACGACTTCACCCTGCGCGGCGCCGGCCACGACACCGTGCTGCGCATGGCCGACGACGTGCAGCAACCCTTGCTGGTGATCGGCGACCACCTGCACGCGGTGCCCGCCATGCGCATCCGCAACGTCGTCGTCGCCGACCTGCAACTCATCGGCGGCCGCGCCGAGCACGAGTTCATGCCCGAGCACCCGTACCTGAGCAACAGCGCGGTGGTGATCCGCGCCGGCGACCACATCCGCCTGTCGGGCCTGAAGGCCAGCCGCTGCCGCAGTGCCTGCCTGCTCAGCGAGCGCGACAGCCGCGACCTGCTCTTCGAGCGCAACGACGTCTCCGGCGCAGCATGGGACGGCGTGTCGTTCAATCGCACCGCGCGCGTGCGCCTGGTCGACAACCATATCCACGACAACGTCGCCGCTGGCATCACCACCGAGCACCTGGAGGACAGCGAGATCCGCGGCAACCGGCTCGAACGCAACGGCAGCCAGGGCATCTACCTCGCCGATGCGCGCCGCAACCGGTTCGTGGACAACCAGTTCCTCGACAACAAGTCCGCCGGCGTGTTCCTGACCTGCTCGATCCGCTACCGCACGCCGGAGATCCTGTGCTGGGACGGCAGCATGAGCCAGGACAACCTGTTTGAGCGCAACGTCTTCAGGGGCAGCCCATACACCTACACCATCGGCGTGGACCGCGCGGCCAACTGCAAGGGCGGCGATTTCAGGCCGAACCTGTGGAGCGCCAACCAGGCAGACGCATCCGGGTTCAATCCGCCGGTGGAGGTTTACGGCGAATGCGTGCGGAGCCAGTAGAACGTCGCTCGATTGCACACGCATGGATGTGGGAGGGACTTCAGTCCCGACAAGCTTCACCGGTGAAGTCCGTCGGGACTGAAGTCCCTCCCACAAAAACCACTCGATCCGACAACGGATCTTCTCGGGACAATGGCTGCCGCGAACCTACTCCCCGGCAGCCTTCCGCCGTGTCATCTCACGACGCCAGCGCCTGCTCGTGCACGCCCGCCACCGCGCGGCCGGACGGATCGGCCATCCTGGCGAAGCTCGCATCCCAGGCGATCGCCGCCGGCGACGAGCAGGCGATCGACTTGCCGCCCGGCACCGTCCCGGCCGCGGCCGGGCTCGGGTAGAACTGTTCGAACAGGCTGCGGTAGTAGTACGCCTCCTTGGTCTGCGGCGGGTTCACCGGGAAGCGCTTGTCGGCCGCGGCCAGCACGCGGTCGGAAACGTGCGCCTCGGCGTACGCCTTGAGCCCGTCGATCCAGCCGTAGCCCACGCCGTCGCTGAACTGCTCCTTCTGCCGCCACAGGATCGATTCGGGCAGGTACCCGTCGAACGCCTCGCGCAGCACGCCCTTCTCCATCCGCTGCGGGCCCTCGCCGGCCTTGTCGATCATCTTGTACTTCGCGTCCATCCGCATCGCCACGTCGAGGAACTCGCGGTCCAGGAACGGCACGCGCGGCTCCACGCCCCAGGCCATCATCGACTTGTTGGCGCGCAGGCAGTCGTAGTTGTTGAGCGCGTCGAGCTTGCGCACCAGCTCCTCGTGGAACTCGCGCGCGTTCGGCGCCTTGTGGAAGTACAGGTAGCCGCCGAAGATTTCGTCGCTGCCCTCGCCCGACAGCACCATCTTCACGCCCATCGCCTTGATCCGCCGCGCCAGCAGGAACATCGGCGTGGACGCACGGATGGTGGTGACGTCGTAGGTCTCGATATGCCGGATCACCTCCGGCAACGCATCCAGCCCTTCCTCGAAGGTGTACTCGAAGCCGTGGTGCACGGTGCCCAGCGCCTCGGCCGCGACCTTGGCCGCGGCCAGGTCGGGCGAGCCCTTCAGGCCGATCGCGAACGAATGCAGGCGCGGCCACCAGGCCTCGGTCCTGTCGTTGTCCTCGATGCGATGGCGCGCGTAGCGCGCGGCCACCGCGGCGACCAGCGAGGAATCCAGCCCGCCCGACAGCAGCACGCCGTAGGGCACGTCGGTCATCAGCTGGCGATGCACCGCCGCCTCGAACGCCTCGCGCAGTTCCCGAGGCGAGACCTGCACGCCCTCGACCGCCGCGTAGTCGCGCCACGGCCGCTCGTAGTACCGGGTCAGCTCGCCGGTGGCGGTGTCGTACCAGTGCCCCGGCGGGAACTGCGCCACGTCGGCGCAGGTATCGGCCAGCGACTTCATCTCCGACGCCACGCGCAACCGCCCTTCCTTGTCGTGCCCCCAGTACAGCGGCACCACGCCGATCGGATCGCGCGCGATGATCGCGCGTCCCTTGGCCTTGTCCCACAGTGCGAAGGCGAAGATGCCGTTGAGGCGGTTGAGGTACGACGCCGGTTCGTCCTCGCGATACAGCGCGTTGATGACCTCGCAGTCCGAACCGGTCTGGAAGGCGTAGGGCTGCGCCAACTCGCCCTTCAGCGCCAGGTGGTTGTAGATCTCGCCGTTCACCGCCAGCGCCAGTTCGCCGTCCTCCGACAGCAGCGGCTGCGAACCGCCCGCGGGATCGACGATCGCCAGCCGCTCGTGCACCAGGATGGCGCCGTCGTCGATGTACACGCCGCTCCAGTCGGGGCCGCGATGGCGCTGCCGCTGCGAACACTCCAACGCCTGGCGGCGCAGGGCCTGCCGGTCGTCGCCGGGTTGCAGGCCGAAGATGCCGAAGATGGAACACATGGGATGACTCTCCTGGATTGTGGGGATTGCACGTGTCTGGAAACTTCGCCCTGCCGCCGGTCGCCGGCGGCGCGGAAACCCAGGCAACAAAAAACCCGCATCGGCCGATGCGGGTTTTCTGGTCACTGGGCGCTTGTTTGCTGCTTTCGCCTAGTCGCAGACCCGCATCGGCCGCGCACGATTATTCGCCGCATTGTTGGTGCGGTTCGAAACGTTCGCGGTGGCGAGGACGGAAAGCGACATGGCGGCGACGTTAACCCGGCCCGTGCGGCGGCGCAACTGTTACGCGAGCAACCGTTCGACCAGGCGGCGGTACAGCGCCGGCAAGGCCTCCAGGTCGGCAACGCGCACGTGCTCGTCGACCTGGTGGATGCTGGCGTTGACCGGCCCGACCTCGATGCACTGCGCGCCGAGCGGCGCGATGAAGCGCGCGTCCGAGGTGCCGCCGCCGGTACTTTCCTCGGGCGGCGCGCCGGCGAATTCGCCCAGCACCTCGCGCGCGACGCTGCGCAGCGTGCCTTCCGGCGTATAGAACGGCTCGCCGCTGCGATGCCACTTCAGCGCGTAGTCCAGCCCGTGCCGGTCCAGCAGCGCGGCGATCTCCGCTTCCAGCCGCGGCGCGTCCCAGTGCGGGTTGTAGCGCAGGTTGAACAGCACCTGCAGTTCGCCGGGGATGACGTTGTTGGCGCCGGTCCCGGCGTGGATGTTGCTGACCTGCAGGCTGGTCGGCGGGAAGCTCTCGTAGCCATCGTCCCAATGCCGCGCGGCCAGCTCGGCGATCGCCGGCGCCGCCAGGTGGATCGGATTGCGCGCCTTGTGCGGATAGGCCACGTGCCCCTGCACGCCCTTCACCGTCAACGTGCCGGACAGGCTGCCGCGGCGCCCGACCCGCAAGAGGTCGCCCAGCCGCCCGGTCGAGGACGGCTCGCCGGTGATGCACCAGTCGATGCGCTCGCCACGCTCGCGGAACAGCGCCGCCACCTTGCGCACGCCGTCGATCGCGTCGCCCTCCTCGTCCGAGGTCAGCAGCACCGCCAACGTACCGGGATGGTCCGGATGCGCGGCGACGAACTGCTCCGCGGCGACCACGAACGCGGCCACGCTGCCCTTCATGTCGGCCGCGCCGCGCCCGTACAGCACGCCGTCGCGCACCTCGGGCACGAACGGGTCGCTGGCCCAGGACTCGGCCGGCCCCGGCGGCACCACGTCGGTATGGCCGAGCAGCACCAGCACCGGCGCCCCGCTGCCGTGCGTGGCCCAGAGGTTGTCGACCGCGCCGAAGCGCAGGTGCTCGCAGGCGAATCCGGCCTTCGCGAGGCGCCCGGCGATCAATGCCTGGCAACCGGCATCCTCCGGCGTCACCGAGGGCCGGGCGATCAGTTCGCGGGCCAGGTCGAGGACGTCGCTCATCTCAACCGGCACCGAACAGCTTCTTGAAGCCGTTGTCGGAGAATCCCTGGCTGAAACCGCCGTCGTCCTTCACCACCACCGGCCGGCGGATCAGCTGCGGGTGCTCGCGCAGCAGCAGCTTCCACTCGGCCTCGCTGCCGGGCTGCTTGCGGTTGTCCGGCAACTGGCGCCAGGTCGTCGAGGACTTGTTGACCAAGGCATCGAAACCGCCGGCCTTGCCCGCCCATTCCACCAGCGTCTCGGGACTGGGCTTGTGCTCGCGGTAGTCGACGAACGTGTAGGCGACGCCGAAGCGGTCCAGCCACTTGGTCGCCTTCTTGCAGGTGTCGCAGTTCTTCAGGCCGTAGATCGTGGTCATGCCAAATTCCAGATGCTTGCAATCCAATAGCCCTCTCCCGGCGAGGCAGGGGCGGTGCGAGGGTACGGGGAAGCCCCCTCGCGAATGGCCGGGCGCACGAGGCCGCGCCCGTACCCCTCGCCCGATCCTCCGGGGCGCCTTCTCCGGAGGGGAGAAGGAAGAGAAATCAGTCCGCCAACCCGCGCAGCAGGTCGTTCACGCTGGTCTTGCTGCGCGTCTTCGCATCGACCTGCTTGACGATCACCGCGCAGTACAGCGAGTGCGTGCCGTCCTTGGACGGCAGCTGCCCGGACACCACCACGCTGTACGGCGGCACGTAGCCATAGCTGATCTCGCCGGTCGCGCGGTTGTAGATGCGGGTGCTCTGCCCGATGAACACGCCCATGCCGATCACGCTGTGGTGGCCGACCACGACGCCTTCCACCACTTCCGAGCGCGCGCCGATGAAGCAATGGTCCTCGATGATCGTCGGGCTGGCCTGCAGCGGCTCCAGCACCCCGCCGATGCCGGCGCCCCCGGACAGGTGGCAGTGCTTGCCGACCTGCGCGCAGGAACCGACCGTGGCCCAGGTGTCCACCATCGTGCCCTCGCCCACGTGGGCGCCGATGTTGGTGAAGCTCGGCATCAGCACCACGTCCTTGCCGAAGTAGCTGCCGCGGCGCGCCACCGCGCCCGGCACCACGCGCACGCCGGCGGCGCGGAACCTGGCCTCGTCGTAGCCGGCGAAGCGCGCCTCGACCTTGTCCCAGAACGGCGCGGGGCGGGCGTCCACCACCGCCATGTCGTTGACCCGGAAGTACAGCAGCACCGCCTTCTTCAGCCACTCGTTGACCTTCCAGCCGCCGTGGCCGTCCGGCTCGGCGACGCGGAACTCGCCGCTCTCCAGGCCGTCGATGACGCGGTTCACCATCGTCTTGGTGGAGCCTTCGATCTCGTCGATGGTCAACATCGCGCGGCGCTCGAACGCGCTCTCGATGCCGAACTTCAGCTCGGCCACGCCCGGCGCCGGCGGCTTGCGCAGGCTGCGGCGCGCCGCGTGCTCGGCCTGCGCCTCCGCGGCCGCCTCGGTCTTCGGTGCGGCCTTCGCGGCCTTCTTCGCGGCGACCGTCTTCTTGGCGACGGCCTTCTTGGTGGCGGGCTTCTTGGACGCGGGCTTGGTAGCCATCAGGGGATCTCCAACGTGCTTACTTGGGGTCGAGACAGGCCAGCAGCGCGTCGTGCAGGGCCTGGCGGGAGGGATCGGTCAACGGGCGGTCGTGCTCGTCCGTGATCAGGAACTGGTCCTCGGCGCGCTCGCCGAACGTGGCGATGCGCGCGTCGTGCACGCGCAGGTGATGGCTGCGCAGGACCTGCGCGAGGTCGGCCAGCAGGCCGGGCCGGTCGGGCGCGACCAGGCTGAGCCGGGTGCGGCCGCCATCGGCGGAATCCTTGAACTCGATGCGCGGCGCGAAGCGGAAGTGCCGCAGCTGCCGCGGTACCACGCGGCGCGAGGTGCGCACGTCGGCCAGGTCGCCGGCGAGCACGTGCGCCAGCGCCGCCGCCAGGCGGTCCGGGTCGCGCTCGGCGAACGCGTCGGCCGGCAGCACCTCGAAGGTGTCGAAGATCGCGCCATGCGGCGCGTCGAGCACGCGCGCGCGGTGGATGCCGTAGCCCTTGCGGTCGAGCGTGGTGACGATCGCGGCGAACAGGCCGTCGCGGTCGGGCGAATACACGAACACCTCCACCGCGTCGTTGTCCGGCGCGGCGCGGCGCGCCTTCACCAGCGTGCCGCCGATCTCGACCTCGATCAGCGAGATCGCCTGCCAGGCCAGCTGCGCGGGACGGAAGCGCAGGAAGCATTCTTCCGGCATGCCGGCGAACTGGCGGTCGATCACGTCGTCGGGCACGCCCTGCACGTGCAGCAGCGCGCGCGTGGACTCGCGCGCCTCGCGCAGGCGCTCCTCGCGCGGCGGCGGGTTTTCCAGGCCCTCGCGCAACGCCCGCCGGGTGGCGAAGTACAGGTCGGCCAGCAGCCGGTCCTTCCAGGTGTTCCACAGCTTGGGGCTGGTGCCGGCGATGTCGGCGCAGGTCAGCAGGTACAGGTAGTCCAGGCGTTCGCGGCTGCCCACCAGCGAGGCGAAGCGATGGATCACCTCCGGGTCGGAGATGTCCTGCTTCTGCGCGGTCACCGACATGCGCAGGTGCTGCTCGACCAGCCACGCCACCAGTTCGGTATCGCTTTCGCTGAGCTGGTGCGCCACGCAGAATTCGCGCGCATCCACCGCGCCGAGCTCGGAGTGGTCGCCGCCGCGGCCCTTGGCGATGTCGTGGAACAAGCCCGCCAGCAACAGCAGTTCGGGCTTGCGCAGGCGCGGCCACACCTCGTGCGCGATCGAGAAGCGCTCGTCGGCGCGGCCGCTGGCGAACTGGGCGAGATTGCGCAGCACCATCAGGGTGTGCTGGTCGACCGTGTAGACGTGGAACAGGTCGAACTGCATCCGCCCGGACACCTTGGCGAAGGCCGGGATCCACTGGCCGAGCACGCCCAGCCGCGCCATCCGGTTCAGCGTCTCGACCGCGCGCGGCCCGCGCATCAGGGCCATGAAGGCCTCGCGCGCCTGCAGCGGCGCGTCGGCATAGGCCGGCAGGAACCGCAGCACCTCGGCCAACGCCCGCGCGGTCAGCGAATGCAGGCCGCGCACGTCGCCGTTGGTCGCCCAGGTCGAGAACAGCGCGAACACCTGCAGCACGTCGCCGTTGGGCCAGCCCGGCGCGTCCGCCGCCAGGTAGCCGCGGCGCAGCGAGAAGCCCTCGCCCACCACCACCGGCACCGCCTCGCCGTCGAACTGTTCCTCGAACCGTTGCAGCAACCGGTCGCTGATCCTGCGCACCATGGCTGCGCTGCGGTAGAAGCGCTGCATCATCTTCTCGACGCCCAGGCTCTCCGGGTCGTCGTGGAAGCCGAGCCGTTGCGCCAGCGCCTTCTGGTAGTCGAAGCGCAGCCGCTCCTCGGGCCGGTTGGCGACCAGGTGCAGGCCGAAGCGCAACCGCGCCAGTTCGCGCCGCTCGCGCCGCAGCGCGGCGGCCTCGTCCGGGCCGAGGTGGCCCAGGCCGACCAGGGCGTCCAGGTCGTGCACGCCGAACGTGCGCAGCGCCATCCAGCCCAGCGTATGCAGGTCGCGCAGCCCGCCCGGGCCTTCCTTGATGTCCGGCTCCAGGTTGTCGGCGGTGTCGCCGAAGCGCTGGTGCCGGGCCTGCAGTTCCTCGCGCTTGACCAGGAAGAACTCGCGCGGCGGCCAGATCCGCTGCGGCGCGATCGCGGCCGCCAGCTGCGCCTGCGCCTCGGGGCCGGCCGCCAGCGGGCGCGACTCGACCAGCGCGGTCAATACGGTCTGGTCCTCGGCCGCCTGCGTGCATTGCTCCGGCGAGCGCACCGCGTGGCTGACCGGCAGCCCCGCGTCCCACAGCAGCGCGAACAGGCGCGCCAGCGCCTGCTCGTGCAGGCGCTGCGACTCCGCCGCGCCGAGCACCAGCAGGTCGATGTCCGAGCGCGGGAACAGCTCGCCGCGCCCGTAGCCGCCGACCGCGTGCAGGGACAGGCCGGCGTCCCCGGGGACGCAGCGGGACCACGCATCGCGGATCAGTTCGTCGATCGCGCGCGCGCGCAACGCCAGCAGGCGGTCGATGTCGTCGGCCTGGTCGAAGCGCCGTCCAAGCCGCGCATCGGTGTGGGCGAGCGACTGGCGCGCCTGCGCCGCCCATTCGCCATCGCCGGCGATGTCGGTTCCGGACAGACCCGCCGCCGGCAGCCTGCTCACGCGCGCACGGGGTCGTTGGGCGACAGGGTCAGCACGTCCACGCCGTCCTCGGTGACGGCGATCATGTGCTCCCACTGCGCCGAAAGCTTGCGGTCCTTGGTCACCACGGTCCAGCCGTCCGGCAGCACGCGGGTGTAGCGCGTGCCCTCGTTGATCATCGGCTCGATCGTGAAGGTCATCCCGGGCTTGAGCACCAGCCCCTCGCCGGGGCGGCCGTAGTGCAGCACCTGCGGTTCGTCGTGGTACACCTTGCCGATGCCGTGGCCGCAGTACTCGCGCACCACGCTGAAGCGCTCGGACTCGGCGTACTGCTGGATCGCATGGCCGACGTCGCCCAGGGTCGCGCCCGGCCGGACCGCGCGGATGCCGCGCCACATCGCCTCGCGGGTCACCTCGACCAGCCGCCTGGCCATCACCGAAGGCGTGCCGACGTAGTACATCCGGCTGGTGTCGCCGTGCCAGCCGTCCTTGATCACGGTGACGTCGATGTTGACGATGTCGCCGTCCTTGAGGACCTTGCCCTCGCTCGGGATGCCGTGGCAGATGACGTTGTTGACCGAGGTGCACACCGTCTTGGGGAAGCCGCGGTAGCCGACGTTGGCCGGGATCGTGCCCTGCACGTTGACGATGTGGTCGTGGCAGATGCGGTCCAGCTCGGCGGTGGTCACGCCCGGCTTCACGTGCGGCGCGACGATGTCGAGCACCTCGGCGGCCAGGCGGCCGGCGATGCGCATCTTCTCGATTTCTTCGGGGGTCTTGAGATTCACGGTCATGCCGGCGATTATCGCCGATCCGGGCTGAATCTGAACGGGAGCGGGCCATCCGCGCCGTCCCGGCGGCCCTGGCCATGCCCGGATTTGCGCGGCCGCGGCCGACGGGCTATCATCCGCGGGATTTTCCCGGCCCTCGGCCACGGAAATCCGTCCACGCCGGACGCCACCGGCGAATCCACACCTGCCGCCCACATCCGTGCCGGGGTGCCCCGCGAGGGGTTCGGACACGGACGCGGCAGGGAGGCCCAACCCCGGAATCGCATGCGCGGACCTCAACGAGAACGGCCGCGCGCGGAAGCGATTCCACATCCAACTGGAGTACAGCAATGCCCCAAGTCACCATGCGCCAGATGCTGGAAGCCGGCGTCCACTTCGGCCACCAGACCCGCTACTGGAACCCCAAGATGGCTCCGTACATCTTCGGCGCGCGCGGCAAGATCCACATCATCAACCTCGAGAAGACCGTCCCGCTGTTCAACGACGCGATGAACTTCATCTCGAGCGTCGCCCAGAAGCGCGGCACCATCCTGTTCCTGGGCACCAAGCGCAGCGCGCGCGACGCCATCAAGGAAGAGGCCGAGCGCTGCGGCATGCCGTACATGACCCAGCGCTGGCTGGGCGGCACCCTGACCAACTTCCGCACCGTCAAGCAGTCGGTCGCCCGCCTGAAGGAGCTGGAAGCGGCCGAGACCGACGGCACCTTCGACAAGCTGGTCAAGCACGAAGTGCTGGGCCTGCGCCGCGAGCGCGACAAGCTGGAAGCCTCGCTGGGCGGCATCAAGGACATGAACCGCCTGCCCGACGCGATCTTCGTGATCGACATCGGCCACGAGGACATCGCGATCAAGGAAGCCAAGAAGCTGGGCATCCCGGTCGTGGCCGTGGTCGACACCAACTACGATCCGGCCCTGGTCGACTACGCGATCCCGGGCAACGACGACGCCATCCGCGCCGTGCAGCTGTACGCCCGCGCCGCCGCCGACGCCGTGCTGGAAGGCAAGGCCGCCGCCCCGAACGCCGCCTCGGTCCGCGAGGAAGAGTTCGCCGAGGCTTCCGAGGAAGCCAAGCCGGCCCGCCGCGCCCCGGCCAAGAAGGGCAAGAAGGAAGAAGCGGCCGAGTAATCGGCCTGCCATGCGGCCATGCCACGCTGCATGGCCGCTCCTCCGGCCGACGGGCCACCGGCCCGTCCCTCCAGGCCGGATCGAATACCCGTTGGCGGGGCCTCGCCCCGCCCTACACACCGCATACGAGGTAATCCCGTGGAAATCACTGCTTCCCTGGTCAAGGAACTGCGCGAGCGCACCGGCGCCGGCATGATGGAGTGCAAGAAGGCGCTCACCGAGAACGCCGGCGACATCGACGCCGCGGCCGAGTGGCTGCGCAAGTCGGGCCTGGCCAAGGCCGACAAGAAGGCCGACCGCGTCGCCGCCGAAGGCCGCATCGCCGCGGCCCAGGACGGCGGCAAGGCCGTGCTGGTGGAGATCAACTCCGAGACCGACTTCGTCGCCAAGGACAGCAACTTCATCGCCTTCACCGACGCCGTCGCCCAGGCCGCCCTGGCCTCCGGCGCCGCCGACGTCGATGCCCTGAAGACCGCCAAGCTCGCCTCCGGGGAGACCGTCGAGGAAGCCCGCGCCGCCGCCGTGGCCAAGCTGGGCGAGAACATCCAGATCCGCCGCCTGGTCCGCGTCGACACCGCCAACAACGTGGCCGCCTACGTCCACGGCGGCAAGATCGGCGTGCTGGTCGACCTGGCCGGCGGCGACGCCGAGCTGGCGCGCGGCCTGGCGATGCACGTCGCCGCGATGAACCCGCCGCACAACAAGGCCTCCGACGTGCCGGCCGACTTCATCGCCAAGGAGAAGGAGATCGAGCTGGCCAAGATGTCCGACAAGGACAAGGCCAAGCCGGCCGAGATCCTGGAGAAGATCATCTCGGGCAAGATCAACAAGATCGTCAACGAGGTCACCCTGTACGGCCAGCCGTACGTGCTGGACAGCGACAAGTCGGTCGAGCAGGTCGTCAAGGCCGCCGGCGCCGACGTCGTCGGCTTCCAGCGCCTGGTGGTCGGCGAAGGCATCGAGAAGGTCGTCGAGGACTACGCCGCCGAAGTCGCCAAGGCGATGCAGGTCTGACCCCGGGCATTGCGCCCACGGAAAAGCCGCGGCTCGCCGCGGCTTTTTTGTTTTCCGGCACGGGCATCGGCGGCGTGCCCGTTTGGTAATGTACTTGCGGCTGAACAGCGGCAGAATACGAGCATGTCCCCAGAAATCCAGGCCGCCCTGGCCTCCTGCCGGAACCTGCCCTCCCCGCCTGGCGTCGCACTGCGCATCATCGAACTGGCCCAGGACCCCGATGCCGACGTGGCCACCGCCGCGGACGCGATCGCCCTGGACATGGCGCTCAGCGCGCGCATGCTGCGGGTCGCCAATTCGCCCCTCTACGCCAGCCGGCGCCGGGCCGAGAACCTGGGCCAGGCCCTGGCGATACTCGGCCTCAACGCCACGCTCAGCCTCGCGCTCGGGTTCTCGATGGTGCACGGCCTGCACAACGCGTTCGGGCCGCACCCGCTGCACGAGCGCGTCTGGCGCCGCAGCGCGGTCACCGCCCTGGCCTGCCGCGTGCTCGGCCAGGCCCGCGGCCTGCGCAAGCCCGAGGAACTGATGCTGGCCGGGCTGCTGCAGGACATCGGCATCCTGGCGCTGCTGAAGGCGATGCCGGACTCCTACGCGCCGCTGCTGGAGAGCGCGACGGACAACGCGGCCCTGGTCGCAGCCGAACGCGCCGCGCTCGGCTGCGACCATGCCGAGGTCGGCAGCTGGCTGGCCGGCGAATGGAACCTGCCGGAATACCTGCGCACCGCCATCGCCCGCAGCGAAGCGCCCGCCGATCCCGCCGAGCCGTTCGCCGCCTGCGTGGCGCTGTCCGGCCCGGTCGCCGACATCTGGCTCCGCGACGACCCGCTGGAGGCGCGCGGCATCGCCTTCGCCCGGGTCAAGGACGCGCTCGCGCTGGATGCGGAACGCTTCGAGAAGGTGATCGAGAAGATCGGCGAATCGCTCCCGGACATCGGCGCCCTGTTCGACATCCGGGTTCCCACGCCGGGGCACGTCGAAGCGATCTTCGAGCAGGCCCGCGAACTGGCCTCGCTGCGCGGCCTGCGCGAACTGCAGGACCTCGCCGACGCGCGCCGGCAGGCCGACGAATCGGAGAACCGCGTCCGCCATTTCGCCGAGCAGGCCAGCCGCGACGCGCTGACCGGCGTCTACAACCGCCACCAGCTGCATTCCCGGCTGGAGCAGGAGTTCGAGATCGCCCAGCGGCATGGCCGCCCGCTGTCGATCGCGTTCATCGACCTCGACGATTTCAAGCGCGTCAACGACAGCCACGGCCACCTGGTCGGCGACGAGGTGTTGCGCAACTTCGCCCTCGCCCTGCAAGGCGCGCTGCGCGCCAGCGACGTCATCGCACGCTACGGCGGCGAGGAGTTCCTGGTGATCCTGCCCAACACCACCAGCGCCGCGGCCCAGGCCGTGCTGCAGCGCGTGCTCGCGGCGACCTCGCGCGCGCCCATGGCGCGGCTGGCCGACGGCCCGCTCCACATCACCTTCTCCGCGGGACTGGCGACCCAGGGCGACGGCTGGCGGTTCGATGACGTCGAAGAACTGCTCAAGGCCGCCGACAAGGTGCTCTACCGCTCCAAGCACCGCGGCCGCAACCAGGTGAACGTGCACGGCGCCGAACCGCATGCGGCGCAGGCGTGAGAAAGGCCGTGCGGCCGGCGCGATGCGCATGACCCCGCGACCGCGGTCGTTGCCGGCCTCCCGCACCGCCTCGTCCCCTTCGGACCGGGAAGGCTTCCCGGCAACCGGGTGACCGATCGCCTTGGCAGCCGGCCTTCATCGTCGAGCACGCATGGATTCCCGCCTTCGTGGGAACGGCTGCGCCCGGCGCTTCCGAGGATCGAGGACGCGCACTAAGGAAAAATTTACATCTCCGGTGCGCGCGCATCCGCTAGAATTTGCGCCGTTTGCCGCCCCCACTCCGAGGTACTCCCATGTCCGAACTCGCCTATCGCCGCGTCCTGCTCAAGCTTTCCGGGGAGGCGCTGATGGGAGAGGAGGACTACGGCATCGACCCGAAAGTGATCAACCGCCTCGCCCACGAGGTGATCGAGGCCCAGCAGGCCGGCGCGGAAATCGCGCTGGTGATCGGCGGCGGCAACATCTTCCGCGGCGCCGGCCTGGCCGCCGGCGGCATGGACCGGGTCACCGGCGACCAGATGGGCATGCTCGCCACGGTCATCAACGCGCTGGCGATGCAGGACGCCCTCGAGAAACTCGGCGCCAAGGTCCGCGTGATGAGCGCGATCAAGATCAACGACGTCTGCGAGGACTTCATCCGCCGCCGCGCGATCCGTCACCTGGAGAAGGGCCGCATCGCGATCTTCGCCGCCGGTACCGGCAATCCGTTCTTCACCACCGACTCCGGCGCGGCGCTGCGCGCGATCGAGATCGGCGCGGACCTGCTGCTGAAGGCCACCAAGGTCGACGGCGTCTACGACAAGGACCCGAAGAAGCACGCCGACGCGGTCAAGTACGACAGCCTCACCTACGACGAGGTCATCATCCAGGGCCTGGAGGTGATGGACACCGCCGCCTTCGCGCTCGCCCGCGACAGCGACCTGCCGCTGCGCATCTTCGACATGGGCCATCCCGGCGTGCTGCTGCGCATCCTGCGCGGCGAACCGATCGGCACGCTGGTGAAGGGCCGCAGCTAAAAGCTTGGGATTCGGGATCCGGTAAAAGACTGCCGGATATCGACCGGCCTTGCGCGGCCGGCCCGGCACCCGGCCGCACGTGAATCGGGGCCATCGGCCTTTGCGAACCCCGGGCCCCGGCCTTCCCGGCTATAATCGCCCGATTCAGTTCCACACGGACTCCGGCGATGCTCAACGAAATCAAACAAGACGCTCAATCCCGCATGGCCAAGAGCATCGAGGCCCTGCGCCACAACCTGGTGAAGGTGCGCACCGGCCGCGCTTCGACCGGCCTGGTCGACACCATCCGGGTCAACGCCTACGGCAGCGAGGTGCCGCTCTCCCAGGTCGCCGCCGTGTCGGTTTCCGACGCGCGCTCGCTGGTGATCAACCCCTGGGACAAGGGCATGGTCGGCGCAATCGAGAAGGCGCTGCTCGCGTCCGACCTCGGCCTGACCCCGAACACCGCCGGCACCACGATCCGCCTCAACCTGCCCGCGCTGACCGAGGAGCGCCGCAAGGAGCTGGCCAAGGTCGTGCACGGCGAAGGCGAGGAAACCAAGGTCGCCATCCGCAACATCCGCCGCGACGCCAACCAGAAGGTCAAGGACCTGCTCAAGGACAAGGCGATCACCGAGGACGAGGTGCGCCGCAGCGAGGAAGAGATCCAGAAGATCACCGACAAGGCGATCAAGGACGTGGATGACGTGGTCAAGGCCAAGGAACAGGAATTGATGGCCGTCTGACGTTGCCGACCGCGGCCATGCGTCCAGACTCCGAACCGTCCCTGCTGCCCCGCCACGTCGCCATCATCATGGATGGCAACGGCCGCTGGGCGCAGCGCCGGCGGCGCCCTCGCGTGATCGGGCACCGCGCCGGCGCGCGCGCGGTCAACCGCACCGTCGACACCTGTCTCGAAAAAGGCATCCGGGCGCTCACCCTGTTCGCGTTCTCCAGCGAGAACTGGGGCCGGCCGCAGGAAGAGGTCGACGCGCTGATGAAGCTGTTCCTGCACGCGCTCGAGCGCGAGGTGGAGGAGTTGCACCGGCGCGACGTGCAGGTGCGCTTCATCGGCGATCGTTCGCGGTTCGCCCCGAACATCCGTGAACGCATGCAGCAGGCCGAGGATTCCACCGCCGGCAACCGCAGCCTGGTGCTGTCCGTCGCCGCCAGCTACGGCGGCCGCCAGGACATCGCCCAGGCGGCGCGGGCCCTCGCCGAGGAGGTCGCGGCCGGGCGCCTGGCGCCGGGGCAGATCGACGAGGCGCTGCTCGCCCAGCGCATGGCCCTGGCCGACCTGCCGCCGCCGGACCTGTTCATCCGCACCGGCGGCGATACCCGCATCAGCAACTTCCTGCTCTGGCAACTGGCCTACACCGAGCTCTGGTTCACCGAGACGCTGTGGCCGGACTTCGATGCCGCCGTGTTCCAGCAGGCGCTGGACGACTACGCCGGGCGCGAGCGCCGCTTCGGCCTGACCAGTGCGCAGGTCGCCTCGCGCGCGACGGAGAATTCTTCCGCATGACCCAGACCCGCGTCATCGCCGCCCTGATCATGGCGCCGGCCGCCATCTGCGCGATCCTGTTCCTGAGGACCGACTGGCTGGCCGCGGCCGCTGCCGTCGTGTTCCTGACCGGGCTGTGGGAGTGGCTCAAGCTGTCCGGCGTCGACGACACCCTGCCGCGCACCGTGCTGCTGGTCCTGAACCTGTTGCTGATGGTGCTGCTGGTATGGGCGTCCGCCGGCTCGATGGTGCTGTTCCAGATCGCCGCGCTGGTCGGCGTGGGATGGTGGCTGCTGGCGTTGCTGTGGCTGCGCTTCTTCGACTTCGGCGCCCGCCCCGACAGCCGTGGCGCCGGCGTGCTCAAGCTTGCCGCCGGCACGCTCGCGGTGATCCCGGCCTGGTCGGCGCTGCTGCTGCTGCACCTGGGCACGCGCGAAACGTTCGACGGCACCGCATCGCTGCAGGACCACCTGTGGCTGCTGACCGCCCTGGCCATGGTCTGGGCCGCCGACTCCGGCGCCTATTTCGCCGGCCGCCATTTCGGCCGCCACAAACTGGCGCCCCGGATCAGCCCGAACAAGACCGTCGAGGGCCTGGTCGGCGGTCTGGTCGCCGGCCTGCTGGTGGCGGCCGCCTTCGGGCTGCTGGCCGGCCTGCCCGTGGCCGGCCTGCCCAAGCTGCTGCTGGTCGCCGGCGTGGCGGTGCTGGCCTCGGTGCTGGGCGACCTGTTCGAGAGCCTGCTCAAGCGCCATGCCGGCGCGAAGGACTCGGGCAACGTGATCCCGGGGCATGGCGGCGTGCTGGACCGCATCGACGGCGTGCTCGCCGCGCTGCCGGTGTTCGCGCTCGGCAAGGACATCCTGGGTTTCTGAGATGGCCGGCAGCCATATCCGCCAGGTCGCCGTGTTCGGCGCCACCGGTTCCATCGGCGCCTCCGCGCTGGACGTGATCGCGCGCCATCCCGACCGCCTGCGCGCCAGCGTGCTGGCCGCCGGCAACAAGGTCGACGCGCTGGTCGGACTGTGCCGCCGGCACCGGCCCGACCATGCGGTGATCGCCCGGCCCGGCCTGCTGGACGACCTGCGCGCCGGCCTGCGCGAGGCCGGCCTGGACACGCAGGCGCACGCCGGCCAGGAGGCGCTGGCTGAGCTGGCCGGCGACGCGGCGGCCTGCGATACCGTGGTCGCGGCGATCGTCGGGGCCGCCGGCCTGCCTTCCACGCTTGCCGCGGCGCGCGCCGGCAAGCGCCTGCTGCTGGCCAACAAGGAATCGCTGGTGCTCGCCGGCGAGCTGCTGATGCGCACGGCCGCGGCGGCCGGCTGCGAGATCATCCCGATCGACAGCGAACACAGCGCGATCTTCCAGTGCCTGCACGGCAGCGGCGCCGGGCCCGGCGTGCGCAAGGTGATCCTGACCGCCTCGGGCGGGCCGTTCCGCGGGCGCAGCCGCGCCCAACTGGCTGACGTCACCCCGGCCCAGGCCGTGGCCCACCCCAAGTGGTCGATGGGCCCGAAGATCTCGGTCGACTCGGCCACCCTGATGAACAAGGGGCTGGAGGTCATCGAGGCCCACCACCTGTTCGGGCTGCCGGCCGACCGCATCGAGGTGCTGGTGCACCCGCAGAGCCTGGTGCATTCGCTGGTCGAGTTCGTCGACGGCTCCACCCTGGCCCAGCTCGGCCTGCCCGACATGCGCACCACCCTGGCGGTCGGCCTGGCCTGGCCGGAGCGGATCGCCTCCGGCGTGGCCGGCCTGGACCTGCGCGCGCATGGCCGGCTCGATTTCGAAGCGCCCGACCTGGATGCCTTCCCCTGCCTGAAACTGGCATGGGCCGCCATGCATGCCGGCGGCTGCGCGCCGGCCGTCCTGAACGCCGCCAACGAAGTGGCGGTTTCAGCCTTTCTTCAGGGCCGGATCGGTTTCCTAGCCATTCCTGCGCTGGTCGAGCATGCGCTCTCCACACTACCCGGGGAAAATGCGGATACGCTGGAACACCTGCTGGCGGTGGATGCCCAGGCCCGCCAGGTGACCGAAGCCGCCCTCGCCCGCCACTGATGCCGATCTCCCTCCCTTGCCTGCCCTCGACCGCCGCCAATGAGTGACCTGCTCGGATCCATCTGGTGGATGATCGTCAGCCTGGGCGTGCTGGTGACCTTCCACGAATTCGGCCACTTCTGGGTCGCGCGCCGCTGCGGCGTGAAGGTGCTGCGCTTCTCGGTCGGCTTCGGCCGCCCGCTGTGGTCGCGCCGCGACCGTCACGGCACCGAGTTCGCGATCGCCGCGATCCCGCTCGGCGGCTACGTGAAGATGCTGGACGAGCGCGAAGGCAACGTGCATCCGGCCGAACGCTCGATGGCGTTCAACGCCAAGTCCGTGTGGCAGCGGATCGCGATCGTCGCGGCCGGCCCGGCCGCCAACCTGCTGCTGTGCATGCTCCTGCTGTGGGCGATGTTCGTGATCGGCAAGCAGGACTATTCCGCCACGCTCGGCCACGTCGAGGGCCTGGCGGCCCAGGCCGGCTTGCGGGCCGGCGATCGCGTGCTGTCGGTCGACGGCCGCGACGTCGCCAGCTGGAGCGACACCAGCATGCTGCTGACCACCGCGGCGATGGACCGGCGCGACGTGCGCATCCGCGCGGCCGACGCCGACGGCGGCGAACGCGCGGTCACCGTGCGCATGTCGCAGCTGCCGGCGGGCTTCCAGGAACAGCGCGTGCCGGAACTGGCCGGTTTCGGCTGGCAGTTCCTGACCCAGCCGGCGCAGGTTTCCGAGGTCGCCCCGGGCTCGGCCGCCGACGGCGTGCTCAAGCCGGGCGACCGCATCGTGGCGATCGACGGCCACCCGATCGACTCGGCCGAGCAGGTCGCCCCGCAGATCCAGGCGCTGGGCGAGCGCGGCGGCGCCGGCATGGTCGAGGTCGAGCGCGACGGCGACCGGCTCGCGCTGGAACTGGTCCCGACCCGCGAAACCGGCACCGACGGCAAGCCCGCCTACCGGATCGGCATCGCGGTGGGCCGCGCCGCCGCCCCCGCCTACGACGCGCGGCTGCAGTACGGCGTGTTCGCCGCGGTGCCGGCCGCGATCCGCGAGACCGGGCGGATGGCCGGCGATTCGCTGGGCATGATCCGGCGCATGCTGACCGGCCAGGCCTCGGTCAAGAACATCTCCGGCCCGATCACCATCGCCAAGGTCGCCAACGCCTCGGCCAAGCGCGGGCCGGACTGGTTCCTGTACTTCCTGGCCCTGCTGTCGCTGAGCCTGGCGATCATCAACCTGCTCCCGATCCCGATCTTGGACGGGGGACACCTGCTGTATTACCTTATCGAGTTGGTCAAGGGCAGCCCGCTCAGCGAGCGCGCCATGGCCGCCGGGCAGTACGTGGGCCTGGCGGTGCTCGCCGGGTTGATGGGGTTGGCGTTCTACAACGACATCCTCGGCCGGGTCCCGTGACCACCGAATCCGAATCCCCGCATATGGAACCGTGGTGCCGTCGCGAAGGATTCGCATCCATGCCCGTCGTCATACGCCGGCAACCCGCAACCTACGAATTCGACTTCAACCGGATGTGACATGACGAGATTTCCCACTCGCCGCTTCCTCGCTCTAGCCCTTTCCGCCAGCCTGGGCCTGCCCGCGCTCGCGAACGCGGCCGAGCCCTTCGTCGCCAGTGACATCCGCGTCGACGGCCTGCAGCGCATTTCCTCCGGTACGGTCTTCACCTATCTCCCGGTCAACCGCGGCGACACCGTCGACGACGCCAAGGTGGCCGAGTCGATCCGCGCGCTGTACCGCACCGGCTTCTTCGAGGACGTGCAGCTGGACCGCCAGGGCAGCATCCTGGTCATCACGGTCAAGGAGCGCCCGGCCATCAACAAGCTGACCGTGACCGGCAACAAGGACATCAAGAGCGAGGAACTGCTCAAGGGCCTGAGCGACATCGGCCTGAGCGAGGGCGGCACCTTCGACCGCCTGAGCCTGGACCGCGTGACCCAGGAGCTGACCCGCCAGTACAACAACCGCGGCAAGTACAACGTCCAGATCACCCCGACGGTGAGCCCGCTGGACCGCAACCGCGTGGACGTGGCCATCGCGATCAAGGAAGGCAAGGCCGCCAAGATCCGCCACGTCAACCTGGTCGGCACCGACAAGTTCCTGGACAGGGACATCCTCGACCAGTGGGAGTCGAAGGAGCACAACTGGAAGTCGTGGTACAGCCGCGACGACCAGTACTCCAAGGAAAAGATGTCCGGCGACCTGGAGAAGCTGAACTCCTGGTACCTGGACCGCGGCTACATCGACTTCAACATCGACTCGACCCAGGTCGCGATCAGCCCCGACAAGCGCGACATGTTCATCACCGCGGGCGTCACCGAGGGCGAGCAGTACAAGATCTCCGAGATCAAGGTCAGCGGCGACACCGTGCTGCCGCAGGCCGACGTCGAGAAGCTGGTGATCCCCAAGGCCGGCGACATCTTCTCGCGCGCCCTGCTGGAATACAGCGCCGACGCGATCACCAACTCGCTCAGCAACGTCGGCTACGCCTTCGCCAAGGTCAACCCGATCCCGACCCCGGACCGCGAGCACCGCACCGTCGCGGTGAACCTGCAGGTCGTGCCGGGACCGCGCGTCACCGTGCGCCGGATCATCTTCAAGGGCAACACCCGCACCTCCGACGAGGTACTGCGCCGCGAGATGCGCCAGTTCGAGAACACCTGGTACTCGCAGGCCGCGATCGACCGCTCCAAGATCCGCCTGCAGCGCCTGGGCTACTTCGAGACCGTGGACGTCGAGACCCCGCCGGTACCGGGCAGCAACGACCAGGTGGACGTGGTCTACAACGTCAAGGAAACCACGTCGGGCAGCTTCCAGATCGGCCTGGGCTACTCGCAGACCTACGGCGTCACCACCTCGGTGCAGCTGTCGCAGAACAACTTCCTGGGCGGCGGCAACCGCGTCTCGGTGGAAGCCTCGCGCAGCAGCTACCAGGACCGCTACTCGTTCTCCTACACCAACCCGTTCTTCACCGACGACGGCGTCTCGCTGGGCTACAACCTGGCGTGGCAGAAGCTGGACTACTCCGACTACAACGCCGCGCAATACAACAGCAAGCGCGGCTCGGCACAGGTGGTCTTCGGCATCCCGATCACCGAGAACGACGCGTTCTCGCTGATGCTCGGCATCGACAGCAACCAGATCACGACCTACCAGGGCTATACCCCGCAGTCGATCATCGAGTACATCGACGCGGTCGGCCAGCGCACCTTCCACACCTGGCGCAGCGAGGTGGGCTGGGCGCGCGACACCCGCAACGACTACTTCATGCCGACCCGCGGCATGTACCAGCGCGTGGGCGCGGAAATCGCCCTGCCCGGCTCGACCGTGGAGTACTACAAGCTCACCTATTCGTTCTCCAAGTACTGGCCGATCATCCCGTCGCTGGTGCTGAACACCCGCCTGGACCTCGGCTACGGCGACGGCTACGGCAAGACCTACAGCCGCGACATCTGCGGCACGACGACCAGCACCGGGTATACCCCCGAGGCCTGCAACGGCAGCAACCTGATCCGCCGCGTCAACGCCTCCGGCCTGCCGTTCTTCGAGAACTTCTACGCCGGCGGCACCAACTCCGTGCGCGGCTTCGAGGACAATACCCTCGGCCCGCGCTCGGAGGCCACGGTCTACTACAGCCGCGGCCAACCGCTGGGTGGCTCGGTCAAGACGGTCGGCTCGCTCGAAATGTACTTCCCGAGGCTGTTCAACAGCCCGTCGGCACGCGTCTCCGCGTTCTTCGATTTCGGCAACGTCTACAACGGCTGGGACAACTTCAAGGCCAACGAGCTGCGCGCCTCCACCGGTATCGCGCTGCTGTGGCGCGCGCCGGTCGGCCCGATCTCGATCAGCTACGCCTTCCCCCTGAAGAAGGAAGACGGCGACGAGATCGAGCGCCTGCAGTTCACCTTCGGCGGGCAGTTCTAGCGAACTGCCCGCCCCGCCAGGGCTTTGCCCTGGCGGACCAGACTCCTGCACAGCAGGAGTCTGGTGGGCGACTGGCCTACCAAATCCCCGCGCCGGCGGCGCGCCCCCTTTTACTAAAGGGGGCTTTTCTCCAGCGTGATGATCGCTACCTGCTCGGATAAAGAGCACGGCTTGGCCTGCCCGCCAGGCAGCCGCAACATGACCGCCATCACGGCGCACGGTAGAATTCCGGCGTGAATACTCCTACCTATACCGCCCAGGACATCGCCGAGCGCTTCGGCCTGCAGGTGCATGGCGACGGCGACGTGGCCATCCACGGCGTCGCCACGCTGGCCCATGCCGGCCCCGGCCAGCTCAGTTTCCTCGCCAACCCGCGCTACCGCGCGCAACTGGCCGACAGCCGCGCCGGCGTCGTGGTCTTGCGCGCCGACGATGCCGAGGCGGCATCCGGCACCGCGCTGGTCGCGAAGGATCCCTATACGGTCTTCGCCAAGATCGCCGCGTTGTTCGACGTGCCGCCGGCGCGCGCGGCCGGCATCCATCCGAGCGCGAGCATCGATCCGAGCGCGACCGTGTCGCCCACCGCGCATGTCGGCCCGTTCGCCAGCATCGGGGCGCGCAGCGTCATCGGCGACGGCTGCATCGTCGGCCCTGGCTGCGTGATCGGCGAGGACTGCGAGATCGGCGAGGGCAGCGAGCTGATCGCGCGCGTCACCCTGGTCACCCGCGTGCGCCTGGGCAAGCGCGTGCGCGTGCATCCCGGCGCGGTGCTCGGCGCGGACGGCTTCGGCCTGGCGATGGACGCCGGCCGCTGGATCAAGGTACCGCAGCTCGGCGGCGTGGTGATCGGCGACGATTGCGAGATCGGCGCCAACAGCTGCGTCGATCGCGGCGCGCTGGAAGACACCGTCCTCGAGGAGGACGTGCGCATCGACAACCTGGTGCAGATCGCGCACAACTGCCGCATCGGCGCGCACACCGCCATCGCCGGCTGCACCGGCATCGCCGGCAGCGCCAGGATCGGGCGCTATTGCCTGATCGGCGGCCACGTCGGCGTGGTCGGCCACCTCGAGATCTGCGACAAGGTCGTCATCACCGGCAAGTCGGTGGTGCGCAATTCCATCCACGAGCCGGGCGAGTACTCGTCCGGGACCCCGCTCACCGACAACCGTACGTGGCGCAAGAACGCCGCACGCTTCAAGCAGCTCGATGCCCTTGCCCGGCGCATCCTGGCTGTGGGCAAGGAGAAAGAATGAACGATACGCTGCAGTTGCCAATCGACGTCACCCGCATCCAGGAGCTGCTCCCGCACCGCTATCCCTTCCTGATGGTGGACCGGGTGCTGGAGCTCGACCATGAAGCGCGCCGCATCGTTGCGCAGAAGAACGTGAGCATCAACGAGCCGTTCTTCCAGGGCCACTTCCCGGGCCGCCCGGTGATGCCCGGCGTGCTGATCATCGAGGCGCTGGCGCAGGCCGGCGGCGTGATGACGCAGCTGGGCCTGGGCCGCGACGCGGACTCCACGCTGTTCTACATGGTCAAGGTCGAGAACGCGCGCTTCAACAAGCAGGTGGTCCCGGGCGACGTGCTGATCCTGGACGTGCAGATGAAGCGGCTGATCCGCAATATGGGCTGGTACTACGGCGAGGCCAGGGTGGACGGCGAAGTGGTCGCCTGCGCCGAGGTGATGTGCGCCGGCGCCAAGGGCTGAACGCATCCGGAGGAATGATGAGCAACGACACGCCCCTGATCCACCCCACCGCGGTCATCGATCCGTCGGCCAGGCTCGCCGCGAACGTGCGCGTCGGCGCCTTCACCCTCATCGGCCCTGACGTCGAGATCGGCGAAGGCACCCAGATCGGCCCGCATTGCAGCGTGTACGGCCCGACCCGCATCGGGCGCAACAACCGCTTCGTCGGCCATGCCGCGATCGGCGGCGACCCGCAGGACAAGAAGTTCGCCGGCGAGCGCACCGAGCTGGTGATCGGCGACAACAACCTGATCCGCGAGTTCGTCACGATCAATCGCGGCACCGGTGGCGGCGGCGGCGTCACCACGATCGGCAACGACAACTGGATGCTGGCCTACACCCACATCGCGCACGACTGCCACGTCGGCAACCATTGCGTGTTCTCCAACAACACCACGCTGGCCGGGCACGTCGTGGTCGGCGACTGGGTGATCATCAGCGGCTTCTCCGGGGCGCACCAGTTCTGCCGCATCGGCGCGCACGCCTTCCTGGGCATGGGCGCGCTGACCAACGGCGACGTGCCGCCGTTCACGATGGTGGGCACCGATGCGCTCGGCCGTCCGCGCGGCATCAACAGCGAAGGGCTCAAGCGCCGGGGCTTCTCGCCCGAGCGCATCGCGGCGATCAAGCGCGCCTACCGCACGCTGTACGTGGCCGGCCTGCCGCTCGCCGAGGCCAAGCAGGAGCTGGCCGACCAGGCGCGCAACAGCGAGGACGTGCGCAGCATGCTCGAATTCATCGAGCACACCGAGCGCCCGTTGCTGCGATAACGGCCACGGCTCGTGATCCGGCGAAAAGCAAAAGCAATGCGGGCGCGCTCATGGTCCTAGCTTCTTCGAACCGCGAATCGCGAATCACGGATCGCCGCGCAGCGCCGCTGCGCGTGGCCCTGCTCGCCGGCGAGACGTCCGGCGACCTGTTGGGCGCCGGCTTGATCGAGGAACTGCGCAAGCGCTACCCCGATGCCCAGTTCGCCGGCATCGGCGGCGATGCCATGCGCAACGCCGGCTGCGAGACCTGGTTCGACGCCAGCGAGCTGTCGCTGATGGGCTTGTTCGAGGTGCTTCGCCACCTGCCGCGGCTGCTCAAGCTGCGCCGCGAGTTCCGCGAGCGCGCCCTGGCCTGGCAGCCCGACGTGTTCGTCGGCATCGACGCGCCCGATTTCAACCTGCCGGTGGAGCGCTGGCTCAAGCAGCGCGGCGTGCGCACGGTGCACTACGTCAGCCCCTCGGTATGGGCGTGGAAGGAAAAGCGCGCCGAGAAGATCAGCGCCAGCGCCGACATGGTGCTGTGCCTGTTCCCGATGGAGCCGCCGATCTACCACCGGCACGGGGTGGATGCGCGCTTCGTCGGCCACCCGATGGCCGACGCCATCCCCTACCAGGTCGACCGCGACGCGGCCCGCGCCGAACTCGGGCTGTCGTCGTCCAGCCCGGTGCTGGCGATCCTGCCCGGCAGCCGCCACGGCGAGATCAGCCGTCTGGGCGAGACCTTCTTCGAGGCCGCCTGGCAGCTGTCCGAGCAATTGCCGGGACTGCACGTGCTGGTGCCGGCCGCCAACCCGGGCTGCAAGCCGCTGATCGCCGAGCAGCTGTCGCGCTCGGCCCTGCCGGTACTGCGCTCGCACGTGCTCGACGGCCAGGCGCGCACCGCGATGATCGCCGCCGACGTGGTGCTGCTCGCCTCCGGCACCGCCACGCTGGAGGCGATGCTGGTCAAGCGCCCGATGGTGGTCGGCTACAAGGTCGCGCCGCTGACCGCCCGCATCGTCAAGGCGCTGAAGCTGATCAAGGTGAACCGCTACGCGCTGCCCAACATCCTGGCGAACGAGGACCTGGCGCCCGAGCTGATCCAGGACGATTGCACGCCCGGGAAGCTCGCCGCGGCCGTGCTGCACTGGTTCCGGCACCCGGAGGCGGTGGCCCGCCTGCAGCCGAAGTACCTGCAACTGCACGCGGAACTGCGCCGCGACGCTTCGGCGCGCGCGGCCGAGGCGGTGGCGGAGCTGGTGCGGGGCCCGGCACCGGGGGCCGGGGTCCCGGAGCGGGTGCCGCGATGAAAGCCCCGTCCTCCGGATTGCCGCTGTTCCCCGGATCCCCGGCCCCCGACCTCCGGCTCTACGCCGGCGTCGACGAGGCCGGCCGCGGCCCGCTGGCCGGACCGGTGGCGGTGGCGGCGGTGGTGTTCGATCCGTCCAAGCCGCGCATCAACGGGCTGGACGACTCCAAGCAGCTCGGCGCCGAGCGCCGCGAGGTGCTGTACTCGCGCATCGTCGAACGCGCGCTCGCCTGGAGCGTGGTGCTGGTGGCGGTCGAGGAGATCGACCGCTTCAATATCTTCCAGGCGACGATGCTCGGCATGCGCCGCGCCCTGGAGGACGTCGCGCACGTCGCGCGGTATGCCAGGATCGACGGCAACCGCGTGCCCAAGGCGTTGCCCTGCCCGGCCGAGGCGCTGGTCGGCGGCGATGCCCGCGACCGCACGATCATGGCCGCGTCCATCGTCGCCAAGGTCACCCGCGACCGCTACATGCAGGAACTGCACCTGCGCCATCCGGAATACGGCTTCGACCAGCACAAGGGCTACGGCACGCCGGCGCACCTGGCCGCGCTGCGCCGGCATGGCCCATGCGCCGAACACCGGCGCAGCTTCGCGCCGGTGCGCGACTGCCTTGCAGGCGATGGAGCCCGCGATCCCGCACCGGCGCCCCTGGAAAGCCTCCCCAGCCACGACCTGGAGCTCTCCTAGCGAAGCCCCGGGGCCCCGGACCCGGGTCCCGGCTGTCAAGCCTTGTCGCTCCGCCCCCTCCGGACTACCCTGCCCGGTCACCGCAGTGATCCGGCATGACCACGTCCCGCTTCGTTCATCTTCATATCCACACCGAATTCTCGATGGCGGATTCCACGATCCGCGTGCCCGAGAAACCGGACCAGGCCGATCCCAAGAAGGCCAAGCAGGCCAACCTGCTCAGCCGCGCCGTCGAACTCGACCTGCCCGCCCTGGCGGTCACCGACCTGAACAACATGTTCGCGCTGGTGAAGTTCTACAAGGCGGCCGAAAGCGTGGGCATCAAGCCGATCGCCGGCGCCGACGTGATGATCGCCACACCCGACCAGGCCCCGTGGCGGCTGACGCTGCTGTGCCGCGATCGCGAGGGCTACCTGAGCCTGTCGCGGCTGATCTCGCGCGCCTGGCTCGAAGGGCATCGTCCCGAGGGCGGCGTGGCCGTGCACCCGGAGTGGCTCGCCGAGCACCACCACAACCTGTTCGCGCTCGCCGGGCGCGAGAGCCTGGCCGGCCGGCTGTTCGCCGAAGGCCGGCACGACCTGGCCGAACAGAGCCTGGCCGATTGGCAGCGCGTGTTCGGCGACGGCCTGCACCTTGAGCTGACCCGCACCGGCCGCGACGGCGAGGAGGCGTTCAACCGCTTCGCCCTGCATGCCGCGGGCACGCGCGGCCTGCCGGTGGTGGCCAGCAACGACGTGCGCTTCCTGCACGAGAAGGACTTCGACGCGCACGAGGCGCGCGTGTGCATCGCCTCCGGCCGCGTGCTCGACGACCCCAAGCGGCCGCGCGAGTACAGCCCGGAGCAGTACCTGAAGTCGTCCGAGCAGATGTGCGAGCTGTTCGCCGACATCCCCGACGCGATCGACAACACGCTCGAGCTGGCCAAGCGCTGCAACATCGAGATGCGCCTGGGCACCTACTTCCTGCCCAAGTACCCGGTGCCCGACGACGAGACGCTGGACACCTGGATCCAGAAGCAGTCGCGCGAGGGCCTGGAGGAACGCCTGCAGAAGAACCCGCTGGCGCCGGGCAAGACCCGCGAGGACTACTTCGAGCGGCTCGAATTCGAGCTCGACACCATCATCAAGATGGGGTTCCCCGGCTACTTCCTGATCGTGGCGGACTTCATCCAGTGGGGCAAGAACCACGGCATCCCGATCGGGCCGGGCCGCGGTTCCGGCGCCGGTTCGCTGGTGGCGTGGGCCCTGAAGATCACCGACCTGGACCCGCTGCCGTACAACCTGCTGTTCGAGCGCTTCCTCAATCCCGAGCGCGTGTCGATGCCGGACTTCGACATCGACTTCTGCATGGACCGCCGCGACGAGGTGATCGACTACGTCGCGCGCAAGTACGGCCGCGAGCGCGTCAGCCAGATCATCACCTACGGCACCATGGCCGCCAAGGCGGTGGTGCGCGACGCCGGCCGCGTGCTGGGCTTCCCGTACGGCCTGGTGGACGGCGTCGCCAAGCTGGTCCCCAACATCCTCGGCATCACGCTCAAGGATGCGATGGGCGAAGGCAAGGACAGCGAGATGGCCTCGCCCGAGCTGATCCAGCGCTACCAGAACGAGGACGACGTCCGCGACCTGATCGACCTGGCGCGCCAGCTCGAGGACCTGACCCGCAACGCCGGCAAGCACGCCGGCGGCGTGGTGATCGCCCCGGAGCCGCTGACCGAGTTCTGCCCGCTGTTCGCCGAACACGACGAGGGCGGGCGCGGCAAGAACCCGGTCACCCAGTTCGACAAGAACGACGTGGAAGAAGTCGGCCTGGTGAAGTTCGACTTCCTCGGCCTGCGCACGCTGACGATCATCGACTGGGCGGTGAAGGCGATCAACCGGCGCCATGCGCGCGCCGGCATCCCGCCGATCGACATCGCCGCGATCCCGCTCGACGACCCGGCCACCTACAAGGACATCTTCGCCTCGGGCAACACCGGCGCGGTGTTCCAGTTCGAATCCTCGGGCATGCGCCGCCTGCTCAAGGACGCGCGCCCGGACCGCTTCGAGGACCTGATCGCGCTGGTGTCGCTGTACCGCCCGGGCCCGATGGACCTGATCCCGGACTTCAACGCGCGCAAGCACGGCCAGCAGGAGATCATCTATCCCGACCCGCGCACCGAAGCGATCCTGAAGGACACCTACGGGATCATGGTGTACCAGGAGCAGGTGATGCAGATGGCGCAGATCGTCGGCGGCTACTCGCTCGGCGGCGCCGACCTGCTGCGCCGCGCGATGGGCAAGAAGGTGCCGGCCGAGATGGCCAAGCACCGCGAGATCTTCCGCGAGGGCGCGGCCAAGGGTGGCGTGGACGCGGCCAAGGCCGACGAGATCTTCGACCTGATGGAGAAGTTCGCCGGCTACGGCTTCAACAAGTCGCACGCCGCCGCCTACGCGCTGGTCAGCTACCAGACCGCCTGGCTCAAGCGCCACTATCCGGCCGAGTTCATGGCCGCGACCCTGTCTTCGGACATGGACAACACCGACAAGGTGGTCGGCTTCCTCGACGAGGCGCGCAACCTCAACCTGCAGGTGCTGCCGCCGCGCGTCAACGAATCGGCCTACATGTTCGAGGCCGCCAACGCGGACACCATCCGCTACGGCATCGGCGCGATCAAGGGCGTCGGCCGCGGCGCCTGCGAGGCGATCGTCGAGGAGCGCCAGCGCGGCGGCGAGTACACCTCGCTGCTGGATTTCTGCACGCGGGTGGATTCGTCCAAGCTCAACCGGCGCACGCTCGAGGCGATGATCAACGCCGGCGCGCTGGACGGGCTGGGCAAGAACCGCGCCTCGCTGATGCTGCAGCTGCCGGAAGTGCTCAAGGCCACCGACCAGATGGCCAAGGAGCGCGAGTCCGGGCAGAACTCGCTGTTCGGCGGCCCCGACCTGTCGGCGCCGGCGATCCACCTGGAGCTGCCGGAAAGCAAGGAATGGCCGCTCGCGCAGGTATTGAACGGCGAACGCGAGACGCTCGGGCTGTACCTGAGCGGCCATCCGTTCGACCCGTATCGCGAGGAAGTGAAGGAGCTGGTCGGCTGCGACCTGGGCGCCCTGGAGAAGATCGTCGCCTCACAGCAGCGCGGCGGCGGGGGCGGCGACGGCGAGAAGCGCGCCTGGCGCCCGGAGGTCAACGCCGTCCTGGCCGGCATGGTGGTCGGCGTGCGCCGCAAGGGCGACAGCCAGGTGTTCGTGCAGTTGGAGGACGGCCGGGGCCGGGTGGAATGCTCGGCGTTCTCCGATGCGATGGCCGAGTTCGGCGACCTGCTGACCCGCGACCGCATCCTGATCGTGCGCGGCGGCCTGCGCGAGGACGAATTCAACGGCGGCTACAGCCTGCGCATCCGCCAGTGCTGGGATTACGAGCAGATCTGCGCCCAGCACGCCCAGCGCCTGATGCTGCGGCTGGACCTGCGCGACCGCCAGGCCTGGCAGCGCATCGATGCCCTGCTCGCCCGCCACCGCCCCGGACGCACGCCGCTGCGGCTGGACCTGCTGCTGCGCTCGCCCAAGGGCGGCGTGGCCGGCATGCTGGACCTGAACGGCAGCGGCTCGGTCCGGGTCGATCCGCAGCTGATCGACGCCCTGCGCGGCGACCCGGCGGTACGCGCGCTCAAGGTCAAGTACAACCCGCCGTGGGCGCAATGAAAGGCCGCCTCCCGTTCCGGGCGAGGCCGGCCGGCGTCTCAGCAATCCGCGAGACCATGCC
This sequence comes from Xanthomonas boreopolis, assembly GCA_014654535.1. GTDB lineage: Bacteria > Pseudomonadota > Gammaproteobacteria > Xanthomonadales > Xanthomonadaceae > Pseudomonas_S > Pseudomonas_S boreopolis. Next base: position 41,822 of record BNBA01000009.1, read on the forward strand.
GTCCGAAGTGGCACGGGCGCGGCCCGCGAAGCGCCGGCCGCGCCGCATGAATGCGTAAAGGCGCCGTACACACCCCCGGGCGCACACTGCGCTCTCGGACCCATGACGGCCTAGGACTCCCCACCATGAAAGCCCTGCTCGCCGCTCCGCTGGTCGTTGCCCTGCTCGCAGGCTGCAGCGCCGCCCCGAAAGCCTACGAGATCGACAACCCGACCGCTTCCGCCATCACGGTGACCGTGGACGGCACCGAGCACCGCGTGCCGGCCGGCGGCTCGGTCGCCCTGCAGCTGGACGCGGGCGCCCATACCCTGCACACCGATGCGCTGGGCGACATCAACTTCCTGGTGTCCTCGGCCGACCGCGGCGGGCTGATCAACCCGACCCGCAGCGCCTACGTCATCGCGAGCACCACCTCGCCCTCGCACGAGCCGGTGGTGAGCCGCTTCGACGACGCCCACCCGGGCGTCACCCTCGAAGGGACCACCTACGAAGGCCCGTACCGCCTGAACGACGAACTGATCATCAACCGCAGCTGGCGCGCCGGCGTGCACGATGCGCCGCCAGTCGGCCGCGCCCGTGCGGACGATGCGCTGGCCGATGCCAAGATCTTCGCCGCGCGCGATTTCGTGAGCTACTACCAGCACGTGGTCGAAGGCCCCAGCACCTTCTCCTACGTGGTGAACCCCGGCATGCCGTCGCCGACCTACCTGACGGCGCTGGAGGATGCCGGCCTGCCGAGCCTGGCGCCGGTCCTGGCCTACGACACCGGCGAGTTGCGCCGCGTCTACACCGCCTACCTGGGCTCGTTCGAGCCGGCGCTGCCGAGCCGCGATGCCGGCACCCGCCTGGTCTACGTGCAGCCCGGCGCTTCGCGCCACGCCGCCCAGCGGCAGTAAAGCGCTCGTCCCGAAGCCCGGCCAAGCGCCGGGGTTTTTCGTTGGGATCCTTCGCGTTCGATCGGAACCTGCGTCCTGGGTCGTCATGCGCCCGATGCAGTCTGCTCCTCGTGGGAGGGACTTCAGTCCCGACGGGCGGTATCGGCCAAGCGTCCTCCTTGGGTCTTCGGCGGCCGGAGCTCGACCGTTTCCGGCATCGATCCGCACCGGGGCGTACGGGCCGCGACGGAGCATTCGGCTACACTTCGCCCCTTTGGTTCCTCACGGCGTCCCATGAATCCGAACTACCTCGACTTCGAGCAACCCATCGCCGACCTGGAAGCCAAGATCCAGGAGCTGCGCAACGCCAGCACCGGCCCGGCGGTCAACGTGGAGGTCGAAGTGCGTGCCCTGCAGGACAAGCTGCGGCTGCGCACCGCCCAGATCTTCCGCGATCTCTCGGCCTGGCAGGTCTCGCAGCTGGCGCGCCATCCGCAGCGCCCGTATACGCTGGACTACCTGCGGGTCATGTGCGACGAGTTCCAGGAACTGGCCGGCGACCGCGCCTTTGCCGACGACAAGGCCATCGTCGGCGGCCTGGCCCGCATCGCCGGCCGCCCGGTGGTGGTGATCGGCCACCAGAAGGGCCGCGACACCAAGGAGAAGATCCGCCGCAACTTCGGCATGCCCAAGCCGGAGGGCTACCGCAAGGCGCTGCGCCTGATGAAGCTGGCCGAGCGCTTCCGGCTGCCGCTGCTGACCTTCATCGACACCGCCGGCGCCTGGCCGGGCATCGATGCCGAGGAGCGCGGCCAGTCCGAGGCGATCGCGCGCAACCTGATCGAGATGGCCGAGCTGAAGATCCCGGTGATCTGCACCGTGATCGGCGAAGGTGGCTCGGGCGGCGCGCTGGCGATCGGCGTCGGCGACCGCACCCTGATGCTCGAGTACGGCACCTATTCGGTGATCAGCCCGGAAGGCTGCGCCTCGATCCTGTGGAAGGACGCGGCCAAGGCCAAGGATGCCGCCGAACAGCTCGGCCTGACCGCCAAGCGCCTGAAGGACCTGGGCCTGGTCGACAAGGTCGTGCGCGAGCCCACCGGCGGCGCGCATCGCAATCCGACCCAGATGGCCAAGCGCCTCAAGGCGGTGCTGCTCAACGAACTGGACGCGCTGGAGAAGATCCCCGTGGACCAGCTGCTGGAAAAGCGCTACGAGCGCCTGCGCGGCTACGGGGCGTACGAGGCGGCGTGAGGAGCCGCGATGGCTGGTTCGTAATGGGGAATCCGCAAAAGCGGCATGGCTGGCACGCCGCTTTTGCGGATCGCGAATGCCCCATCACGGCCGTCAAAACGGCTTGAACAGCACCAGCCAGATGATCGCCACCAGCGCCAGCAGGGGCAGTTCGTTGAACAGGCGCAGCGTGCGCGAGCCCGGCAGCGGCTTGCCCTGCTCGGCGCCCTTCAGCCAGCGCCCGGTGAAGACGTAATAGGCCAGGATCGCCACCACCAGCGCGAGCTTGGCGTGCAGCCAACCGGTGCCCGGGCCGACCATGGTCGGGAAATCCGGGATGAAGCGGTATCCCAGCCATAGCACCGCCCCCAGCGCCACCGCCAGGCCGAACATGTTGTGGCCGAAGCGGTACAGCCTGCGGCCCATCAGGACCAGCCGCGCGCGCACGTCGGCCTGCCCTTCCGTTTCGGCGATGTTGACCAGGATGCGCGGCAGGTAGAACACCGCCGCCATCCAGGCGATCACGAACAGCAGGTGGAAGGTCTTGATCCACAGGTACAGGGTCATGCGCTGGCTCCGCGGCTCGCGTGTAGGATGGCGCGCATTTTCACCGATCCGGCCAGGCGAAACACCGTACGCGATGGACAAGACCTACGACCGCGACTACTTCCGGCATTGGTACGGCAAGGCCGGCCTGCACGACCGGGCGCGCCTGCGACGCAAGGTCGCACTGGCCGTCGCGCAGGCCGAGCACTACCTGGAACGCCCGATCCGCAGCGTGCTCGACATCGGGTGCGGCGAAGGCGCGTGGCGCGCGCCGCTGCGGGAGTTGCGCCCGCGCGCCAGCTACCTCGGCTTCGACGGCAGCGAGTACGCGGTGCGCCGCTACGGCCGCAGCCGCAACGTGCACTTGGCGCGCTTCGGCGATTTCGCCTGGCTGCGCCCGTGTGCGCCGGTCGACCTGCTGGTCTGCTCGGACGTGCTGCATTACGTGCCCAGCCGCGAACTGGCGCAGGGCCTGCCGGGCCTGGCCGAGCTGTGCGGCGGCGTGGCGTTCCTGGAACTGTTCACGGCCGAGGACGAGTTCGAGGGCGACCATGCCGGTTTCCAGGCGCGGCCCGCGCGCTGGTATCGCTCCCGTTTCGCCAAGGCGGGGTTCACCGCGGTCGGCTCGCACTGCTGGCTGTCTCCGGCGCTCGACGGGCATGCGTCGGCGCTGGAAAAGGCTTGAACCCCTTCCCGCGCCTGCAAAGCAGGAAAACCCCATTAAGGTGCAAATGCGCCAATTCGGGTATGCTGCACGGCAGCAAACCGCCAGACGGATGGGTGACGTGCTTTACCAATTGCATGAGCTGACCCGTAATCTGCTTGCCCCGTGGGTCCACCAGGCCCAGGCCAACGCCAAGATGTTCTCCAGTCCGGACAGCCTGTGGGCCACCCTGCCCGGCGCGGACCGCCTGGCCGCCAGCAACGAGCTGCTGCATCGCCTCACCAAGGACTACGAGAAGCCGGCCTGGGCGCTGGACGACGTCGAGGTCGACGGCCATTCGCTGCCGATCATCGAGCGCGAGGTGCTGACCAAGCCGTTCTGCCGCCTGCTGCGCTTCAAGCGCTTCAGCGACGACCCGGCATTGATGGCGCGGATGAAGCAGCAGCCCGCCGTGCTGGTGGTGGCGCCGCTGTCGGGCCATCACGCCACGCTGCTGCGCGACACCGTGCGCACCCTGCTGCGCGACCACAAGGTCTACGTGACCGATTGGGTGGACGCGCGCATGGTGCCGGTCGAGGAAGGCGATTTCAGCCTCGAGGACTACATCGCCTACGTCCGGGAATTCATCCGCCACATCGGCGAGCACCAGCCGCGCCTGCACGTGATGAGCGTGTGCCAGCCGACGGTGCCGGTGCTGGCGGCGGTGTCGCTGATGGCCGCGCAGGGCGAACGCACGCCGGAGTCGCTGGTGATGATGGGCGGGCCGATCGATGCGCGCTGCAGCCCCACCGCGGTCAACAACCTCGCCACCCGCAATCCGATCGAGTGGTTCGAGAACAACGTCATCCACACCGTGCCCTACCCCTATCCCGGCCATGGCCGGCAGGTGTATCCCGGCTTCCTGCAGCATGCCGGTTTCCTGGCGATGAATCCCAGCCGGCACGTGATGTCGCACTGGGACTTCTACACCAACCTGGTCAAGGGCGACCTGGAGGACGCGCAGGCGCACCGGCGCTTCTACGACGAGTACAACGCCGTGCTCGACATGCCGGCGCGCTACTACCTCGACACGATCCGCGTGGTGTTCCAGGAATTCCTGCTGCCGCGCGGCAAGTGGAAGGTCGGCGGGCAGTTGGTCAAGCCGTCGGCGATCCGCAACACCGCGCTGCTGAGCATCGAGGGCGAACTGGACGACATCGCCGGGCTCGGCCAGACCGAAGCCGCGCATGCGCTGTGCACCGGCATCGACGAAGCCGACCGCAAGCACCTGGTGGTGGAAGGCGCCGGCCATTACGGCATCTTCAGCGGGCGCCGCTGGCGCGAGATCGTCTACCCGCAGGTGCGCGAGTTCATCGCCCGCTACGATGCGGTGCCGGTCAGCCAGCGCCGTGGCTCGGCGGGCGCGAAGGTCACCCCGCTGCGGCGCAGGCGCGGCGCCTGACGCCCCCCCCCCCCGCTGTACGGGAACGCTCGAACGCCGCGGTCGCCCGCGGCGTTCGCGTTTCGCGGCGGCCCGCGTCAATTGCCGCGCACGAGCAGGTGCTTGGCGAACAGGCCGTGCACGTGCCCGAGCAGGCGCACCAGGTGCAGCGTGGCGAACAGCATCAGCACGCCGGCCAGGGCCATGGGGATCGAGAGCCAGGGCGCGTCCGCGGCCAGGTTCCAGTCGTCGACGTAGATGCCCGTGTGGCCCGGCGCCAGCAACGCCAGGGGACTCAGCAACAGGGCCAGCGAGCACACCGTGAGGACCGTCGTCACCGTGAAGTAGACGACGCCCAGCGGCAGCATCAGCACGAAGTACAGCAAGGTGCTCCAGGTGCGCGCGTCGGTGAACATGTCGGCGATGCGCTGCAGCCACGGCTTGGGCGGGCCGGCATGCGGCGGGCGCCGCGGCATGCGCACGCCGAGCAAGGTCTCCACGACCCGCCCTTCCACCAGCGCGAGCAGGCGCGTGGACCCGAAGAACAGCACCAGCAGCGGCAGGCCGACGATGGTGACCGACAGGCCCAGCGACAGCGAGAAGCCGGTCACCACCCAGGTGAAATAGAAGACGCCGGTCGCCAGCGCCAGCACGAGATAGAAGAGCGCGCCGTAGGTGCGCGGGTCGGCGGCGATGCCGAAGAAGCGGCCGAGCGGCGAGCGCCGTTTCGGCGGTTGCGGCGGACGCAGCGCGCGCGTCACCGTGACTTCGGTCTCGCGGTAGATCTCCGCCACTTCCTCGGGCGCGCCGTAGCTGCCGGCGACCTCGGCGATGACCTCGGCCTCGCTCTTGCCGGACTGTTCGGCCAGTTCCGAGCGCAGGTATTCCTCGGCGTCGTAGAGGGCGTCCTGGACCATCGCCGGGTCGGCGCCGGCCAGCGCCCGGCGCAGTTGCGCCAGGTATTCGGGAATCGTGGTCGGCAGCGGCCGAGGCGTGCGTTCGGTGGTCATGCGTTGTCCCCCTCCAGTACGGAATCGACGGAATCCCGGGTGGCGCGCCAGGCCTCGGCCCATTGCCGCAGGCAGGCGCGCCCGTGTTCGGTGATGCGGTAGTAACGGCGCGGCGGGCCCGCCTGCGACGGTTCGACGTGGCTGTCCAGCAGGCCGGCGCCTTCCAGGTTGCGCAGCACCGGGTAGAGCGCGCTCTGCTTGCCGCTCAGCACCCCGTCGAGCCGCTCCAGCCGCTTGGCGATGAGATAGCCGTACAGCGGTTCCTCGGCGCGGTCGAGCACCGCCAGCAGGGCCAGCGACACGGTGCCGGCGCTGAGCTCCTTCTGGAACTTCCTGAGCTGGGCTTCGACATCCACCATGGCGGCCTCCACTAGGTTGGAGGCAACACTATCCTCAACTTCGGTATAGCGGATGTGCCGGTAGTCATCCCGGCCTTCGGCGCCGGCCGCCAGACACGCTGCACCGCGGCATTGCGCTCCACTACAATGGGCGGATGTCGCCCGATGCTGCCGCACACCCCCGCCCCTCCCTGCAGCGAGTCTTCCTGACGGGCCTTCTCACCCTGCTGCCGGTCTGGCTGACCTGGGTCGTGGTCAAGTTCGTGTTCGTGCTGCTGTCGGGCATCAGCAGCCCGTGGGTAGTGCCGCTCTCGGCCCGGATCGCCGCCTCGTTCCCGGGGTCGCTGGACTGGATCGAGGCGTTGTGGGTGCAGAACACCATCGCCCTGCTGGCGACGCTGCTGGCGATCCTGCTGGTGGGCTATCTCAGCCGCAAGGTGATCGGCCAGCGCCTGCTGCGCTGGTTCGAGGCGGTGATGCGGCGCATTCCCCTGGCCAGCATCGTCTACGACAGCGCGCGCAAGCTGCTGGACATCCTGCAGACCCAGCCGGGCAGCACCCAGCGCGTGGTCCTGATCGACTTCCCGCACCGGGACATGAAATCGGTCGGCCTGGTCACCCGGGTGATCCGCGAGCACGGCACCGGCCGCGAGCTGGCCGCCGTCTACGTGCCGACCACGCCCAACCCGACCTCCGGCTACCTGGAAATCGTGCCGGTGGAGTTGCTGACCCCGACCGACTGGAGCGTGGACCAGGCGATGAGCTTCATCATCTCCGGCGGCGCGGTCTCGCCCGAGACGGTGCCCTTCACCCGTACCGCGGACCGCTGAACGCATGCACCCGGCGCGCACGCTCGACGACCGCGCGGTAAGGCTGTTCATCGCGCTGTCGGCGTTCTTCTGCGTCAACGCCGCGCTGGCCGAGTTCATCGGCGTCAAGATCTTCGCGCTGGAGGACACCCTCGGCATCGCGCCGCTGAACTGGAACCTGTTCGGCCAGACCGGTTCGCTGAGCTTCACCGCGGGCACACTGCTGTGGCCGATCGTGTTCATCATGACCGACACGATCAACGAGTTCTTCGGCAGCCGCGGCGTGCGCTTCATCTCGTGGATCGCGGTCGGCCTGATCGGCTATGGCTTCCTGTTCGCGTTCGCCGCGATCCATCTCGCGCCCGCCGGCTGGTGGGTGCAGGCCGCGCAGTCGCAGGGCGTGCCCGATTACCAGGCCGCGTTCGCCGCGGTGTTCGGCCAGGGCATGTGGACGATCGCCGGATCGCTGGTGGCGTTCCTGGTCGGCCAGTTGATCGACGTGGCGGTGTTCCACCGCATCCGCCGCGCCACCGGCGAGAAGCATGTCTGGCTGCGCGCGACCGGCTCGACCGCGGTGTCGCAGTTGGTGGACAGCTTCGTGGTGATCTACATCGCCTTCGTGATCGGGCCGCAGCATTGGCCGCTGTCGCTGTTCCTGGCGGTCAGCACGGTCAACTACGTCTACAAGATGCTGTTCGCGGTGCTGCTGATCCCGCTGCTGTACGTGATGCGCCGCGGCATCACCGCCTATCTCGGCGCGGCGCGCGCCCAACGGCTGCGCGAGGAAGCCGCGGCATAGCGGGCCTTCGCCGGGCGGAGGCAACGCTTGGCGCGGCGGGAACCCCTGCCGTCGTCGGCATACCGGCAGGCCGCCCCCGCCTCTCACGAGCATGAATCCTTGCCGCGCCGCGCGTGCCGGATCGCTGGCCGTACGCTTCCGGATCGGGCAAGCTCCCCGGCTCGCTTGTTGCCGGAGCCCGCGATGCCGTTGCCGCTTTCCCGCCTGCTTTCGCTCGCCATCGCGGCGGCATTGAGCCTGTCGCTGGCACCGCCGGCCGAGGCGGCCAAGAAGAAGAACGCCAAGTCCCAGACCAGCCAGCAGGCGCGCGCGAAGGCCGCCAAGTCGACCCGGGCCGCCCGGCCCAAGCCGGCCCCCGCCCCGGCCAAGGTCGACAAGGCCACGCGGCTGAACGCGCTCTACGACCAGTACTGGGACGCCTCGCTGAAGCTCAATCCGCTGCAGGCCACGCTGCAGGGCGATGGCCGCTACAACGACCAGCTTCCCAACTTCCTGTCCGCCGCCTTCCGCCAGCAATCCCACGATTTCGTCACCGAATGGCTGGCCAAGGTGGAGGCGATCGGCCCGGACGGCCTGTCCGGCCAGGACCTGCTGAGCTACGAGATCTTCGTGCGCGACGCCAACAACGCCCTGGCGGCCGAACAGTTCCCGAGCTGGATGCTGCCGATCAACCAGTACTACAACGTCGCCAACGTGATGGCGATGCTCGGCTCCGGCACCGGAGCGCAGCCGTTCAACACGGTGCAGGACTACGACGACTGGTCGCGCCGCTCGCTGGGCATCCCGGACCTCTTCGACCAGGCCATCGCCAACATGCGCGAAGGCATCAAGGCGGGCGTGGTGCAGCCGAAGGTGCTGATGCAGAAAGTGCTGCCGCAGCTGGACGCGCTGATCAAGCCGACCGCCGAACAGAGCATCTTCTGGGCTCCGGTGCGCAACATGCCCGAGTCGTTCCCGGCCGAGGACAAGGCGCGCATCGCCGCCGAGTACAAGCGCATGATCGAGTACCGGATCATGCCGGCCTATCGCGCGCTGCGCGGCTTCATCGCCACCGAGTACCTGCCGGCCTGCCGCGACACCGACGGCCGCGGCGCACTGCCCAACGGCGCCGCCTGGTACGCCTACGACGTGCGCCAGAGCACCACCTCGGCCGACATGGCGCCCGAGCAGATCCACCGGATCGGCCTGGACGAGGTCGCGCGCATCCAGGCGCAGTTGCAGGACGTGATGAAGCAGACCCGCGCGCGCGGATCGCTGCAGAAGTTCTTCAAGTCGATGCAGGAAGACAAGCGCTTCGCCTTCAGGAGCGAGGCGGAACTGCTGGACTACTACCGCACGCTGCAATCGCGGGTGCAGGCCAGCGCGCCCAGGCTGTTCTCGCTGGTGCCCAAGGCGGGTTTCGAGATCAAGCCGGTGGAGCCGTACCGCGCGCAGACCGCCTCGGCGGTGTCCTACCTGCCGCCCAGCGCCGATGGTTCGCGTCCCGGCACGCTCTACGTCAACACCTCCGACCTGCCCAAGCGCAGGACCTGGGAGGCGCAGGACCAGTTCCTGCACGAGGGCGTGCCCGGCCATCACTTCCAGCTCGGCCTGCAGCAGGAACTCGGCCATTTGCCGCGCTTCCGCCGGTTCGGCGGCGAGACCGCGTTCGTCGAAGGCTGGGGGCTGTACAGCGAATCGCTCGGCAAGGAACTGGGCCTGTACGAGGACCCGTACAGCTACTTCGGCTACCTGCGCAACGAACTGTGGCGCGCGGTGCGGCTGGTGGTGGACACCGGCCTCAACGGCAAGGCCTGGAGCCGGCAGCAGGCGATCGACTACATCCTCGACAACGCTCCCGCCACCCGCGAGGAAGCCGAGGCGGAGGTGGAGCGCGCCATGGCGATCCCCGGCCAGGCCCTGGCCTACAAGATCGGCGAGCTGAAGATGCAGGCGCTGCGCGATCAGGCCAGCCGCGAGCTCGGCCCGGCGTTCGACGTCCGCGAATTCCATGCGGAGGTACTGAAGGACGGCTCGGTGCCGCTGGACGTCCTGCAGGAAAAGATCGGCCGCTGGATCGCCTCCAAGAAGGGCGGCAAGCCGTCGTCGTAGGCGTGGCCGGGGCGGCGACGGCCCCGGCCTCTCGCTGGCCGGCATCGCGGGATCGATCTTCAGTACCGCGCAGGCGGGGAATGGCGGCAGGCGGCACTGCGAGGCATGCCGGGAGCACCGGCAGGCCGCCTAGGCGTCGTCCTTGGCTGGATGCAATCGCATCGCCAACGCCGCGATGTCGCGCGGCGTGGTGCGGCAGCATCCGCCGATCAGGCGCGCGCCCGCAGCGCGCCAGGACGAGGCGCACCCGGCCAGCGTACCGGTAGCCCCGGGGTCGGCGTGCCAGGTCTTGTCCGCCGCGTCGTAGCGCTCGCCCGAATTGGGATAGGCCACCAGCGGCAATCGCGTGAGCGATGCCAGGTGCGCGAGCGCGTCCTCCACCCGTTCCAGCGCGATGCAGTTGATGCCGAGCGCCACCACCTGCGGGTTGGCCTGCACGCGCGCGACCACGTCCGCCAGCGGCGTGCCGTCGCTCAGGTGCGTCACGTCGCGCAGGGTGAAGGTGAACCACGCGCGCATCGCCGGGAATTCCTCCAGCAACCCCAGCAGCGCGTCGATCTCCGGCGCGGACGGCTGGGTCTCGCAGGCCAGCAGGTCCACGCCGGCGTCCGCGAGCGCGGCCATGCGCGGCCGATGGAACGCCAGCATCCGCTCGCGCGGCAACGCATAGTCGCCGCGATACTCCGAACCATCGGCCAGGCAGGCGCCGTACGGGCCGATCGAGCCGGCCACCAGCAGCGGCCCCGCATCCGGATGGACTTGCAGGTGATCGGCGCGCGCCTGCTGCGCCAGCTCGGCGCTGCGCCGGATCAATCGCCGGGACTGCGCCAGGTCGAGCCCGCGCGTGGCGAACCCTTGCGGGGTCGCCTGGTAGCTGGCGGTGATCGCGCACTGCGCCCCCGCTTCGAAGTAGTCGCGGTGCAGCCGATAGATCAGCTCCGGTCGCTCCAGCAGGACCCGTGCCGACCACAGCGGATCGTCGAGGTCGCAGCCGCGCGCCTGCAGCTCGGTCGCCAGCGCGCCATCGAGCACGATGCAGCCATCGCCGGCCAGCAGCCGCGCGAGCGGATCCGTTGCAGCGTCGGGAAGGTCCGGTGCCATCGTCGCGTTCCGGCCGCCTGGGCCATCGCGACATAGTAGCCGGGCATGCACGTCGCCGCGCCCGGCACGAGCAGGCCGGCCCTGCCCACGGGCACCGGCGGACGCAAGGGAGGCCTGCGCTATGCTGGCCTGCCGCACCGCATCAACGTCCCCCCATGTCCGCGTCCACGTCCCATCCGCCCAGCGAATCCGGCCTGCGCCTGGCCGGCATCCACCATGTCGCGATCATCGCTTCGGACTACGAACGCTCCCGGCACTTCTATCGCGACATCCTGGGCCTGCGCGTGCTGGCCGAGCACTACCGGCAATCGCGCGACTCGTGGAAGCTGGACCTCGCGCTGCCCGACGGCGGGCAGATCGAACTGTTCTCCTTCCCCTCGCCGCCGCCGCGCCCCAGCCGCCCGGAAGCGCGCGGCCTGCGCCACCTGGCGTTCCGCGTCGGCGACCTCGACGCCGCCGTCGCCCACCTGGCCTCGCACGGCGTCGCCTGCGAGCCGGTCCGCGTGGACGAGTACACCGGCCGCCGTTTCACCTTCTTCGCCGATCCGGACGAGTTGCCGCTGGAGCTGTACGAACAGGAGCGCTGACCCTCGCCGCATGGTTTCCGTACCCGAGCGAATGGGTATACAGTCGGCTCCATCCCGGCCCCGCGCCGGTCACGACATCCCTGGGAGGGGAACCATGCGCAACACATGCAAAGCCCTGCTGCTCGCCCTGCCGCTGGCGGCGGCCTCGATGCTGGCCCAGGCCGCCGAAACCCCGGTCGGCCGCTGGACGACCATCGACGACAGCACCGGCAAGCCCAAGTCGATCGTCGAGATCGAGCAGGCGGCCAACGGCACCCTGACCGGCAAGGTGGTCGAGATCCTGCAGTCGGACAAGGGCCCCAACCCGGTCTGCGACAAGTGCGACGGCGAACGCAAGGGCAAGCCGATCAAGGGCATGACCATCCTGTGGGGCCTGAAGCCGGACGGCGCGCAGGTCTGGGACGGCGGCTCGATCCTCGATCCGGCCAAGGGCAAGACCTACAAGGCCAAGATCACCCTGACCGACGGCGGCAAGAAACTGCAGATGCGCGGCTACATCGGCATCGAAGCGCTGGGCCGCACCCAGACCTGGATCCGCGACTGACCGCGCGCGGCCCGCATCTCCAGGACAGCGACCCGGCCCAGGCCGGGTCGCCTGTTTTGGGCGTGCGATAATCCCCTGTCCCCCGCAACACCATCATCATGACCCGCACCGCTCTCGTCACCACCGCCCTGCCCTATGCCAACGGCCCACTGCACCTGGGTCACCTGGTCGGCTACATCCAGGCCGACATCTGGGTCCGCGCGCGCCGCCTGAACGGCGACAGGACCTGGTTCGTCTGCGCCGACGACACCCATGGCACGCCGATCATGCTGGCGGCGGAAAAGGCGGGCGTGACGCCGGAGGCCTTCATCGCCGGGATCAAGGCCAGCCACGAGCGCGACTTCGCCGCCTTCGGCGTGGCCTTCGACCACTACGACTCGACCAACTCGCCGGTCAACCGCGAGCTGACCGAGCAGTTCTACCTGAAGCTCGAACAGGCCGGGCACGTCGCGCGCCGCTCGGTGGCGCAGTTCTACGACCCGGCCAAGGGCATGTTCCTGCCGGACCGCTACATCAAGGGCATCTGCCCCAACTGCGGCAGCCCGGACCAGTACGGCGACAACTGCGAGGTCTGCGGCGCCACCTACGCGCCGACCGACCTGAAGGAGCCCAAGTCGGCGATCTCCGGCGCCACGCCGGAAATCCGCGACTCGGAGCATTTCTTCTTCGAGGTCGGGCATTTCGAGGGCTTCCTGCGCGACTGGCTGGCCGGCGACGTGGCGCTGCCGGGCGTGAAGGCCAAGCTCAAGGAATGGCTGGACGCCGAGGGCGGCCTGCGCGCCTGGGACATCTCGCGCGATGCGCCGTACTTCGGCTTCGAGATCCCCGGCCAGCCCGGCAAGTACTTCTATGTCTGGCTGGACGCGCCGATCGGCTACCTGTGCAGCTTCAAGACGCTGTGCGCCTCGATCGGCGAGGACTTCGAGTCGCACCTGCGCGCCGGCACCGCGACCGAGCTGCACCACTTCATCGGCAAGGACATCGTCAACTTCCACGGCCTGTTCTGGCCGGCGGTGCTGCACGGCACCGGCCACCGCGCGCCGACCCGGCTGCACGTCAACGGCTACCTGACCGTGGACGGCGCCAAGATGTCCAAGTCGCGCGGCACCTTCGTGATGGCGCGCACCTACCTGGACGTGGGCCTGGAACCCGAGGCGCTGCGCTACTACTTCGCCGCCAAGTCCTCCGGCGGCGTGGACGACCTGGACCTCAACCTGGGCGACTTCGTCGCGCGCGTGAACGCCGACCTGGTCGGCAAGTTCGTCAACCTCGCCAGCCGCTGCGCCGGCTTCATCGGCAAGCGCTTCGACGGCCGGCTGGCCACCGCGCTGCCGGACCCGGCCCAGTACGACCGCTTCGTCGCCGCGCTGGCGCCGATCCGCGAGGCCTACGAGCGCAACGACCCGGCCGCCGCGATCCGCCAGACCATGGCGCTGGCCGACGAGGCCAACAAGTACATCGACGAGGCCAAGCCCTGGGTGATCGCCAAGCAGGACGGCGCCGACGCCGAGCTGCAGGCGGTATGCACCCAGGGCCTGAACCTGTTCCGCATCCTGGCCGCCGCGCTCAAGCCGATCCTGCCGCGCACCACCGCCGAGGCCGAGGCCTTCCTGTCCGCGCCGGTGACGTCGTGGCAGGACCTGGACCGGCCGCTGGCCGGCGGCCACGCGATCCAGCCCTACGCCGCCCTGTTCACCCGTATCGACCCGAAACTGATCGACGCCATGACCGAAGCCTCCAAGGACACCCTCGCCGCCGCCTCGGCCGCCGCGCCCGCCAAGAACGCCGAGCCGAAGGCCGCGCCCGCCGCCAAGCAGGAAGAGGCCGGCCAGTACATCGGCATCGACGACTTCGCCAAGCTCGACCTGCGCATCGGCAAGGTGCTGGCCTGCGAGTTCGTCGAGGGTTCGGACAAGCTGCTGCGCTTCGAACTGGACGCCGGCGAGCTGGGCAAGCGCCAGATCTTCTCCGGCATCCGCGCCAGCTACGGCGAGCCGGACCGGCTGGTCGGCCGCAACGTGGTGTTCATCGCCAACCTGGCCCCGCGCAAGATGCGCTTCGGCGTGAGCGAAGGCATGATCCTGTCGGCCGGCTTCGACGGCGGCGCGCTGGCGCTGCTGGATGCCGACAGCGGCGCGCAGCCGGGCATGCCGGTGCGGTGAGGGCGGGACCCGGCGAAAGCATCCGCGCTTGCCCGCTCCCGCGCAGGCGGCCCGCTTCTCCGGCCCCGAGTCTCCCAACCAGAGCCCCGGCTCCATGCAACTGGCCCTGTTCGACTTCGACCACACGGTCACCACCTGCGATACCTACGCACGTTTCCTGCGTCGCGTGGCCACGCCCGACCGGTTGGCGCAGGCGAAGTGGAAGGTCGGCCCCTGGCTGCTGGGCTATCGCGCCGGGCTCGTTTCGGCCAAGGCGATCCGCGCGCGCGTGACCCGGCTGGCCTTCGCCGGCCGCGATGCCGCGCAGATCGCCGCGCATGGCGAACCGTTCGCGCGCGAGGTGCTGCCGCCGCTGCTGCGGCCGGAGATGATGCGGCGGATCGCCTGGCACCAGGCGCAGGGGCATGCGGTGGCGCTGGTTTCCGGCTCGCTCGACCTGTACCTGGCGCCCTGGTGCGAACGCCACGGCCTGCACCTGCTCTGCAATCGCCTGGAGCAGGACGCCGCCGGCCGCCTGACCGGGCGCTACGATGGCACGGACATCGGCCCGGGCAAGGCCGGGTTGGTCCGTTCCCGTTTCGACCTGGCCGGATTCGAACGCATCCACGCCTATGGCGACAGCCGCGAGGACAAGCCGATGCTCGCGCTCGCCCACGAACGCTGGTATCGCGGGCGACGGATCGCCTGACGCATCATTCCTGCCGCAGCCTCGCGCCACGCCCATGTCCCCCATCGCCGACCTCGCCGAACGCCTGGACCGCCTGTTGCCGCAAACCCAATGCGGCCAGTGCGGCTTCGACGGTTGCCGCCCGTATGCCGAGGCGATGGCGCGCGGCGAGGCCGGCGTGGACCGTTGCCCGCCCGGAGGCGATGCGGGGGCGCGTGCGCTCGCGCGCGTGCTGGGCGTCGAAGCCCGGCCCTACGACCGCGGCCGCGGCGAGCACAAGCCGCCGCAGGTGGCATGGATCGTCGAGGCGGACTGCATCGGGTGCACCAAGTGCATCCAGGCCTGCCCGGTGGATGCGATCGTCGGCGGCGCGAAGTACATGCATACCGTGCTGGCGCCGCTCTGCACCGGCTGCGAGTTGTGCGTGCCGGCCTGTCCCGTGGACTGCATCGTGATGCAGCCGCCCCCGCCGCATCCGTAAAGGCGGGCCGGCCCGCCGTCGTTCCGCGATTCGATCGGCACGATCGCAGGTCGCCGCATCGAATGGCCTCGTGCCCGTCCAGGCGGGCACGTCGAGGGCGAAGATGGCCGGGGCCCGATGCCGATCGGCGTCCGCGGGCGGAGCTTGCTCCGCCCGCGGCGGCATGGCTCAGATGGTCGCGGTGACGACGATCTCGATCTTCCACTCCGGGTTGGCCAGCTTGGCCTGCACCGTCGCGCGCGCCGGCGTGAACCCCGGGGCCACCCAACTGTCCCACACTTCGTTCATCGCGGCGAAATCGGCCATGTCGGCGAGGAAGATCTCCGCGCGCAGGATCTTGGTCTTGTCGCTGGCCGCCAGCGCCAGCAGCCGGTCGATCTCGGCCAGCACCTGGCGGGTCTGGCCCTGGATGTCGGCCGTGGCGTCCTCGGCCACCTGGCCGGCCAGGAAACACAGGCCGTGGGCCACGGTCATCTCCGACATGCGCGTGCCGGTCTCGTATCGCTGCAGCATTTCAGTGTTCCTCGGGTTGGACATCGGCATTGTCACGCGAAGTCGCCTGCGGCGCAGCCCCCGCGCGATTCCGCCATCCCAGCCATGCGCCGACCATCACCAGCCATCCCACGATCAGCACGATCGCCAGCTTCTGGCTCAATCCGCGCGGCGCGCTGCGCACGCCGGCGTTCCAGGCCAGCACGGCAAACGCCAGCACGCCCACGGCGAAGGCCGGCCCGAACCGGTCCCGCCACCGGGGGTCGTGGCGAAACCACCACGACTGCAACAGCACCGCGGCGATCACGCACAGGAATGCGGTCTGCGCCGACAGCAGGTGGACCAGCGGCGCGACGTCCGGCGCCAGGTCCGGCAACCAGCTGTCGCCGATCGCCACGCCGCCCAGTCCCAGCGCGGCGCACCAGAACAGGCCCAGCACGGTGCGGCTGCGTGCGCCCGCTTGCAGCGCCTGCTGCAGCGCCAGGGCCACCACGGCCATCGCCGCCGCCATCAGGCAATAGGCGGTGCGCAGCCCCAGTCCATAAGGGCCATGCAGGTAAAGGCTCAGTTGCGCGTCCACCCAGGCCAGGTCGTCGCGCATGAACTGCAAGGCCACCACCCATGCCAGGAAGGCCGACCCGACGATCGCCGCCAGCCGGCCCGCCGCCGCGATCCATGCAGCCTGCCCTTCCCCGTCCCTCGTCCCCGTTTCCATCATGCCGCCATCGTCCTCCCGGACACCACGCCCGCTCACAATGCTTTGCCCTATGATGCGCGCCGGCAACATCGGAGGCACCCACCATGATGTCCGATGACGCGTCCCATCCTCCGATCACCGACGGCACGATGAACCACGGCCCTGGCGTTCTGCACGACCGGCAATGCCGGCCTTCTCCCTCTCCCGGTCCTTCCAGGCCCTTGTCGCCATGACGGAAACCCCTGCCTCCCCGGCATCCCCCCCAAGCGGTTGGCGGCGCGCCCTGCCGGTCCTGGTCAGCCTGGCGATCCTGGCGATGGCGCTGCGGGCGCTGTCGGCCGAGTTCACCGAGCATGGCTATCGCCAGATCCGGGAAGCCTTCCGCGCCTTCGGCGCGGGGCAGATCGCGCTGACGCTGCTGCTCGGATTGAGCAGTTATGCCTGCCTGGTCGGGTTCGACAGCATCGGACTGAAGCGCACCGGCAAGCGCTTGCATCCGGCGCGCGTCGGCATCACCGCGTTCCTGGCGCACGCGGTCGGGCAGACCCTGGGCTTCGCCGCGCTCACCGGCGGCGCCGTGCGGTTGCGCGGCTACGGCAGCGTGGGCCTGAGCCTGGCCGAGATCGGCCAGGTGGTGTTGATGAGCACCCTGGGCTTCGTGTTCGGCGCGTGGGTGCTGCTCGGCCTGGCCCTGTGCCTGGAACCGGAAGCGGCCGCGCGCGCCCTGCCGATCCTGCCCGGCGCGGTGCGCATCGCCGGCATCGCGATCCTGCTGGGCTACGGCGCGATGCTGGTCCTGGTCGGCCGGCACGGACGCGAGTTCGGCTTCGGCACGCACCGCTTCTGGGTGCCCGACCGGCGCACGGTGCTCGTGGTCAGCGCCTTGAGCGTGTTCGAGCTGGGGCTGGCGAGCGCCGCGTTCTACGTGCTGTTGCCGCCGGATCCCGGCACGGGCTATTTCGGCTTCATCGGGCTGTGGCTGGTCGCGGTGGTCGCCGGCCTGGTCTCGACGGTACCGGCGGGCCTGGGCGTGTTCGAGTGGAGCCTGCTCAAGCTGCTGCCGCAGGTCGCGCCGGCGGCGCTGCTGGCGGCGGCGCTGGCCTACCGCATCACCTACTACATCGTGCCGATGCTGATCTCGATCGCGATGGCCGCCGCGACCGGCCTGCGCAAGCCTGCGCTGGTCGGTGCCAGCGGCGCGCGCGCGGCATGGAAGACCTTGCGGCCGTGGCTGCCGCAGATCATCGCACTGGCGGTGTTCGCGGTCGGCGCGGTGCTGGTGATCGACGGCACCCTGCCCACGCCCAAGTCGCGGCAGCAGGTGGCGCCGTTGCCGTTGATCGAGACCTCGCACCTGCTGGTCAGCCTCGGTGGCGTGGTGCTGCTGCTGATCGGCCAGGGCCTGCAGCGACGCAGCCATTCGGCATGGGCGCTGGCGCTGGCGATCTGCGTGGCGCTGGTACCGCTGGCGCCGATGCGCGGCAGCCACTACTCGGTGGCCCTGTTCTCGCTGCTGACCGCGCTGGCGCTGTGGGTGGCTCGCCGCGAGTTCTACCGCGAAGGCGCGCTGCTCGACGAGGCCTGGTCGTGGCGCTGGCTCGGCAACCTGGGCCTGGTGCTGGTGGCGACGTTCTGGCTGCTGTTCTTCGTCTACAGCCACGTCGAGTACAGCAACGACCTGTGGTGGCAGTTCGCCACCTCGGCGAACGCGCCGCGCGCCCTGCGGGCGCTGCTGATCGTCTGCGTGTGCCTGATCGTGTTCGGCCTGGCGCGGCTGCTGCGCAGCGCGCGCCGCCCGCTGCCGCCGGCCGACCCGCAGACGCTGGAGCAGCTCAGGCCGTTGATCGCCGCCAGCGCAGACACCCAGGCCTGCCTGGCGCTGACCGGCGACAAGGCGCTGCTGCGCGACGACGCCAGGACCGGCTTCGTGATGATGCAGCGCTACGGCGGCTCGTTGATCTCGATGGGCGATCCGGTCGGCCCGCCGGAGGTCGCGCGCGCGTTGATCTGGCGCTTCCGCGAGGAAGCCGACCGGCTCGGCCTGCGCCCGGTGTTCTACCAGGTCGGCGAGCAGCACTGGCAGACCTATCTCGACCTGGGCCTGACCCTGGTCAAGCTCGGCGAGGAAGCGATCGTGCCGCTGCAGGACTTCACCCTCGAAGGCCGCGAGCGCGCCGAACTGCGCCAGGCCTACAACAAGGGCAAGCGCATGGGCCTGAACTTCCGCATGGTCCCGGCCGAGGAAGTCGCCGCGCTGCTGCCGCGCCTGCGCGAGATCTCCGACCAGTGGCTGGAGGAAAAGGCCGGCGAGGAAAAAGGATTCTCGCTCGGCAGCTTCGACCCGGACTACCTGTGCCGCTTCCCGATGGGCGTGGTCGAGGTGGAAGCCGAAGGGCGGATCGTCGCCTTCGCCAACATCTGGGAGGCGCAGGCCAGCGGCGAGCTGTCGGTGGACCTGATGCGCCACGCCAACGATGCCCCCAAGGGCACGATGGACTACCTGTTCGTCGCGCTGTTCCTGTGGGGTGCCGGCAACGGCTTCACCCGCTTCTCGCTCGGCATGGCGCCGTTGTCGGGGCTGGCGCAGCACCGCCTGGCCGGGCGCTGGAACCGCTTCGCCAACCTGGTCGCCCGCCACGGCGAGCGCTTCTACGGCTTCAGCGGACTGCGCCGCTTCAAGGCGAAGTTCGCGCCGGTCTGGCGCCCGCGCTATCTGGCCGCGCCCGGCGGCATGCACCTGCCGGCCGCGCTGTTGGACGTGACCCGGCTGATCTCGCTGGACCCGCGCCAGCACGACTGACCGGCGGGAGCGGTCGCGGCCGCTCCCGCGGCACCGCGCCTCAGGGCGCGGTGTCGTGCAACTGCTGCAGGATCGTCTTCGCCAGCGTCTCGTAGTCGCCTTCGAAGTGGTGGTCGCCCGGCAGGCCGACGCGGCGGCTCTGCTTGGGCAGCGACGGGCACAGCGCGTCGTCGTCGTCCACCCCGTAGATGCACACGGTGCGCTGCACCGGCAGCCTGGCCATCTCCGGCGCGATCGGCAGACCGTCGTCGTCACCGCTGGATATCCAGTTGCTGACGTGGAACTCGTAGTCGGCGAACTTGCCGATCGACAGCAGCGCCGCCATGCGCATCTGCGCGAGCGTGGTCGGCGGCAGGTGGTTGATCGCGGCCGGGAGCACGTCCGCACCCTGCGAGAACCCGATCAGCACCACGCGCGAGCGCTTCCAGCGCTGCGCATAGAACCGCACGATGCGATCCAGGTCGTCGGCGAAGCCTTGCGGGGTGCGCTCCTGCCAGAAATAGCGCAGCGAGTCCACGCCGACGACGGGGATACCGGCCTGCGCCAGCGCGCCGGCCACTTCCTTGTCCAGGCCGGCCCAACCGCCGTCGCCGGAAACGAAGACCGCGAAGGTATCGCCCTGCCCGTCGGCGGCGGACGGCACTTCCACGATCGGCAATCCCTCGAGGTCGGCCGGCGGCGGCGGCAGGCTGACGCCCTTCTGCGCCCCCAGCGAGCGGATCGCGGCCCGCAGCCCCGGCAGCAGGTCGCCGCTGGCGCTGCGCTTGAGCAGGCGCGCCTGCGGGATGCCCTTTATGAAGTCCGGCACCGGGACCGCATCGCCCTGCTTGCCCTGCGACGATGCCGCCAGCCACGGCACCGGCAGGCGCGTGGCCTTCAGCGCGCCGGCCTTGCCCACGCCGTCGCCGCAGATCGCCTTGGGCGGGACCGAGGCCGGGCGCAGCCCGTCGGTCAGCACGCCCGCCAGTACGTTCGCCGGCGCCTGCGCGGCCACGGCGTAGACCAGGGCCGAACCCTCGCCATCGCCGACCAGCAGCGGCAGCCGGTAGGTCGGCACGTGATAGAACGCCTGCACGTAGCGCGAGAAGTTCTCCACGTCGCCCGACGAGAACGCGCAATCGCCACCGTCCTTGTCGAGCACCCTGTACAGGTGCGCGGTGTCCACCATCGCCACCATCGCGCCATCGGCGCGCAGCGCCTCGGCCTGGGCCTGCCGGCGCGCGCCGTCGCCGATGCCGCCAAACCAGATCACCATCCGTTGCGGCTCGCCCGCCGGCTGCAGCACCGGTACCTGCTCGAAGCGTCCATGCGTGACCGTCTCGGGCCCGGCCGCCGCGGCGCCCATCGACACCGCCAGCACGCCCGCGCCACACAGCGACTTCCACAGTTCAAGCCTTCGCATCATCGATTCCTGGAATGAGGGCGTGTCCGCATCAGGCATCCGCACCGGGATGCCGCTCGAGCCAGCGTGCCAGCGCCTGCCGGTACTCGGCCAGTTGTTCCTCGTACAGATCGTAGACGCACAACGGGCAACCGCTTCCGCAGCACTCGTTGTCCGCCGGCCGCTCCGGAGGCTGCGGTCGCGGATCGAGCGGGTCGTCGGGAAGATCGGTCATCGGTACGGCGGGCAGCGCTGCGTGGGACACCCCGCCATTGTAGGGCCGGCCACGTAGCCGAAACGTCGCCGGGCGCCCGGTCGATCGTCGCGCACGGCTGCGGCGCCTCAGCCGCCGGTGGCGCGGCGCAGGTTGGCGCGGGCGCGTGCGTCGTAGCGCTCATGGAAGAACCCGCTCAGGAATATCCGCGGCAACGCCAGCAGCCCGCGCAGGAAGCGCTTGCGCTCGTGCCGGAACAGCAGCCCGGGCACGTGCCCGCGATACTCCTCGGCGATGCCCCGGTCGTAGGCGTCGAAGACCGCTTCCGGGGCGGCCAGGATGGCCATGTCGCAATCGAGGAACAACGCGGTTTCCTCGTCCACGTCCTGCGGCTGCAGCTGGCCATGGCGGGCGGTGAGCAGGATCAGCCGTTCGATGCGGTCCAGGTCGTAGCCGGCATGCGGCCACCAGCGCGCGATCCATTCCCGCGCCATCGCCGCGGACTGGCGCTCGTTGTCCGAGCGCCCCGGGCGGTAGACCGCGTCGTGGAACAGGATCGCCAGCCAGACCTCGCACGGATGCCGCCAGCCGGGTCCGGCCTGCACCTCGTCGAAGTGCCGCCAGAGCGCGCGGACGTGCCCGAAGTTGTGGTACGCCCGCGGCGGGGTGGCATAGGCCTGTTCGATGGCCTGCCACTGGGCCGGATCGAGCGCGACGGGCGGGGAATGGTCCATGCGCGCAGCCTAAGCGCGGCGCGCCGTTCGCGCCACCGCTCACGCGAGCGGCCAGCGTCCTTCCAGCTGGTAGCGGGTCTGCCCCAGGAAACTGCGGATCAGCACGAACTCGCGCGCGCGCCACTGCACCGGCTCGACACGCCGCAGCGGCAGCGCCGTGTCGGTGTAGAGCAGGGTCATGTGCGGCGTGAACGCGGTATCGCCGGCGATGCCCTGTTCGGCCATCCGCCGCGCCAGCGTGCGCTGCAGCTGGAACAGGCCTTTCACGCCGTCCTCGCCGCGCAGCACGCAGGGCATCTGCCGGCGCCGGCCGCCGAACGTCCCCACCCGGTCGAAGCGCACGTCGAAAGCCTCCATCCTCAGCCGCTCCGCGGCCGCGCGTGCGCGCGCCAGCAAGGACGGCGGCAGTCCGGCGTAGTCGCCCAGGTGATGCAGGGTGACGTGCAACCGCGCTTCCGCCAGGGGCTTGCCGGACAGGTTTTCCTGCCCGACCAGATCGCGGGCCAGGCGGCCGGCCGCGGCCGCCGTCTCCGCGTCCGGCATCACCGCGAAGAACAGCCGCTCGCTCGGCTTCTCCTCGCCCAACCCGAGCGACAGCTGCGCGTCGGCCGAGGAGAGATAGAGGAATGGCCGGGTCATCGACATGGCTACCTGCTTGCCAGCAGCGTCTTGCGGGGGCGCGGATACTAGCAAAGCCCGGCCGGTGCCGGCATGCGCCACCGGCCCGCCGCAGGAGTAGACTGCCGGCACGCCCTGCTGCGCGGAGGTGTCGGATGATCAGCCTGGCCTCGTTCGTGCTCGCCACCGCCCTCGCGGTCGCGCCCGCACCAGAATCCCCGCCGTCCTCGCCGCCGCGTCCGCCACCGGCGGTGGACACCTTGATGGCGATCCCGCCGGAGCTGCGGCACATGCTGCAACAGCGCGTGATGCGCCGCAGCCCGCCCAACTCGGAGGAACGCCTGCAGCGGCTGGTCGACCTGCTGTTCTCGCAGGACGGCCTGGGGCTGCAGTACGGCGCGAGCGACACGCACAGCGTCGCCGAGAGCTTCGCCACCCGGCGGGTCAACTGCCTGTCCTTCACGATGCTGTTCCTCGCGCTGGCGCGCGAGGCCGGGCTGAGCGCGCGCCCGCAGGAAGTCGGCCAGGTGCTCAGTTGGTACGAACAGGGCGGCATCGGCTACAACTACGGCCACATCAACGCGCAGGTCCGGATGAACGCCCAGGTCGCCACGATCGACCTGGACAGCAACATCCTGATGGACCGGCGCGGGCCGCGCGTGATCTCCGACCTGCGGCTGTTCGCCCACTACTACAACAACCGCGGCGCCGAACTGATCTCGGACGGCCAGTTCGCGCAGGCCCGCCCCTACTTCGAGCAGGCATTGCGCATCGACCCCAAGCTGGCCGATGCCTGGAACAACCTGGGCGTGCTCAACGCCCACGAGAATGCGCTGGACGCCGCCGCGGCCGACTACGCGCAGGCGCTGGCGCTCGACGCGCGGCACGCGGCCTCCATCTCCAACGCGCTCAACGTGTATCGCAGGCTCGGCGACACCCAGCGCGCCGCGCAGATGCTGGCGCGCCTGCAGCAGGTGCAGGCGCGCGACCCGTTCCACCAGTACGTGCTCGGCACCGAGGCCGAGCGCCAGGGCGACTACGCCACCGCGTCGCGCTACTACGCCAAGGCGATCCGTCTCTACCCTAATGCGCACCAGTTCCATTTCGGGCTGGCGCGGGTGGCCTTCCTGACCGGCGACGGCAGGCTCGCCGACCGCGAGCTGCGCCTGGCGCACACCCTGGCGCCGGCCAGCGAACAACAGCGCTACCAGGCCAAGCTCGACAGCCTGCGCCGCTGGTCGCGCTCGTCCGCCAGCCTGCGCCCGTGACGACGCCGGCCGGCGGCCGCAAGCGTTCCCTCAGACGAACATCCCGCCCGAGGCCTCCACGCGCTGCGCGTTGATCCAGCCGCTCTGCGGCGCGAGCAATGCCGCCACCACCGGGCCGATGTCGTCGGGCAGGCCGGCGCGGCCGAGCGCGGTGACCGAAGCCACCATGGCGTTGACCTGCGGGTTGTCGCGCACGGCGCCATCGCGGAAATCGGTCTCGATCGCCCCGGGCGCCAGCGTGTTGACGCTGATGCGGCGTTCGCCGAGTTCCCTGGCCAGGTAGCGGGTGAAGACCTCGATGCCGCCCTTCATCATCGCGTAGGCCGAATAGCCCGGCAGCGAGAAGCGGGTCAGCCCGCTGGACAGGTTGAGGATGCGCCCGCCGTCGGCGATCAGCGGCAGCAGCGCCTGGGTCAGGAAGTACGGCCCTTTCAGGTGCACGCGCACCAGTGCGTCGAACTGGTCCTGCGTGGTCCTGGCGATCGGCGCGTCCAGGCCGATGC
Organism: Xanthomonas boreopolis; assembly: GCA_014654535.1. Classification (GTDB taxonomy): domain Bacteria; phylum Pseudomonadota; class Gammaproteobacteria; order Xanthomonadales; family Xanthomonadaceae; genus Pseudomonas_S; species Pseudomonas_S boreopolis. Next base: position 65,856 of record BNBA01000009.1, read on the forward strand.
CGGCGTTGTTGACCAGCGCATCCAGGCGCTCGCGCCTCCAGCCGGCGAGCACGCCGCGCACCGCATCGGCGAACGCGGGAAAGCCGTCGGCATCGGACACGTCCAGCGGCAATGCCGCCGCCAGGCGTCCTTCGGCCTCGATCCGGCGGACGACCTCGGCCGCCTCGTCGGCATGGCTGCGGTAGGTCAGGATCACGTCGCTGCCGGAGGCGGCGACGGCCAGGGCGGCATTGCGGCCCAGGCCGCGGTTGCCGCCGGTGATCAAGGTGGTGCGGGGCGAAACGTTCATGGCACGGGTCCTGTCGGAAGAAACGATGGGGCCCACGTTATTGCCGTTGTGGCGACGCATAAACCGCTCCAGAATGATTTCATCGTTCGCGCATCGAGAACAATCATGGACACGCTGGACCTCCTCCGCAGCTTCCTGCGGGTCGCGGAACTGGGTTCGTTCACCCGCGCGGCCGATTCGCTGGGCCTGCCGAAGGCCAGCGTCTCCACCGCGGTGCAACGGCTGGAAGCGCGCCTGGGCACGCAGCTCCTGCACCGCACCACCCGGCGCGTGCGGCTGACCGCCGACGGCGAGACGTTCTACCCGCGCGCCCGCGAACAGCTCGACGAGATGGAAGAGCTGCACGGCATGTTCCAGCAGGGCGATGCGCCATTGCGCGGCCGGCTGCGGGTCGACATGCCCACCGGCATGGCGCGGTTGCTGATGCCGCAGTTGCCAAGCTTCCTGGCGAAGCATCCACGGCTGGAGATCGAGCTGAGCGGCACCGACCGGCGCGTGGACGTGGTGCGCGAGGGTTTCGACTGCGTGCTGCGCGTGGGCGCCCTGGACGACAACACGCTGATCGCGCGTCCGCTCGGCGCGCTGCGGATCGTCAACTGCGCCAGCCCCGCCTACGTGGCCGCGCACGGCATGCCGCGCGGGCCCGACGACCTCGCCGCCGCGCACATCCTCGTGCACTACGTCGGCACGCTCGGCCAGCGCCCGCCCGGCTTCGAGTACCACGACGGCGCAGGCTATCGCTGGCTGCCGATGGCCGGCCCCGTCACCGTCAACAACGGCGACGCCTACGTCCAGGCCGCGCTGGCCGGCCTGGGCATCATCCAGGTGCCGGTGCACGGGGTGCGCCCCCTGCTCGAGTCCGGCGAGCTGGTCGAAGTGGCGCCGCATCTTTCCGCCGAGCCCATGCCGGTCACCCTGCTCTACGCGCAGCGCCGACGATTGCCCCGCCGCGTCTCGCTCTTCATGGACTGGCTGGCCGACAGGGTGCGCCCGCACCTGGAGCCGTGATCTTCGCGCGAGGCCGCTTCGCACTCATCCCAAAGTACATGGCACCCTCTAAGATCGCCCGGTCCCTCGCCCCGGAGCCTTCCATGCGCCGACTGCTGTACACCACTGCGCTGCTGGCCGTCCTGCAGGCCGCGCCGGCCACGGGCGCCGTACCGTTCTGGGGCGCCAGGACGTCCAGCCCGATCGGCACGCCGGCAGCGGACCTCGAGCCGGGCGAATGGTACTGGGGCGGATTGAGCAAGGGCTGGGGACCGATGGCGGTGATCGTCAGCCTCACCGAGCAGCGCGCGTATGCCTATCGCAACGGCATCCTGATCGGCATCAGCACGGTCAGCACCGGCAAGCCGGGGCACGAGACGCCGACCGGGGTGTTCACCATCCTGCAGAAGGACAAGGACCATCGCTCCAACCTCTACAACAGCGCGCCGATGCCCTACCAGCAGCGCCTGACCTGGGACGGCGTGGCCCTGCATGCCGGCGGCTTGCCCGGCTACCCCGAATCGCATGGCTGCGTGCACCTGCCGTCCGAGTTCGCGCGGTTGCTGTTCGAGAACTCCAACATGGGCATGGTGGTGGTGATCTCGAAGGCCGGCGTGAGCCCGGACGCACTGGTGCATCCGCAGCCGCTCAGCCCGATCGATCCCGGCACCGGCGCCGACGTGCCGATGCAGCCGCTCGCCAGCGGCGAGACCCACAGCTGGCATCCGGAATCCTCGGCGCAGGGCCCGATCTCGATGGTGCTGAGCGATGCCGACCAGCAACTGGTGGTGTACCGCAACGGCGTCGAGATCGGCCGCGCGCGGGCCAGGGTGCACGACCTGCCGCCCGACTTCGGCACCCAGGTCTACCTGGCCGGGCAAGGCTTCCTGCCCGGCACGCTGCCCGGCCTGCCGGACGTACGCATGCCGAACTGGCTGCACGTCGCGGTCAACGGCGATGCCACGTCCGGCGAGATCGTCGCCGCCCAGACCATCGGCAAGGTGGAAGTGCCGCCCGATTTCCTCCGCCAGCTCGTGCCGCAGATCATGCCGGGCGCGGCGCTGGTGGTGACGACCCAGTCGGTGATGGCCTCGACCACCGGGCGCGCGCAGCAGGTGATCGATGCCGACCCGCCGGAGCAGGCGGCGAACTGAGCCGCCTGGCGGCGTTCAGGCCTTGCGCAGGAAGACGGTCTTCAGCACCAGGCCCTTGATCCTGTCCGAGTTGCCTTCGATGTGCCCGGCATCGTCCTCGACCAGGCGGATGTTGCGGATCACCGTGCCCTGTTTGAGCGGGATCGAGGAACCCTTGACCTTCAGGTCCTTGATGACGGTGACGGTGTCGCCGGCCGACAGCACGTTGCCGTTGCAATCGCGGACCACCAACGCCTCCGCCTGCGCCTCCTCCGCGGGCCATTCGAACCCGCAGTCGGCGCAGACCCACTGCCCGCCGTCGACGTAGGTGTTTTCCAGGGTGCATTGCGGGCAGGCGGGCATGGCAGGCGTTCCAGGACGCGGAAGGGCCGCCATTGTAGTGGCAAGGCGCGCGCGCCGGCTCACGTGGACCGCACGCGGCTGGCGCGATAGTGCCCCTCCACGCACGCATCGACCTGCACGCATGGCCAGCAACAGTGGTTCGAAATGGGTGGTCTACGTGGCGCTGGCGGGCAATCTCGCCATCGCCGTGGCCAAGTTCGTCGCCGCCGGCATCTCCGGCAGCTCGGCGATGCTGAGCGAGGGCGTGCATTCGCTGGTCGACACCGCCAACGAACTGCTGCTGCTCTACGGCCTGCACCGCGCCGCGCGCCCCGCCGACCGGACGCATCCGTTCGGCTACGGGCGCGAGCTGTACTTCTGGAGCTTCATCGTCGCGCTGCTGGTATTCGCGATGGGCGCCGGCGTGTCGATGTACGAAGGCGTGATGCACGTCCGCGAGCCGGAGCCGGCCACCGACCATGCGCTGGCCTACGCGGTGCTCGGCGTGTCGGTCCTGTTCGAGGGGACCTCCTGGTGGGTGGCGCTGCGCGAATTCCGCGCCCACAAGGGCCGGCTGGGCTACTTCGAGGCATTCCGCCAGAGCAAGGACCCGAGCACGTTCACCGTGCTGCTCGAGGACAGCGCCGCCCTGCTCGGCCTGTTCATGGCCCTCGCCGGCCTGCTCCTGTCGCAGTGGCTGCAGATGCCGGTCTTCGACGGCATCGCTTCGATCGGCATCTCGCTGGTGCTCGGCTTCACCGCTTTCCTGCTGGCGCGCGAGACCAAGGGCCTGCTGATCGGCGAGCCCGCGCACCCGCACGTCGCCGAGTCGCTGCTGGCCATCGCCGGCCAGGACCGCGACGTGCACGCCGCCAACGGCGTGCTGACGCTGCAGATGGGCCCCAACCAGGTCGTGGCCGCGCTCAGCGCCGAGTTCGAGGACGCGCTGGCCACGCCGCAGATCGAGGCCTGCGTCACCCGCATCGAGACCGCCGCGAGGCAGCGGCATCCCGAGCTCACCGCGCTGTTCGTCAAGCCGCAGACGCCGGAGACCTGGCGGCGCCGGCGGCAGGCCCTGGACCGGGGCGAGCAGCCCTCCTGAGCGCGCGAACACCGATTTAACGTTTGCCGGCGCCCCTTGAGCTAAACTATTGTCACGTAAGGCTTTCATCGACGCCCCCTCGCTTCCGCCGTCTGCCGGCGACTGTCTCGACCCGAGGGGTTCCGCCGGCAATACCCGCTCCACGGCACTGCGTCCCTCACCGCCTTTCCAGAACGCCCCCGCCGCCGGCGGGCGGTCTCGATCACCTTCAAGACAGCACAGGAGCCACCATGGCACGTCCAGCCAAGTCCAAGACCCAGCCGATCATTGCCCGCAACGAAGGCAAGGGGCAGCCGCTGACCCGCGAACGCATCGCCGCCGACCTGGCCGCGTTCCGCAAGGCCGGTGGCCGGATCGAAGTGCTCAAGACCCACTTCGGCCAGGCCCGCAACGACGCCGACAAGGCCGACTGAGCCGTTCGATGCGCCCGACCCGGAGGCCGCCCCGTGCAGACGCGGGCGGCCTTCGCGTATCCGGGCCTCCGATCCGCGCATGAAGCGGCGCTTCCGGAACCGGGTCCCGGGTTTCCGCCGCGCATCGCCACGGGCGCAACGGCCTGTGGTCCAATCGGGACGATTCGATCCCGAACCGCCCCCATGCCCGACCCCGCCCCCACGCCCGCGCCCAGCCACGTCCTCGGTTCCGACCGGATACCGCTGCTCGAGGAAACCGTCGGCGCGCTGCTCGAACGCATCGCGCGGCGCTGGCCGGACCGGCCCGCGCTCGTGGTTCCGCCGCAGCGGGTCAGGCTCGACTACGCAGGCTTCGACGCGGCCGTGACCCGGCTCGCCGCCGGCCTGCTGCAACTCGGCCTGGAACCGGGCGACCGCATCGGCATCTGGTCGCTCAACCGCGCCGAGTGGGTGCTGATGCAGTTCGCGACCGCGCGCGCCGGGCTGATCCTGGTCAACATCAATCCCGCCTATCGCAGCCACGAACTGGAGTACGCGCTGACCCGGGCGGGCTGCAAGGCGCTGGTGCTCGCACGCCGCTTCAAGACCTCCGACTACCCGGCGACGCTGCGCGAGCTCGCGCCCGAACTCGACCGCAGCGCGCCGGGCCGGCTGCAGGCGGCGCGCCTGCCGGCGCTGCGCCACGTGATCGTCCTCGGCGACGAGGCCGCCCTGCCCGGCACCTGGCGCTTCAACGACATCGCCAATTGCCGCGACCGGCATGCGCAGGCCCGCGTGCGGGCACTGCAGGCGTCGCTGTCGCCGGACGACGCGATCAACATCCAGTTCACCTCCGGCACCACCGGCTCGCCCAAGGGCGCCACGCTCAGCCATCGCAACATCGTCAACAACGGCTTCTTCATCGGCGAAAGCATGCGCCTGACCGAGCACGACCGCCTGTGCATCCCGGTGCCCTTCTACCACTGTTTCGGCATGGTGCTCGGCAACCTCGCCTGCGTCACCCACGGGAGCTGCATGGTGGTGCCGGGCGAGGGCTTCGACCCGCTCGCGACCCTGCAGACCGTGCAGGACGAGCGCTGCACCGGCCTGCACGGCGTGCCGACCATGTTCATCGCAGAACTCGAGCATCCGCGCTTCGGCGAGTTCGACCTGTCCTCGCTGCGCACCGGCATCATGGCCGGTTCGCCCTGCCCGGTCGAAGTGATGAAGAAGGTCGTCGGGCAGATGCACATGGACCAGGTCACGATCGCCTACGGCATGACCGAGACCAGCCCGGTGAGCTTCCAGACCACGCCCGACGATCCGCTGGAACGGCGCGTCGACTCGGTCGGCCGCGTGCACCCGCACGTGGAAGTCCGCATCGTCGATGGCGACGGCAACGTCGTGCCGCGCGGGCAGACCGGCGAACTGCACACGCGCGGCTACTCGGTGATGAAGGGCTACTGGAACGATCCCGCGCGCACCGCCGAGGTGCTCGACGCCGACGGCTGGATGCACACCGGCGACCTGGCGACGATCGACGAGGACGGTTATTGCCGCATCGTCGGCCGGCTCAAGGACATGCTGATCCGCGGCGGCGAGAACATCTACCCACGCGAGATCGAGGAGTTCCTCTACGCCCATCCCGCGATCGCCGACGTGCAGGTGTTCGGCGTGCCCGACCCCAGGTTCGGCGAAGAGGTCTGCGCCTGGATCCGGCTTGCCGAAGGCTGCGAGCTGACCGCCGAGGAAGTACGCGACTACTGCCGCGCGCGCATCGCCCACTACAAGGTGCCGCGCTACGTGGAGTTCGTGGACGGCTTCCCGATGACGATCACCGGCAAGGTGCAGAAATACCTCATGCGCGACGAGATGGCGCGGCGGCTCGGATTCTGAGGATGCGGGCGGGACGCTTTAGAATCGACGCCCCTTCCCGCTCCTGCCCCCGATGCCCAGCCTGCACCCGCCCCTTGCGATGATCCGGGACCTGTTGCCGCAGTGGAACCGCCAGGTTCTCGACATCGCCGTCCCGGCGCTGGAGGTCGTCGTCATCCTCGCCGTCGCCGTGCTGACGCGCGCGATCCTGCGCGGCCTGATGCGGCGGGTCGGCAAGCGCTACCACGTGCCTGCCGAGATGATGATCGGGCTGCGCCGGGTCGGCAGCTTCGTGATCTCGGTGGCGGCGCTGCTGGCGATCCTGCGCGTGTTCGGCGTATCCGGGGCCGTGCTGTGGACCGCCTTCACCGGCTTCGCCGCGGTCGGCGCGGTGGCGTTCTTCGCCGCATGGAGCGTGCTGTCCAACATCTTCTGCACGTTCCTGATCGTCACCACCCGTCCCTTCCGCCTGCACGACCACATCGAGCTGCTGGAGAACGGCGAGAAGCCGGGACTGAAGGGCAAGGTGATCGACATCAACGTGATCTACACCACCCTGCAGGAAACGGACGAAGCGCGCGGCAACACCGTGCTGCAGATCCCCAACAGCCTGTTCTTCCAGCGCACCACGCGGCGCTGGCGCGAGGGCGGCTACGACAACGGCTGACGCGGCCTCGCATGGATGGCGTCGGCGGAGCCTTCGCCCAATGCATCGCATGCCGCCACGCTCCGCTGCACGGCACGCCGGGCGCCGCCGCGGTCCGGGCGGCGCCGGCAAGCGGCCGTCAGCGCAACTGGCTGTCCTTGCTGCCGCGGCGGTTGTAACCGCTGTGGTCCCGCTCGTCCTCGTCGTGCGCCTGCTGGCAATCCACGCACAGCCGCACGCCGGGCACCGCCTTGCGCCGCGCCTCCGGGATCGCGGCGCCGCACTCCTCGCAATGCGTCAGCCCCGGCCCGCTCGGCAGCCGACTGCGGGCGCGCTTGACCGCATCGTCGACGGTCGCCTCGATCTGGTCGTGCACCGCGCCATCGCCTGCCCATCCGGTCGCCATTGCCTTCTCCCGATTGCCACTTCGACAAGATGGCCGCGGCAACCGGCGTTTCCAAGTCCGCGCCATCAGTCGCACGACATGGTGAGATGGATGCTGCAACGCACATCGCCGGGGCGATTGCTTTAGAATGCGCCCACGCGACGCTCAGGACCTGCTCCAGACCCGTCGCTTTTTTGTTTTTGCGTGACGGTCCGCGCCTCCACATGGCAGCGCGGGATGCGGACCGACCACAGTGGCCCGCGCCTTCACGTGCGGGGTGAAAATCTAATGCCAGGCACAGTTCCCGGTCGTTCCAGCGCATTGCCGGGCGACCCCCACGGAGCCCTACCGATGCTTTTCGAAACCCTCGACACCACCGGCCACGAACAAGTCGTGTTCTGCCACAACCGCGACGCCGGACTGAAGGCCATCATCGCCTTGCACAGCACGCGGCTCGGGCCGGCGCTCGGTGGCGTGCGCATGCGCCCGTACCCCAACAGCGAGGCCGCCATCAACGACGCCCTGCGCCTGAGCCGCACGATGACCTACAAGAACGCGCTGGCCGGGCTGAACGTCGGCGGCGGCAAGGCGGTGATCATCGGCGATCCGAAGGCGGACAAGAGCGAGGTGCTGTTCCGGGCGTTCGGGCGTTTCGTCGAATCGCTGGGCGGGCGCTACATCACCTCCGAGGACGTCGGCACCGACGTCAACGACATGGAACAGATCTACCTGGAGACCGGCTACGTCACCGGCGTGCACCAGGTCCACGGCGGCTCCGGCGATCCCGCGCCGTTCACCGCCTACGGCGCGCTGCAGGCGCTGATGGCGACGCTGAACCGCAAGCTCGGCCACGAGGAAGTGGGCAGGACCCGCATCGCGATCCAGGGCCTGGGCCATATCGGGATGGAACTGGTCAAGCTGCTGAAGGAGCGCGGCGCCAAGCTGTTCGTGGCCGACCTGGACAGCCGCCTGGTCGACCGCGCCGTAAGCGAATACGGCGCCGAGGCGGTCAGCCCCGACGCGATCTACGAAGTCGAGGCCGACGTGTTCGCGCCCTGCGCGCTGGAAGGCGCGATCAACGAGGACACCCTGCCGCGCCTGAAGGCCGGCATCATCTGCGGCACCGCGAACAACCAGCTCTCCAGCGAAGCGATCGGCGCGGAACTGCACCGCCGCGGCGTGCTGTACGCGCCGGACTACGTGGTCAACGCCGGCGGCGTGATGAACGTGTCGCTCGAGATCGACGGCTACAATCGCGAGCGCGCGATGCGGCTGATCCGCAGCATCTACCACAACCTCGGCAAGGTCTTCGATCTGTCCGAGCGCGAGGACATCCCGCCGCAGCAGGCGGCCGACCGCATCGCCGAAGCCCGCATCGAGACGATCAGCCGGCTCAAGCTGCCGCTGGGACGGACCTCGCCGCGCTTCACCGGCAAGCTGCGCGGGGAGTGACCGCGACGCCCTGCATGGCGCGGCGCCGCTGAAGGCACCCAGCCGACGCCCCCGCGCGGGCGGGACGCAGCAGCGTCCCGGCAACGCCGTCCCCGTCAGAAGCCGAGCAGATAGCGCAGCCCGAACGCGCGGTCCTCGCCGCGCGCGCCGAAGCGCTGGTCGTAGCCCAGGCCCAGCGCTCCGAGGCGGCCCAGCGGCGCCTGCACCGAGAACCCGAACAGGCCGCCCGAACGGCCCGGCTGCAGATCGGCGAGCGTGCCCCACGCATCGGCGCCCACGAACCCGACCTGGCGCGACAGGCCGTTGCTGGCCAACGCCTGCTGCCATTCCGCATACGCGCCCAGCGCGAGGCCGCGCCAGCGGTACTCGCCGCGCAATCCCGCCAGTACCTGCGTGCGATCGGCCGTGTCGGCATCCGCGCGCAGGCCGAAGCCTTCGCCCCCCTGCTCGCTGAAGCCATCGCTGTCGATGCGCACGTGATCGGCGCCCAGGTACGGCGCCAATACCAGGCCGGCGCGCTGCCAGCGATAACCCGCCTCCAGGCTCGCGGAAAAGAAACGCGCGCCGTAGTCCACCGAGGTCTCCGCGCGGGCCTGGCCGAACTGCAGCTCGCGGGCGATCTGGCGGTGCACCTGGCCGCTTCCCACCTGGCCCAGCGCGTAGAGGTGATCGCCGCGCCGGCCCCAGTACGCCTGCGCCTGGACCTGCCGGTTGCGATCGCGCGAGGACGGCAGCGTCGCGTCGCTCATCCGCGCTTCGCCGAACGCGAAACCCGCCACGCCGCCGTCGCCCTGCATGAAGTCGTGCCCGACCATCCATCCCGCCAGCGCGCCGCCGATCCCGGCGAAACTGCCCTGGCCGGTACCGCCGAGCGCCTGGCGCCATGTCCCGCCGCGCGTGCCGCCGGACCATGCCACCGCCCCGAAATGCTGCGACAGCGCGCGCCGCCCCAGGTCCACGGCGTCGAACGTCGCCGTCATCGCTTCCGCGTGCGCCTGCCCGGACAGGCTCTGCAACGAAGCCAGCGCCTGCTTCGCGTCGGCCGATTGCTGCAACGCCGCCGCACTTCGGACGAAATCGCCGGCGACCGGCGCCGCCCCCTGCTGTTGCGCATCGATCTGCCGGAAGGCCTGCTCCACACGCGTCGCCGAGGCCAGCGACGCCGCGGTGATGCCGGGCAGCGCCGCCGCCGCCGTCGCCACGTCCAACCGCTGCAAGGTGATGTAGGCCGTATTGGCGTCGTACGCCAGCGTGCCCTGGCCGACGAAGACGCCCGGCCCCCAGGTCAACCGCGCGAACGTACCGCTCAGGCCGGCGTCGGCCCGCAACACGGTGTAGGCGGTGTTGAGGCTCACGTAGCCGCGCTTGCCGAGCACCTGCAGTTCGCCGGCGATGCTCGCGCTGCCGGAGGCATGGAGCCAGTCGCCCACGTTCAATGCCAGCCTCGCGTCGGCGGCCTGCACGTAGTTGCCGGACACGCCCAGCGTGCCCTCGCCGAGCTGCAGCGTGCCGGCGTTGTCGACGCTGCCGCCGATGCGGTAGCTGGCGCTCAGCGTCGCGCCGTTGGCGATGCTGGCCGCGCCTCCCAGGCTGGCGCTCTGCAGCGTCCCCTCGAGCACCTGGGTACGTCCCTCGAAGGTATTCAGCGTGCTGGCGAGCACCAGCGTGCCGGTGCCGCGCTTGACCAGCCCGCCCCCGCCGCTGATCGGATTGGACCAGGTCGACGTCCCGTCGAACGACACCGAGACATCGCCCCAGTCGAACTTCGCCGGCCCCAGTACCGCCCTGCCGACGTCGAGCAGGCCATAGCCGAACACCGGGTCCACGCCCGGCGCGCCCAGGTCCGTGGCCGTACCGAGCAGCGTCTGCCGCACCAGGTCGTTGTTGAAATACGGGAACGCCTGCCACACCAGCGCGGCGGCGCCCGAAACCAACGGCGCCGCGAACGAGGTGCCGCTGCCGTACCAGTACGAAATGCTGCCCGCGGTATCGTCGTGGCCGGTGAACATCGAGGTTCCCGGCGCCACCAGGCAATACCGCATCGCCACGCCGCAGGCGTTGGAATAGTCCGCCAATCGGGACGGATTGGCGGTATCCAGCGCGGCGACCGCCAGCCAGCCGCGCTCCAGGTCGGCCGCGGGCCGGGTGCCGTTGGGGCCGGGCTGGCTCGGCAGCGCCGCCATGTCGGACGGGTCGGACCTGCCGTCGTTGCCGGCCGCGAACACGACCAGGCCATCGTTGGCGAAGATGAAGTTGCGGTACTCGTTGGCGATCGGGGCCGTGGCGCTCGGGTTGGTCCAGTACAGGCCCGCCCACGAGTTGTTCATGATCCTCACGCCGGCCGCGACCAGATCGTCGTGGACCGCCTGCAGCCCGAGCGCGCCGTTGACTTCGTTGCCTTCGCCGGAGCCGTCGTCCTCGGGCTCCTTGTCGTTGATGATGCGCGCCGACACGATCTGCGCACCGGGCGCGATGCCGCCGGGCCAGTTGCCGACCGGGGCGCCGGCGGCGAGCTGGGCGACCGTCGTGCCGTGCCCGACCACGTCGTCCACGCGCAGGTTGTTCGCCGACGGGTCCACGTAGGTGTAGTTCGCCACCACCCGCCCCTGCAGCGCGGGATGATTGCGGTTCACGCCGGTATCGACCACGCCGATGCGGTAGCCCGCGCCGGTGTAGCCGAGATCGTGCGCGGGCCGGGTATCGGTCAACGCCAGGTGCGCGTCGACCGCCGGCTGCGGCGTGCTCGGCGGCGGCGTCGTGGGTGGAGGCGTCGTCGGAGGCGGCGCCGGTGGAGGCGATGCCGGCGGCGGCTCCGGGCGCACCGAGCCCCCGCCTCCGCCCCCTCCGCAGCCCACCAGGGCCAGCGCCAACGCCGAAGCCAGCAAGGTCCTGGCCGCACGCACCTCGTTCATCGCGATCTCCCCGATTCAATCCATTGAGTCGCGGACCCATGGCCGTCCGCGCAAAGCGCATCTATACGGCATCGCGCGCCGCTTGTCGCCGGTCTGGCAAGCCGGACGCCGCGCCCCGATAATCGGGAGATATTTCAAAACGGTATTCGTCCATGTCAGAGATCGTCATCGCCGCGGCCAAGCGCACCGCGATCGGTTCCTTCCTGGGTCAGTTCAACGGCGTCCCGACGCCGACCTTGGGCGCCGCCGTGATCCAGGCCGTGCTCGAACAGTCCGGCGTGCCGGCCGCGGATGTCTCCGAAGTGATCATGGGCTGCGTACTGCCGGCCAACCTCGGCCAGGCGCCCGCGCGCCAGGCCGCGATCGCCGCCGGCATCCCGGTATCGGTCGGCGCCCTGACCATCAACAAGGTCTGCGGTTCGGGCATGAAGGCGATCATGCTCGGCCACGACCTGATCAAGGCCGGCTCGGCCAGCATCGTGGTCGCCGGCGGCATGGAGTCGATGAGCAACGCGCCGCACCTGCTGCCGAACTCGCGCACCGGCAACCGCTACGGCAACTTCCAGGCGGTCGACCACATGGCCTGGGACGGCCTCACCAACCCGTACGACGGCCTGGCCATGGGCGTGTTCGGCGAGAAGGCCGCCGAGAAGTTCGGCTTCACCCGCGAGCAGCAGGACGCCTACGCGATCGAGTCGGTCAAGCGCGCGCAGGCAGCGCAGTCCTCCGGCGCGTTCGACGACGAGATCGTTCCGGTCAAGGTCGCCACCCGCAAGGGCGAGGTGCAGGTCGCCACCGACGAGCAACCGGGCAAGTCCGACATCGCCAGGATCCCCACCCTCAAGCCGGCCTTCAAGAAGGACGGCACGGTCACCGCCGCCAGTTCGTCCAGCATTTCCGACGGCGCGGCCGCGACGCTGCTGCTGAGCGCCGAGGAAGCCGCCAGGCGCGGCATCGCGCCGCTCGCGCGCATCGTCGGCCACGCCACGTTCTCGCAGCAGCCGGAGTGGTTCACGACGGCACCGGTCGCGGCGATCGACAAGCTGGCCAGGCAGGTCGGCTGGTCGCTGGACGAGGTGGACCTGTTCGAGATCAACGAGGCCTTCGCGGTGGTCGCGATGGCGCCGATCAAGGAGCTGGGCCTCCCGCACGCCAAGGTCAACGTCAACGGCGGCGCCTGCGCGCTGGGCCACCCGATCGGCGCCAGCGGCGCGCGCCTGGTCGTGACGCTGGTGAATGCGTTGCGCAAGCGCGGTGGCAAGCGCGGAATCGCCACCCTCTGCATCGGCGGCGGGGAAGCGACGGCGATCGCCATCGAATTGATTTGACAAGGATTAATGCCACCCTTTCAAACCTGAATGCGGGTGCCCTTGACACCCGTCTTGGGGTTGTCATCATGTTGGGGGCGCGCATTCGCGCGTTGCCTAACTAACGACGAGGATTGAGACAAATGAGCATCAACAAGCTGCTGATCGCGGGCGCCCTGGCTCTGGCCCTGGCTGCGTGCTCGAAGCCGGAACAGGCTCAGGACGCCGCTGCTTCGGCCAACCAGGCCGCTGCCGACGCCCAGGCCGCTGCCGACCAGGCTGCTGCCGCCGGCGCCCAGACCGCCGACGCTGCCCAGGCTGCCGCCGACACCGCCGCCACCGCTGCTGACACCGCCGCCGACGCCGCTGCTGCCGCCACCGGCGCTGCGACCGACGCTGCCGCCGGCCAGGCTGCTGACGCTGCCAAGGCTGCCGAAGGCACCGCCGAGCAGGCCAAGGACGCTGCCGAAGAAGCCAAGAAGTAATCACTTCTTCGCACTTCGCGAGTTCGGGAAAGCCGCTGGTCTCCAGCGGCTTTCTTTTTGCGCGTTGGCTGGCCATCAACGCGGCGCCGGCCGGCCTTGACGCCGGCTAGATCGACGGCCGCCTAGGCTGTCCCTGCCTTCATCCAACGGAGACAGCCATGAATGCGTTTCGCACCTTCCTCGCGGGTTCGCTGGTGGTGTTCGGCCTGGCCGCATGCAAGGGACCGGATGCCGAGCAGGCCAAGCGCGATGCCGCGTCCGCGGCCGAGCACGCCGCGGCGGCCACCCAGCAGGCGGCCAGCGATGCCGCGGACAAGGCCAAGGCCATGACGGCCGAATCGCGCGAGGCGCTGGGCCAGGCGGCCCAGGACGCCAAGGCCGCCGCCGCCGACGCCAGCCGCGCCACCGCCGAGGCGGCCGATGCCACCGCCGACAAGGCGCACGAGCTTGCCGACAAGGCCGAGCGCAGCGCGAACGAACAGAAGAACTGAAGACCGGCCCGGCCGACGCCGTGCCTGGCTCGCCAGGACGCGGCGTCGATCAGGGCAGCGCGCGCGCCAGCAGCTCCTTCGTGTCGGCCGATGCCAGCGTGCCGAAGGCGAGGCCATGGGCACGCTCCAGCCGGCTGCCGACGAACGCCGCCGCCGCTGGGCTTCCGGCACGCAGCAGCAGGGCCGCTTGCAGCGACAGCACCAGTTGTTCGCTGGCCGCGCGCGCGTCGAACTCGCCGATGCCGCCGGCCAGCAGCGCACGGATGCGCTGCACGGCCTCGACGTAGCGGACGTCGCGATCGCCGGCGGATTCCAGTTCGGCCAGCACCGCATCCACGCAGCCCGGTTCGCGCGCCAGCGCCCGCAGCACGTCCAGGCACTGGATGTTGCCGCTGCCCTCCCAGATCGAGTTCAACGGCGCCTGCCGGTACAGCCGCGGCAGCATCGACTCCTCGACGTAGCCGGCCCCGCCCAGGCATTCCTGGGCTTCGTTGACGAAGGCGGGCGCGCGCTTGCACAACCAGTACTTGCCCAGCGCGGTGGCGACCCGCGCGAAGGCAGCCTCGCGCGGGTCGCGCGGCGCCGCATCCACCGCCCGCGCCACGCGCAACGCGAACGCGGTGGCCGCTTCCGATTCGATCGCCAGGTCGGCGAGCACGTTGGCCATCAGGGGATGCTCGGCCAGGCGCCTGCCGAACGCGACGCGATGCCTGGCGTGGTGCAGCGCCTGCGCCAGGGCCATGCGCATCTCGGCGGCCGCACCGAGCATGCAATCCAGGCGGGTCATCATCACCATCTCGATGATGGTCGCCACGCCGCGCCCCTCCTCGCCCACGCGCAACGCATGGGCACCGCAGAGTTCGACTTCGCTCGAAGCGTTCGACCAGTCGCCGAGCTTGTCCTTCAGCCGCATCAGCCGGAACGCGTTCTTGGTGCCATCGGGCAATCGGCGCGGCATCAGGAAGCAGCCCAGTCCGCCCGGCGCCTGCGCGAGCACCAGGAACCCGTCGCACATCGGCGCGGAAAAGAACCACTTGTGCCCGACCAGCGCATAGCTGCCGTCGGCCTGCGGCGTGGCGACCGTGGCGTTGGCGCGCACGTCCGAGCCGCCCTGCTTCTCGGTCATGCCCATGCCCAGGGTGATGCCGGCCTTGCCGGCGATCGGCACCTCGCGCGGATCGTAGTGCGGCGCGGCCGCCTTGTCGGCCCATTCGCGCAGCGCCGGGAACTTCCGCAACACCGCCACGCCGGCATGCGTCATCGTCAGCGGGCAGCTGGTGCCCGCTTCGGCCTGGTGGTGCAGGTAGCTCAATGCGGCACGGGCGACGTGCGCGCCCGGCGCCGGTTCGTGCCAGGACAACCCGGCCACGCCGTGCTGCTTGGCCAGTTCCATCAACCGGTGGTAGGCCGGGTGGAACTCGACGCTGTCGATGCGGTGGCCATAGCGGTCATGCGTGCGCAGGCGCGGCCGGTCGCGGTTGGCATCGAAGCCGAGCCGGTAGACCTCGCCGCCGGCAAGCGCGCCATAGGCCGCCAGCCGCGGCGCGAAGTCCGAGGCGCCCTCGCGCCCGACCGCCTCGCGCAGGACCGCGTCGTCGGCCCACAGGTCGCGCTCCTCGAACGGCGGCGGCTGGTTCTCCACTCGATGGGTCTCGAAGGCGGGCATCTCGTCCATGCGCAACTCCCAACTGGCTCGTGTCCCGATTGTCGCCGACGCGGGTGCGATGGCCATTGTGCGCTGCGTGCATCGCAGCGCACGGCTGGCGGAGCCGTCAGTCGGTTTCCGGCCGCGGCACGGCCGGGGACGCCCCGGGCAGGCATGGCGCATCCGTGAGCGCGGCCACGAATGCCTCGTCCAGGACGAGCCGGCCGAACCAGCCCCGCTGGGTACCGCTGAGCACGCGCAGCATGTGGCCGCGCCCGCCGGGCATGCGCCCCAGCGGCAGGAAGCCCAGGTCGCGGGCAAGGGCGGCCAGGTCGCGCTCGGACTGGAACAACGGCGTCAGCCAACGGCTCCAGAACTGGTAGATCGTCACGTGCGCGCGCCGCTGCCGCTGGTAGCAAGCCAGCGCGGCATCCACGTCGCCCTCGCCTCGCAAGGCCTCGCACAGCGTCCAGGCGTCCATCAGCGCCATGTTGACGCCCTGCCCCAGCTGCGGGCTCATCGCATGCGCGGCATCGCCCGCCAAGGCCACGCGACCGCGGTACCAGCGCGCCACCACCGCATCGCGGTAACTGGCACGCGCCAGTTGCGTGTGCACGGTCACGCCCTGCAGCCGTTCGCGCGCCTGCGGCCAGATCGTCGCCACCTCATCCAGCCATGCCGGCATGCCGCGCGCCTGCCATCCGTCGAAATCCTCGCGCGGCAGGCTCCAGAAGAAGCTGAGTCGCGGCGTGGGGTCGCCCGGGCGCGTGCCGACCGGCAGCAACCCGATCATCTTGCGGGCGGCGACGTAGCGCTGCCGCAGTTCGTCGGCGAACGCCCAGTCGCCGCGCGGCAGCAGGCACCACAGCGCGCCCCACGGGTATGCGCGGTCCAGCTTCGTGGCCTGCACCTGGCCGCGCAGCGCCGAGGCCGAGCCGTCCGCGACGACGATCAGGTCGTAGGGGCCATGCCAGTGGCCTCCGCCATCGCGCAGGCGCCGCCGCTCATGGTCGATGGCGACGATCGGGGTACCGGCGTGCAGCCCGGCCCGCCCGCTCCAGGCCTGCTCCAGCACCGAGAACAAGGCGCCCCGCTGCATGCCCAGGCCGAACAGGCGCGCGTCGAGGTCGCTGTAGCGCATGTCCATGACGGCACGGCCGCAAGGCGTCTCGCCGTACAGGCGCGCGACCGGCGCGCCATGCGCCAGCGCCTGCCGCAGCAGGCCCATCTTCCACAGCACCTGCAGCCCGGTCGGCTGCAGCAGGAATCCCGCCCCCACCGGCCCCGGTTCGGCGGCGCGTTCGAATACGTCCAGCCGATGTCCATCGCGCGCCAGCAGCACCGACAGCGCCTGGCCCGCCGTCCCGTAGCCGACGATCGCGATACGCAGTGGACGCTCCATGTCTTTCCGTTCCGCTCCCATAAAAAACCCCGCCGAAGCGGGGTTCAATGCACGATCAGGCGATGGATCAGCCGATCGGCGTGATATTCGAGGCCTGGGCGCCCTTCGGGCCTTGGGTCACGTCATAGCTGACCTTCTGGCCTTCCTGCAGGCTGCGGAAGCCCTTGGCGTTGATCGCGGAGAAGTGCGCGAAAACATCGGCGCTGCCGTCCTCCGGTGAGATGAAGCCAAATCCCTTGGCGTCGTTGAACCACTTGACGGTACCGTTCGGCATGGTGATGCGTGACCTTGTTTACAGTGAATTGGGTGGTGTGCGGCAAACCGCACACGCCGAGTATGCAAAGCTTATGCCCCGATGACAATCACCCCGAACGCAGGTCAACCGCGGGCAAGTTCGCCGATCAACTCGGGAAGCCCCGACGAAGCCGCTTCGACGTTGGCCAGCACTTCGGCCATCGTGATCTCTTGTGCATCGCCGCATCCGGCCGCCCAGTTGGCGACGATCGCCAGGCATGCGTATTCCAGGCCCAGCTCGCGCGCGAGCGCGGCTTCGGGCATGCCGGTCATGCCGACCAGGTCGCAGCCGTCGCGGCGCATCCGCGCGATTTCTGCAATCGTTTCCAGCCGCGGCCCCTGCGTCGCGCCATAGCATCCATGCTCCACCGTCTTCACGCCGACTACACGCGCGGCGGCGATGACCTTGCTGCGGAACATCGGCGAGTACGGATGCCCGAAGTCGACGTGCACCACCTCGCTGCCCGGCTCCTCGCAGATCGTCGAAACGCGGCCCCAGGTGTAGTCGATCAGTTGGTCGGGGCACGCCAGCACGCGCGGGCCGAAGTGCTCGGTGATGCCGCCGACCGTGTTCAGCGCCAGCACGCGGGTCGCGCCGAACTGCTGCAACGCGGCCAGGTTGGCGCGGTAGTTGATCTTGTGCGGCGGGATCGAATGGCCTTCGCCGTGCCGGGCGAGGAACGCCACGCGATGCCCCAGCAGCGTGCCGACCCGCACCGGACCGGAGGGACTGCCGAAGCGGGTCTCGACCTGGTGGCTCTGCACGTCGTCGAGTTGGGCGAGCTTGTAGACGCCGGTGCCGCCGATGACGGCCAAGGAAATGGGAAGCATGTGTAGTTCGCGTCGCTGAGGAAAAAAAGCCGGCCCCAAGGCCCGCCGGACCCGAAGGCCCCCGGCGTTCGCCGGCGCCGCGGGTCCCGGTCCTTGTCTTTACTGCTTCATTGCATAGATCGCGGGGATGCCGCGCAGTTGCTCGCCGACGTCCATGCCGAACCCGAACACGTAGCGGTCCGGGACCTCCACGCCGAGGTAGTCGGCGGCGATGCCGGGCACGCAGCGGCCATGCTTCTTCACCGCGAGCACCGCCAGGCGCACGTCGGTGGCGCCCTGCTCCAGGCACCACTGGCGCACGCCCTGCAGGGTATAGCCTTCGTCGAGGATGTCGTCGACCAGGATCACGCGGCGCCCGAACAGTGCGGTGGCCGGACGATGCTTCCACACCAGCTCGCCTCCGACGGTCTCGCCGCGGTAGCGGGTCGCATGCAGGTAGTCGAACTGCACGTCCTGGCCGCGCGATCCCAGTTCCAGCGCAAGCTGGCCGGAGAACGGCAACGCCCCGTGCATGATCGTCAAGTACACCGGCACCTCGCCGCGGTAATCGCGGCTGATCTCGTCGGCGATGCGGGCGATGGCCGCGTCGATGGCAGGGCGGTCGATCAGCAGGTCGGCCTGGTCCAGGGCCTGGGGGATGGAAAGAGTGGGCATCAGGCGGTTTTTCCGAGTTGTTCCAGCAAACGGGATTGTGAAGCGGCATGCCGGCCGTCGGCCAACAGGCCGTCCCAGCCGAGGGCGCCGCGGCCGATCAGGCCGATCAGCGCGGCGGTATTGAGCTGGCGCCCAGCCACCGCGGCGAGCGCCTCGTCGACCAGCTCCGGGTGGCAGACCAGCACGGCGTCGCAACCGGCATCGAGGTGGGCGTGCACGCGCGCGGCGACGCCGCCGGCGCCGTGCGAGGCGGCCATGCCGATGTCGTCGGAGAACACCACGCCGCGGAAGCCCAGCTCGCCGCGCAGGATGTCGCCGATCCAGCGCGGCGAGTAGCCGGCCGGTTCGGGCGCGACCTGCGGATAGACCACGTGCGCCATCATCACCGCGTCGGCGCCGGCGCGGACGCCCTCGGCGAACGGGACCAGGTCCTCGCGCCGCAGCGCCTCCAGCGGCCGCGGATCGACCGCGACGTCGACGTGGGTGTCTTCCAGCACGGTGCCGTGCCCGGGAAAGTGCTTGAGCGTGGCGGCCATGCCGGCCTCGTGCATGGCCTCGACGTAGGCACGGGTGAACGCGGCCACGACCTCGGGGTCGGCGCTGAAAGCGCGGTCGCCGATCGCGCGGTTGCCGCGCGCCAGGTCCACGACCGGGGCGAAGCTCAGGTCCACGCCGCTGGCACGCACCTCGCTGGCCATCAGCCAGGCATGTTCGCGCGCGAGCTGCAACGCCGCCTGCGGATCGCGCGCGTACAGCTCGCCGAAACCCTGCAGCGGCGGCAGCGCGCTGTAGCCTTCGCGGAAGCGCTGCACGCGGCCGCCTTCCTGGTCCACGCAGATCAGCTGCGGCAGGCGCGCCGCGGCACGGATCGCGGCCGTCAGCTCGACCACCTGGGCACGCGAGGCGAAATTGCGCTTGAACAGCACCACGCCGGCGACACAGTCGTGTTGCAGCCAGTCGCGCTCCTGGGCGGTGAGCTCGGTGCCGGCAACGCCGATCAACAACATGCAAGGTTCTCCGGGGACGCGCGGCGGATGGCGCAGCGCCGCATTGTCGCAGAAGCCAGGCCGGAACGTCCCCGGCAGGCGGTGTCCCGCCCGCCATGGCCGCATCGGCGATTCAGCGGTTCACGGACCGCCGCTGCGCGCGCGGAGCCCTGCCGGCGGCGCTGGCGGACGCGGTCCCGCGGCTCAGGCCTGGCAACCATCGGTCCCGCAGGCCTCTCCCTCGGGACCCGCCTGGGCTCCACCTTCCGCCGCGATCCTGGCCAGGATCTGGGCGAACGCTTCCGGCGGTTGCGCGCCTTGCACCAGGTAGCGGCCGTCGATCACGAAACTCGGCACGGCAGTGATCCCCAACGCCCGGGCCTGGGCCAGTTGGACCTCGACCTCGGCGACTCCTTCGTCCGATGCGAACAGGGCGCGGACACGCTCCTCGCCGAGGCCGCCCGCGGCGCCGGCAGCGATCAGCGTGGCGATGTCGGCCAGGTTGCGGCCCTCGGCGAAATGGGCCCGGAACAGCGCTTCGGCCACCGCGTCGGCATCGCCCTCGCGCGCGGCCAGCCACAGCAACCGATGGGCCGGCAGCGTGGTCACCCGCACTTGGCCGCGGCCGAAGTCGAACGGCAGGCCCTCGGCACGCGCGGTGGCCTGGGTCTGGGCCAGGATCTGCTCGGCGCGTTCCTGGCCGCCGAACTTGGCGGCATACGCCTGCCGCAGCGGCACCGGCTCGGTGCCGGCCTCGGGATCGAGCTGGAACGCATGGAAGTGCACGTCCAGCGCCGGGGCGCCGGCCCCCAGCAATTCCACCCCGCGCTGGAAGCGGCGCTTGCCGATCCAGCACCAGGGACACACCACGTCGGACCAGATGTCGATTCTCATCGGTCCCATATGCGGGCGCCGCCCAGGCAGACAAGCCCCGCCTCAGGCGCCTGCCGGGCCCCAGCTCGAGTACGGGCGCACCGCCAAAGCCAGGTTGTAGTAACGCACGTCGTCGGTGACCTCCTCGCCCAGCCAGTCCGGCCGTTCGAACGGCTCCCCGGCGTCGTCCAGCTCGATTTCGGCCACCACCAGCCCGGCGTTGTCCCCCAGGAACTCGTCCACCTCCCAGAGATGCCCGGCATGCCGGACCAGGTGGCGGCGCTTGTCGATCAGCCCGCCGACGCACAGCGCCAGCAGCGCGCGCGCGTCCTCGACGGGGATGGGATAGTCGAACTCCTGGCGGGTATGCCCCACCTCGCGCGACTTCAGGTTGAGAAAGGCCCGGTCGCCTTGGATGCGCACCCGCACCGAAGCCTTCTGTTCGCCGCGGTCCATCGCGCCCAGGTCGTTGATGTAGCCCTGGGCCATCGGGACGACCTCGTGCGCGGCTGCGCGCCAGCCATCGCCGGTGACGAGGAATTTGCGTTCGATTTCCAGGGGCATGGGATTCGGGATTCGGGATTCGGGATTCGGGAAGAGCATTTTTGCCTGGGCTCGGCTGTGACGCGCCCTGATGCATCCTGCGGGGCTTTTGCTTCTTGCAGGAGGGACTTCAGTCGGCAAGCCGGTCGGGACCGAAGTCCCTCCCACAACGGCAATCCATCCGAGGCAGCCTTTTCCGGGTCCCGTACCCTCGGGTCCCGGACGACATCACGGCCGCTCGAACAACGCAATGCTTTCCACGTGCGCGGTATGCGGGAACATGTCCATCGCGCCGGCCGCCTTGAGCCTGAAGCCTTGTTCGTTGACCAGGTAACCGGCATCGCGCGCCAGCGAACCGGGATGGCAGCTGACGTAGACGATGCGGCCGAACTTCTTCAACGGCAGCTGCTTGAGCACGTCGATCGCGCCGGAGCGCGGCGGATCCAGCAGCAGCTTGTCGAAGCCCTCGCGCATCCAGGGCGCGCCACGCTGGTCCTGGGTCAGGTCGGCCGCGAAGAACCGGGCATTGTCCAGGCCATTGCGTGCGGCGTTCTCCTTGGCCCGCGCCACCAGTCCCGCGTCGCCTTCCACGCCGACCACCTCGCGCACGCCGCGCGCCAGCGGCAGGGTGAAGTTGCCGAGCCCGCAGAACAGGTCCAGCACGCGGTCCTCCGGGCCGGCATCGAGCAACGCCAGCGCGTGGGCGATCATCTTCTCGTTGAGCCTGGCGTTGACCTGGATGAAGTCCAGCGGACGGAACGCCAGTTCCACGTCCCAGTGCGGCAGCCGGAACGAGAGCGGCACCGGCTCGGCTTCCAGCGGATGCACGCTCTCCACCCCGCCCGGCTGCAGGAAGATCGCAAAGCCATGTTCCCGGCCGAACCGCGACAGCGCCAGGCGGTCGGCCTCGCTCAGCGGCTGCAGGTGGCGGAAGGTCAGCGCGATCGCCTCGTCGCCGGCGATGAACTCGATCTGCGGGATGTCGCGCTTGCCCTGCAGGCCTTCGACCAGTTCGGCCAGCGCCGATACCTTCTCGCCGATCCGGGGGATCACCGTATGGCAGACCGACAGGTCGGCGACGAAGCGCGGATCCTGCTCGCGGAAACCGACCAGCGTCTTGTCCTTCTTCTCGACCCGGCGCACCGAGAACCGGCCCTTGCGGCGGTAACCCCAGCTGTCGCCGGCCAGCACCGGCAGCACGGCCTCGGGGCTGACGTGGCCGATCCGCTCCAGGTTCTCCATCAGCACGCGCTGCTTGGCGACGATCTGCTTGCCCTCGTCCAGGTGCTGCAGCACGCAGCCGGCGCAGACGCCGAAGTGCGGGCAGCGCGGGGCGACGCGGTCCGGCGAGGCCGCCAGCACCTCGACCGTCCTGGCCTCGTCGAAATGGCGGCTGCGGGCGGTCGGCTCGGCCAGCACCGTCTCGCCCGGCAGCGCGCCGCTGACGAAGGTCACCTTGCCGCCCTCGCCGTCGCGGCGGGCCACGCCGCGGCCGTCGTGGCTCAGGTCGGTGATGTCGGTCTGGAAAGGGGTACGGTCGAAGCGGTTTCTGGATCTGGCCACGTGGCGGAACGGCTGCGGGCGGACAAAGGGCGCGTATTGTCGCAGAACCCGCCGGCGGGGCGCCCGGCGCCCGTTCATTGTCGTTTGTGCCAAGGAACGGCAAACTGCTCCCCGGCAGCGAACGCTAAGCTGCCGGAAGCTGACATGGAGGCAGCATCGATGGCACTGGAATCCACTCCCCGTCTCTTGCTGGTCGAAGACGACCCGATCAGCAGCGGTTTCTTCAGGATCGCGCTGGAAGCGCTGCCGGCCGAAGTCGACTGCTGCGACTCGAAAGCCTCGGCCCTGGCGCTGGCCGCCCACCACGACTACGACCTGGCCCTGATCGACGTGAACCTGCCGGACGGCAATGGCACGGAGCTGCTGGCTTCGCTGCGCGATGGCCACCAGCACCTGCCCGCCCTGGCGCATACCGCGGAACTGTCCGCCGACGCCCAGCGCGACCTGCGCGACAACGGCTTCCTCGACGTCCTGGTCAAGCCGCTCTCGACCGACCGGCTGCTGCAGGCGGTGCGCCGCGGGCTGACCCGGAGCCGCACCGCGGCGCTGGAGGCCACCTCGAGCGAGCACGACTGGGACGAGGACGCGGCGCTGCTCGCGCTCAACGGCCAGCAAGGCCACCTCGATGCGCTGCGCGAGCTGTTCCTGGCCGAACTGCCCGCCACCCGCGACGCGATCGTGTCCGCGCTGGAACTCGACGATACCCAGGCGCTGCGCAACCACCTGCACCGGCTGCAGGCCAGCTGCGGATTCGTCGGGGCGGCCCGGCTGGCAGGGGCGGTGCGGCAACTGCGCAACGATCCACGCTCGTCGCAGGCCCGCGCCGCCTTCCACGAGGCGGTGTCGGCACTTCTGCGCTGATCCCGGGTTCGGGTGAAAGCCTGTCGCCGCTCCTCCTCCGGAGCGGCCCCACGTCGCCGATCGACGGGAACGGTGTCTTCGCCGCCGCGGGGCTCAATCCGGCCCAGGCGCCTCCGGATCCCGCGTTCCCAATCCCGCATCCCGGCTCCACCCCAGCATCTCCCAGGACTTCAAGCCGCGGCCCCCGAGGTGGTGCATCAGCACGGCCCGCATGCTGCGCCGCAACCCGGCCATGTCGTCCGCGACCGGCCGCTCGTCGGCCGCCAGCGCCAGCAGCGCGCGTCCAGTCGCGCTCTCGTGGCGGTCCCGCGGTCCGCGCTCGCTCAGCAGGCGCCGGGGGCCGTCGGCAGGATCGAGCAGGTAGCGCGCCGCCGGATCGATCGGCGCCCCGTCCGCATCGTGCTGCAGGTCGAAACCGAAGCCCAGGATCTCCAGCAGATCGCGCTCGAACCGGCGCAAGGTCCAGGCCAGGGTACCGGGGTCGGCCAGCCGCTCGCGCACCTGGCCGTAGAGCTCATGCAGCTCCGGCAGCGGGTCGTGGCGCGGGGCCAGCCGCAGCAGCAGTTCGTTGACGTAGAACCCCGCCAGCATCGCATCGCCGGCCAGACGCGGCGCGGCGTCCAGGGCCTCGGCCTGCCGCAACTGGGCCAGCTCGCCGCGCTGCACCGCGCTGAATACGATCGCCTGCAACGGCTGCAGCGCCGCCCGCAGCGCCTGCTGCTTCGGCCCCTGCACGCCGCGAGCGATCAAGCCCAGCCGGCCATGCTCGCGGGTCAGCACCTCCACCAGCAGGCTGGTCTCGCGCCACGGCCGGGCATGCAGGACGAAAGCGGGCTCGTGCTCGATCAGCATGGGGATCTCGAGGGGGCTCGGGGCTCGGGGCTCGGGGCTCGGGGCTCGGGGCTCGGGGCTCGGGGCTCGGGGCTCGGGGCTCGGGGAAGCATCTTTGCCCGAGTTTGAGTGTCAAGCGACCTGACGCTTTTTCTGCAGGTTTTTTGCTTTCTGTGGGAGGGACTTCAGTCCCGACGGATGGCCGGCAAAGCCCTGTCGGGACTGAAGTCCCTCCCACAACGACGCCCGATCGAAGCGGGCTTGTCGTTTTGCCGGGCCACCAGTTCCCGTCCCTGGCTCCGGCTTCTCCGGTGAAGCCTGTCGGGGCTGAAACCCCTCCTACGGCAGCACTCGACCCGGAGCAGGCATTTCGAGTCCCTGGGCCCCGGCCGCGGGGGCCTCACTCGTACCCGAACGCCTTCAGCGCCGACTCGTCGTCCGACCAGCCCTCGCGCACCCGCACCCAGGTTTCCAGGAACACCTTCGCGCCGAACAGGCGCTCCATCTGCTGGCGCGCCTTGGCACCGATTTCCTTCAGGCGGGTGCCGCCCTTGCCGATCACGATCGCCTTCTGGCCCTCGCGCTCGACCCAGATCACCGCGCCGATCCGCAGCAGGTTGCCGTCCTCGGCGAAGCGCTCGATCTCCACCGTGGTCGCGTACGGCAGCTCCTCGCCCAACTGGCGCATCAGCTGCTCGCGGACCAGCTCGCCGGCCAGGAAGCGCTGGCTGCGGTCGGTGATCTCGTCCTCGCCGAACATCGGCGGCGCCTCGGGCAGCAACGCGAGCACGTCCTTGACCAGCGCTTCCAGGCCCTTGCGCTTGAGCGCCGAGACCGGGTGCACCGCCGCGAACGCGCGGCCCTCGCTGACCTGCGCCAGGAACGGCAGCAGCGAACTCTTGTCCTTGAGCCGGTCGACCTTGTTGACGATCAGCACCACCGGAATGCCGGCGTCGCTGAGCACGTTGTAGGCCAGCGTGTCCTCCTCGTCCCAGCGCCCGGCCTCGATCACCAGCAACGCCGCGTCGACGTCCTCCAGCGAGCCGCGCGCGGCCCGGTTCATCACCCGGCTCATCGCCGAGGCCTTGAACTTGCCCTGCTCGCGGTGCAGGCCCGGGGTGTCGACCAGCACGATCTGCCCGGCCGGGAAGGTCGCGATGCCCAGCAGGCGATGCCGGGTGGTCTGCGGCCGGTTGGAGACGATGCTGACCTTGGCGCCGACCAATGCATTGGTCAGGGTCGACTTGCCCACGTTGGGGCGACCGATCACGGCAACGCTGCCGCAACGATGGGAAGGATTGTCGCTCACTTGCTCGGATCCAGTTGGCGGATGAGGGCGGCCGCGGCCTGCTGTTCGGCGAGCCGGCGCGAGGTGCCCTCGCCCTCGGCCCGCAGCGGCGGATCGCCCAGGGTGCAGGCTACCCGGAAATGCTTGGCGTGGTCGTCGCCGCTCTCGGAAATCAGTTCATAGGCCGGCAGCGGCCGCTGCCGCGCCTGCAACCACTCCTGCAGCCGGGTCTTGGCGTCCTTTTCGGGCTTGCCGACCGGCAGCGCGGCCAGCGCGCCCTCGAACCACGGCAACACGACCCTGCGGCACGCCTCGAAGCCGGCGTCGAGGTAGATCGCCGCGACCACCGCCTCCACCGCGTCGGCGATGATCGAATCGCGACGGTGTCCACCGGACTTCATTTCGCCCGGCCCGAGCGTGAGCCGCTCGCCGAGCTGCAGTTCGCGCCCGATCGCGGCCAGCGAGGCCTCGCGCACCAACTCGGCCCGCGCCCGGGTCAACGCACCCTCGTCGGCCTTCGGCCAGCGCAGGTAGAGCGCCTCGGCGACCAGCAGGTTGACGATGCCATCGCCGAGGAATTCCAGGCGTTCGTTGTGCGGGGCCCCGGCGCTGCGATGCGTCAGGGCCTGCTTCAGCAGCTCCGGATCGGCGAACGCATGGCCGATCCGGTCGCCGCGCCGAACGGTCTTACTGCTCACCACCGCGCCTGGTCAGGTCCTGGGTGCTTTCGAACTTGCCGACCACGTCGAGGTTGCCGACCAGCGGACGGCGTACCTCGTAGGCCACCTTCATGCGCCAGCCCCCGTCGATGCGCTCGAACTTCACGTCGTCCTTCTTCACGTTCTCGGAGTAGTTGATGTACAGGCGGCGGAAGAACAGGTCCTGCACCTTGCCCGGGTCCATGTCGCCGCTGCCCGGCTCGTTGGCCAGGCTCTTCATGGCCGTGCGCACCGAGTAGTACTCCTGGTACATCGGGAACAGCTTCATGCCGATGTAGACGGCGAACCCCACCACCGCCAGCACCACCACGAACGACAACAGCGTCATCCCACCCTGATCGCGCTTCATACGTCTCCCCTGCACGCCCCAACGTGCTTATTGAATACCTGTCCCGATCCGCGACGGATCGAAACTCCCCTTGCAGAACCAGCCCTCGCAGTTCAGCCAGATCAGGAACGCCTTGCCGCGGAGGTTCGCCTCCGGCAGGAAATGCGTCTGGGTCCAGAACCGGCTGTCCTCGCTATTGTCGCGATTGTCCCCCATCACGAAATACTGGCCCGGCGGCACCACCCAGTCGCCCTGGCCGGCCGGATTGGCGCGGTCGATCCATTCCAGCACGGTGTGCGGGCGGCCCGGCAGGTCCTCGGTCAGCAACGTGGTCCCGGTCATCTCGGCACCGCGGCCCTTGCCGATGTACTCGCCCTTGACCTGGTACTTCATCGGCTCGCCGTTGATGTACAGGGTATCGCCGTGGAACCCGATGCGGTCGCCCGGCAGGCCGACCACGCGCTTGATCCAGTTCTCGTCCGGGCGGTGCGGCGGCTTGAACACCACCACGTCGCCGCGCCTGGGCTCGCCGGTCGGGATGATCTTGGTATTGGTGATCGGCAGGCGGAAACCGTAGGCGAACTTGTTGACCAGGATGAAGTCGCCGATCAGCAGGTTCGGCATCATCGAACTGGACGGGATCTTGTACGGCTCGGCCACGAAGCTGCGCAGGACCAGCACCACCGCCAGCACCGGGAAGAACGCCTTGGAGTAGTCCACGATCGCCGGCTCGGTGTCGAGCAGGCCCGCCTTGCTGGCGCGGCGCTTGGCGAGGAACAGCTTGTCCAGCAGCCAGATGAAGCCGGTACCCAGCGTGAGCACCACCAGCGCGATTTCAAACCATTTCATTCGGGTTCCTTCGGAACGGGATTCGGGAGTCGGGATTGGGGATTAGCAAGAGCGGGGCCGGCTTGCGCTTTTGCCAATCCCGACTCCCGAATCCCTAATCCCGTTTCACTTGTTGTCCATCTGCAACACGGCCAGGAAGGCTTCCTGCGGGATCTCCACGCGGCCGACCTGCTTCATCCGCTTCTTGCCTTCCTTCTGTTTCTCCAGCAGCTTCTTCTTGCGCGAAACGTCGCCACCATAGCACTTGGCCAGCACGTTCTTGCGCATCGCCTTGACCGTGGTGCGGGCGATGATCTGCGAGCCGATCGCGGCCTGGATCGCGACGTCGAACATCTGCCGCGGGATCAGGTCCTTCATCTTCTCGCACAGCTCGCGGCCGCGCCGGTCGGCATGGCTGCGGTGCGCGATCAGCGACAGCGCATCGACCTTGTCGCCGTTGATCAGCACGTCCACGCGCACGAACGGGCCGGCGTCGAAGCGCACGAAGCTGTAGTCCAGCGAGGCGTAGCCGCGGCTGACCGACTTGAGCTTGTCGAAGAAGTCCAGCACCACCTCGGCCATCGGCAGCTCGTAGCTGATCTGCACCTGGCTGCCGAGGTAGTTGATCCCCAGCTGGGTGCCGCGCTTCTCCTCGCACAGCTTGATGATGTTGCCGATGTACTCCTCGGGCGTGAGGATGTTGGCGCGGATGATCGGCTCGCGGATCTCCTCGACGTGG
Source organism: Xanthomonas boreopolis (assembly GCA_014654535.1). GTDB lineage: Bacteria > Pseudomonadota > Gammaproteobacteria > Xanthomonadales > Xanthomonadaceae > Pseudomonas_S > Pseudomonas_S boreopolis. The sequence continues at coordinate 94,039 of BNBA01000009.1, forward strand.
TTCACCGGCGGCAGCTTGGCCGGGTTGTCCATCATCACGATCGAGCCGTCGGTCTTGAGCACCTCGTAGATCACCGTCGGCGCGGTGGTGATCAGGTCCAGGTCGTACTCGCGCTCCAGCCGCTCCTGCACGATTTCCATGTGCAGCATGCCGAGGAAGCCGCAGCGGAAGCCGAAGCCCATCGCCTCGGAGCTTTCCGGCTCGAAGCGCAGCGCCGCGTCGTTCAGGCGCAGCTTCTCCAGCGCCTCGCGCAGGTCCGGGTAATCCTCGGCATCGACCGGGAACAGGCCGGCGAACACGCGCGGCTGCATTTCCTGGAAGCCGGGCAGCGGCTTGGGCGCCGGATCGCCGGCCAGGGTCAGGGTGTCGCCGACCGGCGCGCCGTGGACGTCCTTGATCGAGGCGGTGACCCAGCCCACCTCGCCTGCGGACAACTTCGGCAGCACCTTGCGCTTGGGCGTGAACACGCCCACCGCGTCGACCTGGTGGTTGCGTCCGGTGGACATCACCAGCAGCTTGTCGCCGGGCTTGATCTCGCCCTGCATCACGCGCACCAGCGAGACCACGCCCAGGTAGTTGTCGAACCAGGAATCGATGATCAGCGCCTGCAGCTTGTCGGTATCGCGCGGCTGCGGCGGCGGGATGCGGTGGACGATGGCCTCGAGCACCTGCTCGACGTTCAGGCCGGTCTTGGCGCTGACCGCGACCGCGTCGGCGGCGTCGATGCCGATCACCGCCTCGATCTCGGCCTTGGCGCGCTCGGTGTCGGCGGTCGGCAGGTCGATCTTGTTGAGCACCGGGACCACTTCCAGGCCCTGCTCCACCGCGGTGTAGCAGTTGGCCACCGACTGCGCTTCCACGCCCTGGGCCGCATCGACCACCAGCAGCGCGCCTTCGCAGGCGGCCAGCGAGCGGCTGACCTCGTAGGAGAAGTCGACGTGCCCCGGGGTATCGATGAAGTTCAGGTGGTAGACCTGCCCGTCCCGCGCCTTGTAAGGCAGCGATACGGACTGGGCCTTGATGGTGATGCCGCGCTCGCGCTCGATCGGGTTGGAGTCGAGCACCTGCGCTTCCATCTCGCGGGCCTCGAGCCCGCCGCAGAGCTGGATGATGCGGTCAGCGAGCGTGGACTTGCCGTGGTCGACGTGGGCGATGATGGAGAAGTTGCGGATGTTCCGCATCGAATCGGATGACATGGAGGTGGGCGGCGGCGCAGCCGTCGTCAGGATAACGCCGCATTATCGCACGAGCGGCCCGGTGGCGCCCGCCCGGCCTCCCTGCAGGAGCGGGGCCGGCCGCGGCGGGGTCCGAGCGCCGTCCGCCGAAGCCGCCCCTGCGGCTGCGTGCCCGCCGCGGCCGCGGCGGGCACGGGGCGACATCAGCCGCCGGCCTTGATCGCCACGTAGCTGGTGGCCTGGCCGTTGGAGACCAGCAGCATCACCACGTCGCCCTTCTTGTAGCTGCCCAGCGCGCGATTCAGTTCGGCGACGCTCCCGACCGGGGTCCGGCCGACGCGCAGGATCGCCAGCCCCGGAGACAGCGGCGGCGTGGTGTTGCGGGCCTGGGAGCCGGTCACCGCGGCGATCCGCACGCCCTGCCCGGCCTCCAGCCCCAGCCGGCTGCGCTCGGCGGGGGTCATGTCCGCCACCTGCAGGCCGAGCAAGGCAATGCTGGCGGGCCCCGCCGAGGGGCCTTCGGCGTCGTCCTCGATGGACTTCGCCGGCCCCTTGCCATCGTCCAGCGCGGTCAATGTCACCGTCACCTCGCGCGGCTTGCCGTCTCGCAGGATGCCCAGGCGAACCTTCGTGCCCGGCGGCAGCAGGCCGATCATCGGCGGCAGGTCGCTCGCCGCGGCGATGTCCTTGCCGTTCACCGAACGGATCACGTCGCCGATCTCGACCCCGGCCTTGCCGGCGGGGCTGTCGGGCGGGAGCCCGTTGACCAGCGCGCCACGGCTGTCCGACAAGCCCAGCCCCTGTGCCTTGAGCGCATCGATCGGGCCGACCATCACGCCCAGCTGCCCGCGGGTCACGCGGCCGGTCGCCTTGATCTGCTCGGCCGCGCTGATCGCCAGGTCGATCGGGATCGCGAAGCTGATGCCCATGTAGCCGCCGGAGGCCGAGAATATCTGCGAGTTGATGCCGACCACCTCGCCGCGGGTATTCAGCAGCGGCCCGCCGGAATTGCCCTGGTTGATCGCCACGTCGGTCTGGATGAACGGCACGTAGCGCTGGTCGGCGTACGGATTGCTGCGCCCGGTGGCGCTGACGATGCCGGCGGTGACCGAATGATCCAGCCCGAACGGCGAGCCGATCGCGACCACCCACTGGCCGGCCTTGAGCGTATTGGAATCGCCGATGCGCACGGTCGGCAGATTCTTGGCCTCGACCTTCAGCAGCGCCACGTCGTACTGCTCGTCGCTGCCGATCACCTTGGCCTTGAGCTCGCGGCCGTCGGACAGCTTCACCGTGACCTGGCTGGCGCCATCGATCACGTGGTGGTTGGTCAGCACGTAGCCGTCGGCGGAAATGATGAAGCCCGAGCCCATCGACTTGCCGGCGATATCGTCGTCATCGCCGCCGCCCTGGCCGCGGCGAGGCTGGCCCGGCATCGGGAAGTCCGGGCCGAAGAAACGGCGGAAGAACTCGGGGATCTGGTCGTCGTCCGGCAACTGCTGGCCGCGGCCGGAGCGGCGCATCATGTCCTTGCGCGTCACCGTGCTGTCGATGTTGACAACGCCGGGGCCGACCTGCTCGACCAGGTGGGTGAAGTCCGGCAACCCCGCCACCAGCTGCGGCGCCGGCGTCGTGCTGCGGTTCGTCGCGATCGGCGACGATGCGGGCGCCGGCGTCTCGGGCTGCTGGGCGCAGGCGGCCAGCGGCAGCGTCATCGCCAGCAGGCCGAACATCTGGTTGCGGATACGGGGATTCATCGGGGCATGCCTCCAATGGCAACAGTCGCAGACAAAGGGGGGGCTCATGGCCCACGCGGCGCGTGGGCGGCTCGGGATGCAACGGAGTGGACCGGAATCGCGGTTATGGCTGCGGCAACGGCGGCTCGGAAGGCACGTTGACCGCCGGCTGCACCGGCAGTCGCGGCTCGAACGGATAGAACGCCGTACCCGCCTGCGGTCGCGCGAAACTGGCATTGAGCGCGCCATCGCCGGAGATCACCGAACGCGGCCACGGCTTGGCCTGCAGGGTCGATGGATGCGCAAACGGATTGGCCGCGACCGGCAAGGGCTCCGTACCCGTCGCGAGGACAGGCGCCACCTGGGGCGTCGCCGCGGCGATCCGGCGTTCCGGCTCCTGCGCCCGCGCCGCCACGCTGCGCGCGACCTGCTGGTTGCGCGTGGCGCCGCCGTTGCGCCGCTGCGCCGCCGCGTCCTGGCGCCGGGCCGAGGCCAACGCGACCGCCGGCACCGCGGCCACCGCATCGGCCAGCGTGCCATCGGGAGCGGCCGGTGCGGCCGGGCTGGCCGGCATCCGCGCCGTCGTGGCGACCACCTTCACCGGCTCGGCGGCCGGGGCGGCCTCGTCGGGCAGTCGTTCGCGCGCCATGAACAGCGCCAGCGCCGCCACCGATGCAGCGATCGCCGCACCGCCGCCCCAGCGCCAGCCGGGACGGGCCTTGCGACCGGCATCCGCCAGCGGCAGGGGTTCGGCCGCCACCGCCGCGCGCACCCGCGCGGCGAATTCGGCCGGGGCCGGCGCGCAGGCCGCGCCGCGCAGCACATCGCCGAGCAGCTGCCAGCGCTCGTGGCAACCGGACAGCTCCTCGTCGTGTTCCAGGCGGCGCAGCAGGAAACGGCTCTCGTCCGCCGCCAGCTCGCCATCGATCAGCGCGGACAACTGCTGCCGGTAATGGATTTCGAACTTGTCGTTGGTCATGGACGGGTTATGGCTCATACACGATGTCGCTCACGGGTCGCACTGACGGTTTCGAGCAGGGGACGCAGCTCGGCATCGATGGCTTCGCGCGCCCGGAAGATGCGCGAACGCACCGTACCGATCGGGCACCCCATCTTCTGCGCGATGTCCTCGTAACTCATGCCCTCCACCTCGCGCAGGGTGATCGCCTCGCGCAATTCCTCGGGCAAGGCTTGGACCGCGCGCATCACGGTTTGTTCCAGCTCCTGACGCATCAGTTCATGCTCCGGGGTGTCGCTGTCGCGCAACCGTGCCGCCCCGTCGAACTGCTCGGCATCGGCGACGTCGATGTCGTCGGTGGGCGGGCGGCGGTTGTGCGCGACCAGGTGGTTCTTGGCGGTGTTCACGGCGATACGGTGCAACCATGTATAGAACTGGCTGTCGCCCCGGAAGTTCCCGATCGCGCGGTAGGCGCGGATGAAGGTTTCCTGGGCCACGTCCTGGCACTCGCTCCAGTCGGCGATGTAGCGCCCGATGAGGGCGACGATCCGGTGCTGGTACTTGCGCACCAGCACGTCGAAAGCCGCACTCTCGCCGCGCTGCACGCGCCGGACCAGTTCCAGGTCCAGCTCCTGTGGTGTTTCGACTTCGGCCATGTCGGGCCGCACTCCTGTCGCCCGAACGAGGTCGGGCGTTGTGACCGCTGTTGGATGGAAAAGTTCAGTCGCCCGCCAGCGGCGACCGTCCCAAGGTTAACGGGCGTTACGGAAGCCTGGGAAATATCCGGCCCCGCCGCGCGCACGCTTCCCTACCCCTTATGGGATTTGACGTGAAGGAAACAACCTCTGGATGATAACGGGCCTTTCCATACATATCCGGATGGACCGACCCATGCTCTCAGGCTTCGATGGGCTCCGATTCAGTCACTGGCAGGCCGAGATCCGCGACGACGGCGTCGTGGTGCTGAGCCTGGACCGCCAGGACGCGCCGGTCAACGCGTTTTCCCAGGACGTGCTGCTGGAACTGGGCGATATCCTCGAGCGTATCGCCATCGACCCGCCCAAGGGCGTGGTGATCCGTTCGGCCAAGGCGAATGGCTTCATCGCCGGCGCCGACCTGAAGGAATTCCAGGAATACGACCGCCGCGGCACGGTGGACGACGCGATCCGCCGCGGCCAGGCCGTGTTCCAGAAACTCGCCGAACTGCCCTGCCCGACCGTGGCCGCGATCCACGGCTTCTGCATGGGCGGCGGCACCGAGATCGCGCTGGCCTGCGACTACCGCATCGCCAGCGACGCCCCGTCCACCCGCATCGGCCTGCCGGAGACCAAGCTCGGCATCTTCCCGGGCTGGGGCGGCAGTGCGCGCCTGCCGCGCCTGGTCGGCGCGCCGGCGGCCATGGACCTGATGCTCACCGGCCGCAGCGTCTCGGCCGGCGCCGCCCGGGCCATGGGGCTGGTCGACAAGGTGGCGCCCCCGGCGGTGCTGCTCGACGGCGCCATCGCGCTGGCGCTCTCCGGTTCGACGCGCCCGGTCAAGCAGCGCCTGCTCGGCTGGGCGACCAACACCTGGATCGCCCGCAAGATCCTCGCACCGCAGATGACCAAGCAGGTCGCGCGCAAGGCGAAGAAGGAACACTACCCGGCCCCCTACGCCCTGATCGGCACTTGGGAGCGCGCCGGCGGCAGCGGCATCCAGGCGCGCCTGGACGCGGAGCGCCGCGCGGTGGTCAAGCTCGCGGGCACCCCGACCGCACGCAACCTGATCCGCATCTTCTTCCTGACCGAACGCCTGAAGGGCCTGGGCGGCAAGGACGGCGGCGGCATGCCGTCGCCGGACATCAAGCACGTGCACGTGATCGGCGCCGGCGTGATGGGCGGCGACATCGCGGCCTGGTCCGCCTACAAGGGCTTCGAGGTGACGCTGCAGGATCGCGAGCAGCGCTTCATCGACGGCGCGCTGTCGCGCGCGCAGGAGCTGTTCGCCAAGAAGGTCAAGGACGAGAGCAAGCGCCCCGTCGTGGCCGCAAGGCTGAAGAGCGACCTGGCCGGGGACGGCGTCGCGCAGGCCGACCTGGTGATCGAGGCGATCATCGAGAACCCGGAAGCCAAGCGCGAGCTGTACCAGTCCGTGGAGCCCCGCCTGAAGCCGGACGCGCTATTGACCACCAACACGTCCTCGATCCCGCTGGTCGAACTGCGCGAACACATCGCGCGGCCCGGCCAGTTCGCGGGCCTGCACTACTTCAACCCGGTCGCGCTGATGCCGCTGGTGGAGATCGTCCAGCACGACGGTCTCGATCCGGCCAACGTCCAGCGCCTGGCCGCCTTCTGCAAGGCGCTGGACAAGTTCCCGGTGCCCGTGGCCGGCACCCCGGGCTTCCTCGTCAACCGCGTGCTGTTCCCGTACATGCTGGAGGCCGCCACCGCGTACGCCGAGGGCATCCCGGGCCCGGTGATCGACAAGGCCGCCGTGAAGTTCGGCATGCCGATGGGCCCGATCGAACTGATCGACACGGTGGGCCTGGACGTGGCCGCCGGCGTCGGCGAGGAACTGGCGCCGTTCCTGGGCCTGCAGATCCCGGCCGCGCTGCAGACGGTCGAGCCGGGCAAGCGCGGCAAGAAGGACGGCCAAGGCATCTACAAGTGGGAGAACGGCAAGCCCGTCAAACCCGAGGTGCCTGCCGACTACAAGGCCCCGGAGGACCTGGAAGACCGCTTGATCCTGCCGTTGCTCAACGAAGCCGTCGCCTGCCTGCACGAAGGCGTGGTCGCCGACGCCGACCTGCTCGATGCCGGCGTGATCTTCGGCACCGGCTTCGCCCCGTTCCGCGGCGGCCCGATCCAGCACATCCGCGCGACCGGCGCCGATGCACTGCTCGCCCGCCTGAAGGCCCTGCAAAGCCGCCACGGCGAACGCTTCGCGCCGAGGCCGGGCTGGGACTCGCCGGTGTTGCGCGAACCGGTGGTCTAGCGCATCGTGCATGCGTCATCCCGATAGGCGATGGCAGGTTCACCGGATTGGGCGAAACGAAAAACGGAGCCGCGGGGCTCCGTTTTTCGTTTCGCATCGGCAGACGCTTCCCCTATCGGTGCACGGGACCGTGATGCCCCTGAGCATCTGCTGCGCCATGCCCATGCCCATGCCCATGCCCATGCCCATGCCCATGATCGTGGTCGTGGTCGTGGTCGTGGTCGTGGTCGTGGTCGTGGCGATGTTCGCCGGGCCGGCCGACGCTGCAGGCATCGCCGCAGTGGTCCGCTTCGACCTGCAGGGTCACGTGGTCGATCTCGAAGCGCTCGTGCAGTCTCTGCCCGAGTTGGCGTCGCAGCAGGTCGGCATCGCCGCCCTCTGCCATCACCACGTGGGCGGTGAGCGCCGGCGTGCTCGAAGCCAGCGCCCATACATGCAGGTCATGCACGTCCAGCACCCGCTCGTGCGCGCACAGCTCCGCGCGGACGGCATCCAGGTCCACGCCCTTGGGCACGCCTTCGAGCAGCACGTTGATCGCTTCGCGCAGCAACACCCAGGTGCGGGGCAGCACCCACAGGCCGATCAACACAGCCAGGATCGGGTCGATCACCTGCCAGCCAGTGAAGCGGATCAGCAGCGCGCCGATGATGACGGCCACCGAGCCGAGCATGTCGCTCCACACTTCCAGGTAGGCGCCCTTGACGTTCAGGCTTTCGCCGCTACCGGCCTGCAATAGCCGCATCGCGATGAGGTTGACCACCAGGCCCAGCGCGGCGATGAGCAGCATGCCGGTGGAAGCGATCGGCTGCGGCTCGCGGAAGCGCTGCACCGCCTCCCAAAGAATGTAGGCGCCCACCGCGAACAGCAGCGCGCCGTTGGCCAAGGCGCCAAGCGCTTCCAGGCGGGCGTAGCCGTAGGTGCGGCGCGCATCGGGCGGGCGGCGGCTCAGCCGCACCGCGAGCAGCGCGATCATCAAGCCCAGCGTGTCGGTCGCCATGTGCGCCGCGTCGGAGAGCAAGGCCAGGCTGTTGGTGATGAACGCGCCGGCGATCTCGGCCGCCATGAAGCCGCCGGTCAGGCCCAGCGCCCACCAGAGCGGCTTCTCGTGGCGGATCGTGCTCGGCGCGTGGCTGTGGTCGTGTCCCATCGTCTTGGCCCTGCTGGATGCGCGCACCTTATGCGCAGCCGCGAGCGGAGACTATTACACCCTCGATGCCCGGCTCGGGCATCGATGCATGTCCCGGGCCGGGCAGGCACGGCCCGTCTACGGGGACGCCACCAGCTTGACCACGCTGGAGAAGTCCAGCTTGCCGTTGCCGGCACGGCTGTTCATGGCGTAGAGGTTGCGCGCCAGCTCGCCGAGCGGGATCGAAGCGCCGGTGCTCATCGCCGCTTCGACCGCCAAACCCAGGTCCTTGAGCATCAGGTCGTTGCCGAAACCGCCGCTGTAGCCGCGCGAAGCCGGCGCATTCTCGAGCACGCCCGGCCACGGGTTGCACACCTCGGTGGCCCAGCTGCGGCCGGTGCTGACCGCCATCATCTGCGACAGCACCTTGGGATCGAGCCCGTGCGCGACGCCCAGTGCGATCGCCTCGCCGGTCACCGCCATGATCACGCCCAGCGCCATGTTGTTGCACAGCTTGGCGACCTGCCCGGCGCCGCTGTCGCCGACATGGAAGATGTTCTTGCCCATGGATTGCAGGACCGGGCGCGCGCGCTCCAGCGCGGAGGCGTCGCCCCCGACGATGAACGTCAGCGTGCCGGCAGCGGCGCCGGCGGTACCTCCCGAGACCGGGGCGTCGATCATCTGCAGGCCGCGCGACTGGGCGGCGGCGGCAACCTTGCGGGCGGTCGCAGGCGCGATGGTGCTGCAGTCGATCACCAGCGCACCGGCGGGAATGCCCGCGAGAATGCCATCGTCGCCCAGGTAGAGGCCCTCGACGTGGCGGCTGGCCGGCAGCATCGAGATCACCACCTCGGCGCCTTCCAGCGTGGCCTGCGCCGAACCGGCGGCCGATGCGCCCGCGGCGACCGCGGCGTCCAGCGCGGCCGGCACCAGATCGTAGGCATGCACCGCATGGCCGGCCTTGACGAGATTGGCGGCCATGGGGCCGCCCATGTTGCCCAGTCCGATGAAAGCGATACGGCTCATTGGTTCAGCCCTCCTGATAGGTGATGTCAGTTTGCCGGTTGCGGAAGCGGCTGGCTGCCGCCGGCACCGGCCTCTAAGCCAGGTCGGCCAGCGGATGCTTCGCTGCCGGCCATGGCGCCTCGAAGAAACGCGCGGCCCAATGTTCGTCGGCCTCGGCGAGCGTGGCCGGGTTCCAGCGCGGCTGGCGATCCTTGTCGATCAGCAACGCACGGATGCCTTCGGCGAAGTCGCCATGCGCCGCCGCGTGCAGCGCCACGACGTATTCGATGCGAAAGGTGTCGGCCAGATCGTCGGTGGCCGCGTTGTGCTGCAGCGCCCAGGCCAATCGCGCCGAACCGGGGGCGCCTGCGCGCAACGTGGCGCGGGCCGCCTGCAACCACGCACCCTCGTCGTCGATCGCTTCGATCGCGGCGACGACGTCCTCCAGGACCGGCCGCGCCACGATCCGCGCGATCAGGTCGGCATGGGCCTGCAGCGGACCGGGCTCGGGCGAATGGGCGATGCCATCCAGGAATTGCGAGAGTTGCGCGTGGTCCAAGGCGGCATCGCCGCTCCAGTCCAGCATGCGCAAGCCATCGAGCACGTCCGCGTGCCGCTGGCTGTCCACGCACGCGTCGGCCAGGCCCGCGTAGATCGCATCGCCCGCGTTCAACGGCGCGCCGGTCAGCGCGAGGAACAGGCCGGCGCCCCGCGGCACGCGACGCATCAGCCAGCTGCCGCCGACATCGGGAAACAGGCCGATGCCGATCTCGGGGAAGGCCAGCTTCGACCGCTCGGTCACCACGCGATGGCTGGCGCCGGACATCAGGCCGATGCCGCCGCCCATCACGATGCCGTGTCCCCAGCACAGGATGGGCTTGGCATAGGTGTGGATGCGGTAGTCGAGCCGGTACTCCTCCGCGAAGAAAGCGGCCGCATAACGGTTGGCGCCGACATCGGTCGCGCCCGAGTCGCGGAACTCGCGCATGCTGCGATACAACCCGTGCAGATCGCCGCCGGCACAGAACGCCTTTTCTCCGGCGCCCTGCAACACCACGCAGGCGATGCGCGCGTCGTCCTGCCAGCGCCGCAACTGCGCATCGAGCAGGCGGGTCATCTCGAGCGACAACCCGTTGAGCGACTTGGGCGCGTTCAGCGTGGCGATGCCGATACGCCGCCCATTGTCCGCCTCGCGCTCTTCGAAAAGAACGGGCGCCTGCGCGTCGTGCGGGGCGTTCATGCGTTCTTCCATCGCGGACTGCGCTTTTCCAGGAAGGCGGCGACGCCTTCGACCTGGTCGGCGGTATCGAACAGGTCGACGAACGCCTCCCGCTCGGCCACCAGCGCCGCGGCATGGGTGCCGGTGCGGGTGGCCTGCACGAGCCTCTTGCAGGCCGCCACGCTCGATGGGCTCTGCTTCTCCGCGCGATGCGCCCATTCGATCGCACGCGCCTTCGCCTCGCCCTTGCCCACCACGTCCTCGACCAGGCCGATGCGCAGCGCGGTCGCCGCATCGACGCGCTCGCCAAGCAGGATCATGCGCTTGGCCCAGCCCTCGCCCACCAGGCGCGGCAGGTTCTGGGTGCCGCCGGCGCACGGCAGCAATCCCACCGTCGCCTCCGGCAGCGCCATCTGCGCGTGTTCCTCGGCGATGCGCAGGTCGCAGGCCAGCGCGCATTCCAGCCCGCCGCCCATCGCATAGCCGTTGATCGCGGCGATCGATACGCCACGGAACGCGCTCAAGGCCTCGAAGGCCTCGCCGAACCTGCGCGCCGCCTCGCGCGCGGCCGCCTTGTCGCCCGAAGCGAACTGCTTGAGGTCGGCCCCCGCCGAGAAGAACTTCTCGCCGTCGCCGACGATCACCAGCGCATACACGTCGCGATCCGCATCCAGCGCCTTCACCAGGTCGCGCAAGGCCGCGAGGCTGTGCACGGTCCAGGTATTGGCCGGAGGGTTGCTCAGCGTGACGACCGCCACGTGGCCATTGCGCTCGACCTCCAGGCCCGCGAACCCGCGTTGCGACCAGTCGCTCATCGCAGTTCCTCCTCGGTGTTGAGCAGGTGGCGCGCGACGATCATGCGCATCACCTCGTTGGTGCCTTCCAGGATGCGATGCACGCGCGAATCGCGCAGCAGGCGCTCGACCGGGTACTCGCGGATGTAGCCGTAGCCGCCATGGATCTGCAAGGCTTCGTCGCAGATCGCGAAGCCGGCATCGGTGGCGAAGCGCTTGGCCATCGCGCACCACACGGTGGCATCGCGCGCGCCGGCGTCGAGCTTGCGCGCGGCCGCATGCACCATCTGGCGCGCCGCCACCAATTGCGTCGCCATGTCGGCGAGCTTGAACTGCAACGCCTGGAAATCGGCCAGCTTCCTGCCGAACTGGCGGCGTTCGCCCATGTAGCGGCGCGCGGCGTCGAGCGCGCCCTGTGCGGCGCCGAGCGAGCATGCGGCGATGTTGATGCGGCCGCCATCGAGCGCCTTCATCGCCAGCTTGAAGCCCTCGCCCTCCCTGCCCAGCAGGTTCTGCGCCGGAATGCGCACGCCTTCGAAACTGATGCCGCGGGTGGGCTGGCTGTTCCAGCCCATCTTCTCCTCCTTGCGCGCATAGGCGATGCCGGCAGCGTCGGCCGGCACGACGAACGCGCTGATGCCGCGGGCGCCCTCCTCGCCCGTGCGCGCCATCACCACCAGCACGTCGGTGGCCCCGGCGCCCGAAATGAACGCCTTGCTGCCGTCGAGCACGTACTCGTCGCCGTCGCGCACCGCGCGGGTCTTGAGCGAGGCGGCATCGGAACCGGCGCCCGGCTCGGTCAGGCAGTACGAGGCCAGCTTCTCGCCGCTGGCCAGCAACGGTCCCCAGTGCTGGCGTACCGGGTCCTGGGCGAAGCTGGCGATCAGCCAGGTCGCCATGTTGTGGATGCTGAAGAACGCAGAGGTCGAAGGATCGACCACCGCCATTTCCTCGAACACGATGGCGGCATCCAGGCGCTTCATGCCCAGCCCGCCGCAAGCCTCGTCCGTGTAAAGGCCGCAGAAGCCCAGCTCGGCGCCCTTGCGCAGCGCCTCGCGCGGGAACTCGCCTTCGGCGTCCCAGCGCGCGGCGTGCGGCGCCAGTTCCTTCATGGCGAAGTCGCGCGCGGCCTCGCGGAAGGCCTGCTGCTCCTCGCTGGGTTCGGTGGTGTCGTACGGCATCTGCATGGCGGCGTTCATGGCATCACTTCAGGTTGATCGTGGTGTTGACGCCGTGGCCTAGCGTCTCGTCGTCGAACCAGCGCGCGGTCACGGTCTTGGTCTGCGTGTAGAAGGTGACGACCTGCTTGCCGTACGGGCCGAGGTCGCCGAGCTTGGAGGCACGCGAACCGGTGAACGAGAACAGCGGCACCGGCACCGGGATCGGCACGTTGATGCCGACCTGGCCGACGTCGATGTCTTCCTGGAACCTGCGCGCGGCCGCGCCGGACTGGGTGAAGACCGCGGTGCCGTTGCCGTTGGGGTTGGCGTTGACCAGGGCGATGGCCTCGTCGAGCGTCTCCGCCTCCAGGATCACCAGCACCGGCCCGAAGATCTCCTCGTCGTAGATCCGCATGCCCGGCTTGACGCCGGAGAAGATCGTGGGGCCGACGAAATTGCCCTTCTCGTAGCCGGCCACCGCCGGATTCCGGCCGTCCAGCTCGAGCTTCGCGCCCTGCTCCACGCCGGAGGCGATCAGCCCCTCCACGCGCTCGCGCGCGGCGCAGGAGATCAGCGGGCCGACATCGGTGCCGGCCTCGGTGCCGGCGTTGACCTTGAGCGTCTTCGCCTTGGCGACCAGGTCGGGGATCCATGCACGCGCTTCGCCGACCAGCACCAGGGTCGAGGCCGCCATGCAGCGCTGCCCGGCCGCGCCGAACGCCGCGCCCACCATCGCGTTGAGGGTCTGCTCCTTGTTGGCGTCGGGCAGCACCACGGCATGGTTCTTGGCGCCCATCATGCACTGCACGCGCTTGCCGGCCAGCGAGGCGCGTTGGTAGACGTGGGTGCCCACCTTGGTGGAACCAACGAACGAGACTGCCTTGATGTCCGGGTGGTCGCAGATCGCGTTGACCACGTCCGGGCCGCCATGCACCACGTTGAGCACGCCCTTGGGAATGCCTGCTTCCAGCGCCAGCTCGACCAGGCGCATCGTCACCAGCGGGTCCTGTTCGGACGGCTTGAGCACGAAGGTGTTGCCGGTGGCGATCGCCATCGGGAACATCCACAGCGGGATCATCGCGGGGAAATTGAACGGCGTGATGCCGGCGCATACGCCCAGCGGCTGCAGCAGCGTGTAGGTGTCCACGCCGGTGGCGACGTTGTTGGCCAACTCGCCCATCTGCAGCGTGCCGATGTTGGCCGCGTGCTCGACCACTTCCAGGCCGCGGAACACGTCGCCCTCGGCATCCGGCAGGGTCTTGCCCTGCTCGGCGGTCAGCAGCGCCGCCAACTCCTTCATGTTCTCGCGGATCAGCTGCTGGTACTTGAGGAAGATGCGGGCGCGGGCGCCGATCGGGGTCTTGCGCCAGGTCCGGAAGGCCGCCTTCGCCGCAGCCACCGCGGCATCGACCTCGGCCGAGGTGGCGAACGGCACCTTCGCGAGGACCTGCTGGGTGGCGGGATTGACCACGTCCTTCCAGTCGGCGGTCGTGGACTCGACGAACTCGCCGTCGATCAGCAAGGGGACACGGGAAGCGGAGTCGCTCATGGCGGGGGACCTGGATGTGAAGAACATTCGCATTGTTCGCATCCCGGACGCCAATTTCATCCTTGAATCTGCTTAATCGCGCTAAGATCGGCACGAGATCTTGCGAATATTGCGAATCATGAGCCAAGCCCATCGCCAGCTCGGCCTGCGCCTGCAGCGCCTGCGCCGCCTCCATGGGCTGACCCAGGCCGAGCTGGCGCGGCGCCTGCAGCTCTCCCCCAGCTACCTGAACCAGATCGAGCGCAACCAGCGGCCGCTGACGCTGGACGTGCAGCGGCGCCTGCAGGAGGTGCTCGGCGACATCGGCGACTTGCTTGACGCAGGCGATCCCGGCGCCCTGGTCGAACCGCTCGACCGGACGTTGCGCGCGCTCGGCCGCGGCAACCTGTCCACCAGCGAGCTGCGCCTGCTGGCCGGCAGCCTGCCGCAGGTCGCCCACGCCCTGCTGGACCTGCACCGGCAGCACCGCCACCTGCACGAACGCGCCGCCGCGCTCGAGCTGCAGCTGGGCAACGCCCAGGCCGCCGCGCCGCTGCTGCCGCCGGGCGACCAGGTCCGCGACTACTTCAATCGCGTGCAGAACCACATCGCCGAACTGGACGACAGCGCCGAAGCGCTTTACGCCGAGCTGGGGCTGACCCCGGCCAGCCTGGTCGGCCGGCTACGCCAGCGCCTGGCCGACCGCCACGGCATCGTCGTGGAAACGACCGAGGCGCCATTGCCCAACGCCAAGCGCGAACTCGATCCGGCGCACCGTACGCTGTGGCTGGCCGCCCATCTCAAGCCCGGCCAGCAGGCGTTCCAGATGGCGGCGCAGCTGGCCTTGCTGGAACACGCATCGCTGCTCGACGCGCGCATCGCCGACGCCGGCTTCGACGACCCCGGGCGTGCCGCGTTGATGCGGATCGGCCTGTCCAACTACTTCGCCGGCGCCTTGGTCATGCCCTACGGCGAGTTCCTGCGCAGCGCGCGGGAATCCCGCTACGACATCGACTGGCTGGCGCATCGTTTCGGCGTCGGCTTCGAAGCGGTCTGCCATCGCCTGAGCACGCTGCAACGGCGCGGCCATGCGGGCCTGCCGATCTTCCTGCTGCGCGTGGACCGCGCCGGCAACGTCTCCAAGCGCCACTCGTCCACCGATTTCCACTTCTCGCACGTGGGCGGTTCCTGCCCACTGTGGATCGTCTACGAAGCCTTCAACCAGCCCGGCCGCATCCTCACCCAGATCGCGCGCATGCCGGACGGGCGCGCCTATTTCTGGCTGGCGCGGCAGGTCAGCAGCGGCGAGCCGGGCTACGGGCGGCCACGCAAGACCTTCGCCCTCGCGGTCGGCTGCGACCTGCGCCACGCCGACCAGTGGATCTACTCGCGCGGCTGGGACCTGAAAGCGCTGGACGACGCGGTACCGATCGGCCCCGGCTGCCTCACCTGCGAACGCGAGGACTGCGTGCAGCGCGCGTTCCCGAGCCTGCTGCATCCCAGGACGTCGCGCGGCGGGTGAACCCGGCGCCGCGGTCGCTGCGACTCCCCGTGGTGCTTCGACCCATCCGGCGGCGGGCCGGTCCGCCCGGCCTCGGCCGTCCGCTGGGCGACGCCATCGCCATCCGGCCGGTCCGGACCGGAACCGCCATGGCTGGCGATCGCCTGCCCCCTTTCCGCGCCGATCCGGCTCTACAATCGGGCCCGCATCCACCACGGAGCCCGCCATGGACAAGCCGTCGAACTACGCCCCGGCCCTCGGCCGCTTGCTCATGGCCGCCCTCTTCCTCTTTTCAGGAATCGGGAAGCTGATGGATCCGGCCGGCACCATCGGCTACATCGCCTCGGTCGGCGCGCCGTTCCCGAGCCTGGCGTTCGCGCTCGCCGCCGCCATCGAGGTGGGCGGCGGCCTGTTGCTCGTCATCGGCTACCGGGCCCGGCTGGTCGCCGCGGTCATGGCGGCCTTCACGCTGGCCACCGCGCTGCTGTTCCACACCCGGTTCGGCGACACGAACCAGCTGATCCACTTCCTCAAGAACGTGGCGATCGCGGGCGGCCTCCTGCAAGTGGTCGGATTCGGCGCAGGCGCCTGGAGCGTCGATGCCCGGGGAACACGCGCCCGCTGATGCGATCGACACGGATGCCATGGCGGCGATTCGTCGTCGCGATGCATCCGGCGCGTGCGGAGCCTGCGAAGAGCACCGGCCCGAGCCCCGGCGATCGGCGGGGCCAGGCCAAGCCGAGGCTACAATGGGCGGCCATCGCCACCGGCGACCCACAGCCGTCCATTGCACTCGATGACCGTATCGCTCGAATCACCGCGCCCGACCAAGGGAAGCGCGGAGCACACGCCCTTGATGAAGCAGTTCTTCGCCGCCAAGGCGGAGTACCCCGACCTGTTGCTGTTCTTCCGGATGGGCGATTTCTACGAGCTGTTCTACGACGACGCGCGCAAGGCGGCGCGGCTGCTCGACATCACCCTGACCCAGCGCGGCAGCTCGGGCGGGGCGCCGATCCCGATGGCCGGCGTGCCGGTGCATGCCTACGAAGGCTATCTCGCGCGCCTGGTGGCGCTGGGCGAATCGGTGGCGATCTGCGAGCAGATCGGCGATCCGGCGCTGGCCAA
Source organism: Xanthomonas boreopolis (assembly GCA_014654535.1). Classification (GTDB taxonomy): domain Bacteria; phylum Pseudomonadota; class Gammaproteobacteria; order Xanthomonadales; family Xanthomonadaceae; genus Pseudomonas_S; species Pseudomonas_S boreopolis. The sequence continues at coordinate 110,339 of BNBA01000009.1, forward strand.
GGGGCTGGTCGAGCGCAAGGTGGTGCGCATCGTCACGCCCGGCACCGTCACCGACGAAGCCCTGCTGGACGAGCGCCGCGACACCCTGCTGATGGCGCTCTCGCGCGGCAAGACCGGCTACGGGCTGGCCTGGGCCGACCTGGCCGGCGGCCGTTTCCTGGTCAACGAGGTCGACAGCGACGATGCGCTGGAAGCCGAACTGGCCCGGCTGGAGCCGGCCGAGCTGCTGATCCCCGACGAGGAAGCCTGGCCGGAATTCCTGCGCCAGCGCAACGGCGTGCGGCGCCGTCCGCCGTGGCTGTTCGACGCCGACAGCGGCCGCCGCCAGTTGCTGGCGTTCTTCAAGCTGCACGACCTCTCCGGCTTCGGTATCGACGACAAGCCGCGCGCCACCGCCGCGGCCGGCGCGCTGCTCGGCTATGTCGAGGAAACGCAGAAACAGCGTTTGCCGCACCTGACCTCGATCGCGATGGAAGTGGCCGGCGAAGCGATCGCGATGAACGCCGCCACCCGCCGCCACCTCGAACTCGACACCCGCGTCGACGGCGATACCCGCAACACCCTGCTCGGCGTGCTCGACAGCACCGTCACGCCGATGGGCGGGCGCCTGCTCCGCCGCTGGCTGCACCGCCCGTTGCGCCTGCGCGACGTGCTCGTCCAGCGCCACGACGCGGTAGGCACGCTGATCGACCGCGGCGCGGACGCCGACCTGCGCGAGGCCTTCCGCGCGCTCGGCGACCTGGAGCGCATCCTGACCCGCGTGGCGCTGCGCTCGGCGCGCCCGCGCGACTTCTCCACCCTGCGCGATGGCCTGGGGCTGTTGCCGCAAGTCCGCGCGATCCTGCAGTCGCTGGACTCGCCGCGCCTGCAGGCGCTGTATGCCGAGCTGGGGGAGCACGACGCGACCGCGCACCTGCTCGCCTCGGCGATCGCCGAACAGCCGCCGCTGAAGCTCTCCGACGGCGGCGTGATCGCCGAGGGCTTCGACGCGGAGCTCGACGAGCTGCGCCGGCTCTCCACCCACGCCGACCAGTTCCTGATCGACCTGGAAGTCCGCGAACGCGAAAGCAGCGGCATCCCGACCCTGAAGGTCGGCTACAACCGCGTGCACGGCTATTACATCGAGATCAGCAAGGGCCAGGCCGACAAGGCGCCGGTGCACTACACCCGCCGCCAGACCCTGACCAACGCCGAGCGCTACATCACCGAGGAGCTGAAGGCGTTCGAGGACAAGGTGCTGTCCGCGCGCGAGCGTTCGCTGGCGCGCGAGAAGTTGCTGTACGAGCAGCTGCTGGACACGCTCGGCGCCGAACTGGAACCGCTCAAGCGCTGCGCGGCGGCCCTGTCGGAGTTGGACGTGCTCGCCTGTTTCGCCGAACGCGCGCAGGCGCTGGACTGGTCCCGGCCGGAACTGGAGACCGCGTCCTGCCTGCGCATCGAGCGCGGCCGCCATCCCGTGGTCGAGGCCGTGCGCGAGCATCCGTTCGAGCCCAACGACCTGGACCTGCACCCGGATCGCCGCATGCTGGTGATCACCGGCCCGAACATGGGCGGCAAGTCGACCTACATGCGCCAGAACGCGCTGATCGTGCTGCTGGCGCACATCGGCAGCTACGTGCCGGCCACGCGCGCGGTGATCGGCCCGATCGACCGCATCCTGACCCGCATCGGCGCGGGCGACGACCTCGCCAAGGGCCAGTCGACCTTCATGGTCGAGATGGCCGAGACCAGCTACATCCTGCACCACGCCACGCCGCACTCGCTGGTGCTGATGGACGAGATCGGCCGCGGCACATCGACCTACGACGGCCTGGCCCTGGCCGACGCGGTGGCGCGGCACCTGGCGCACGTCAATCGCTGCTACACGCTGTTCGCCACGCACTATTTCGAACTGACCGCGCTGGCCGACGAGACCTTCGAGGGCGGCCCCAGCGGCATCGCCAACGTGCACCTGGACGCGGTGGAACACGGCGAATCGCTGGTGTTCATGCATGCGGTCAAGGACGGGCCGGCCAACCGCAGCTTCGGCCTGCAGGTCGCCGCGCTGGCCGGGCTGCCCAGGGCCACGGTGGCGCAGGCGCGCCGGCGATTGGCGGAACTGGAGCAGCGCGGCAGCGAAAGCCATGCCGCGCAGATGGCCCCGCAGGCGCTGGACGCGCCCCAGCAGTTCGGCCTGTTCGCGCCGAACTCCGCCGCGCTGGACGCGCTGCAGGCCCTCGATCCGGACGAGCTGACCCCCAAGCAAGCGCTCGAGGCGCTCTACCGGGTCAAGTCGCTGCTGTAGCGCGGAGCGCTTCCATCGACGCGCCGGCCGCCTCCACGAAGCGGCCGGCACTGCTGGCGTCACATCGCGGGATTCGGATGCGCGGGCGCCAGCGCGTCGTCGCGCGCGTTGGCCGCGATGGCGGCCGGGCGCTGCGCATGCCGCGCGGCATAGGCCTCGAACGCCGGCCGCTTCTCCAGCGCGCCGATCATCATGTAGTAGTTGAGGAAGGAGGCCATCATCAAGTCGGCCGTGGTGAACCGGTCGCCGACCAGATACGTCTTGCCGGCCACCGCCTGCTCCAGCGTGCGCAGCACGTCTTGCTCGCAGCCGTAGCCCGCGTTCATCGGCGGCGCGAGCTTGCCGGCGTGCTTGGCGGTTATCAGCGCCTCCACCGGCCCGGAGAGGAAGAACAGCCAGCGGTAGTAGTCGCCGCGCTCGGGCGAGCCCGCGGGCGGCGCCAACCGCTTCTCCGGCACCAGCTCGGCCAGGTAGGCGCACACCGCGGCGCTCTCGGTGACCACCGTATCGCCATGCCGGATCGCCGGCACCTTGCCCATCGGATTGATCGCCAGGTACTCGGGCGACTTCATCGTGGTGCCAAAGTCCAGCACCGCCTCCTCGTACGGCAGGCCGGTCTCTTCCAGCATCCAGCGCGCGATGCGGGCGCGGGACATCGGATGGGTGTAGAAGGTCAGCTTGCTGCTCATGGCGTGCTCCTGCATTGGGCATCGGAAGGAACAGACAGTGTGTTCCCCCGCTGCTGACAACCGCTGTCAGCAGTCTGCGACCGGACCCGGCAATCGCCGGCGCAAGCGCAGCTTTTCCCAACGCCGCAGCAGCCGGTGGCGCTGGTCCGGGTAGCGCACGCCGGTATCCTCCAGGGCGAGCACGCGGTCGGCGCGGAAGTGGCGGAAATCGGCGCGCATCTCGCACCAGGCGGCGAACAGGCGCATGTCGGCGAGGAAGGCCATCGCGAACGGCCAGATCCTCCGCTCGCTGGACCGGCCTTGCGCATCGCCGTAGCACAGCCGCACCACGTGGCCATCGCGTATCGCGCGGCGCAGCACCGGCAACCACGGTTCGGGCGGCACCGGGCTCCAGTCGGGCGCGAACAGCCCGCTGGTTTCCACCTGCAGGCGCAGGCCGTCGGGCAAGGTGCCGACCACGCGGTCCAGCGCCCGGACCGAGGCCGCCGCCAGCTCCGGGTCGGCATGCGAGGCCACCCAGCGCGCGCCCAGCAGCAACGCCTCCAGTTCCTCGGCCGAGAACATCATCGGCGGCAGCAGGAATCCCGGGCGCAGCTGGTAGCCGACGCCGGGATCGCCGACGATATCGGCGCCCTGCCCGCGCAACGCGTCGATGTCCCGATACAGCGTACGCAGGCTCACGCCGAGCAGCTCCGCCAGCTGCGCGCCGCGCACGGGCGCGCGCCGGCGTCGCAGTTCGTCCAGCAGGTGCAGCAGGCGGGTGGCGCGAACGGTCATGCGCGGGCTCCATGGCGGACTTGCCAGCATAGCCTCGACATGCAGGCGCAGGACCCGCAACGAAGGCCGGCACCGGGCCGCCGGCGACCTCTCGGGACCCGCCGCCAGGCGTTCGCCCAGGCGCTCCGGGCAGCCATGACGACGCCCCTGGCCCTTCGTTCCGGCGACATGCCGTTCTGCTAGGCTCGGTGTCCCGCCGTCCCCGGCATCGCCCAGGAAACGCCATGAACAACCCCTCGCTTGCCGGCAGCCTGCTGCAGCAGCTGCAAGGTTCCGGGATCCAGCAGATCGCCTCGCAACTGGGCGTGGACCCGAACCAGGCGCAGTCCGCCGTTTCCAGCGCGGTGCCGCTGCTGCTCGGCGCGCTGGGCCGCAATGCCCAGCAGCCGGAAGGCGCGCAGGCCCTGCTCGGCGCCCTGCAACGCGACCATGCCGGCGCGTCCGCCGGCGGTCTCGACCTGGGCGGCCTGCTGGGTTCCGTGCTCGGCGGCGCTTCGACGCCACAGACCGACGGCGCCGGCATCCTCGGCCACATCTTCGGCGGCAACGCCCAGCAGGCCGCCAGCGGGCTTGGCCAGGCGACCGGCCTGGATAGCGGCAAGTCCGGGCAGTTGCTGCAGATCCTCGCACCGATCGTGATGTCCTTCCTCGCCCAGCGCTTCCTTGGCGGCGGCAGCGGCAGTGTCGGCCAGCTCAGCCAGGCGCTCGGCCAGGAGCACCAGCAGGCCCGCGCCGACGGCAGCGTGTCCGGCCTGCTCGGGCAGGTACTGGACCAGGATGGCGACGGCCAGCTCGGCGTCGGCGACTTGCTGAAGATCGGCGGCAGCCTGCTGGGCGGCAACCGCTAGGCTCGGCTGTTCTGGGCTGGAGGCGCCGCATGGCGAGCGCCTCCATGCCATAGCCGAGAACTATTGAAATATTCAAATTATTCGAATTCAACAAACGATCGGCGCTCCTTATCGTGTCTGCACCGTGAGGAGCCCGCCATGAGCCCGCCGATCGATCGTCTTGCCAACTCTCCGGATGCCGTGATCTTCCATCATGCTCCGGCGGCCGCACCCGCTTGGCCCATGCTCGCCCCGCACGCCCCGTCGTTGTCCGATCCGGTACAGCTGCAGCGCCACGACTGAAACATCCGTTCCCCGGTGCCCGGCTCCCGGACCGGATACCGAGCGGTCACCCAAGTGCGTACGAACCAGGTAGAGAAGCCATGACAACCGAAGCCAAGTGCCCTTTCCACCAGACCGCCGGTGGCGGCACCACGAACAAGGACTGGTGGCCGAACCAGCTGCGCGTGGATCTGCTGAACCAGCATTCCGACAAGTCCAATCCGCTGGACAAGCGCTTCAACTACGCCGAGGAGTTCAAGAAGCTCGACTACCAGGCGCTCAAGAACGACCTGCACGCGCTGATGACCGATTCCCAGGACTGGTGGCCGGCGGACTTCGGCCACTACGGGCCGCTGTTCATCCGCATGGCCTGGCATAGCGCCGGCACCTACCGCATCGGCGACGGCCGTGGCGGCGGCGGTCGCGGACAACAGCGCTTCGCCCCGCTCAACAGCTGGCCGGACAACGTCAGCCTGGACAAGGCGCGCCGCCTGCTGTGGCCGATCAAGCAGAAGTACGGCCAGAAGATCTCCTGGGCCGACCTGATGATCCTGACCGGCAACGTCGCGCTGGAATCGATGGGCTTCAAGACCTTCGGCTTCGCCGGCGGCCGTCCCGACACCTGGGAACCCGACCAGGACGTGTACTGGGGCCGCGAGACCACCTGGCTGGGCGGCGACGTCCGCTACGCGCACGGCTCGGAAGGCGTGGACAAGCCCGGCGACGAAGGCGTGCTGGTGACCGACAACGCCGCCGATGGCGACGTGCATTCGCGCAATCTCGAAAACCCGCTTGCCGCGGTGCAGATGGGCCTGATCTACGTCAATCCGGAAGGCCCGGACGGCAATCCCGACCCGCTGCTGGCCGCCAAGGACATCCGCGACACCTTCGGCCGGATGGCGATGAACGACGAGGAGACCGTCGCCCTGATCGCGGGCGGACACACCTTCGGCAAGACCCATGGCGCCGGCCCGGCCGACAACGTGGGCTCCGAGCCCGAAGCCGGCGAACTGGAGCAGCAAGGCCTGGGGTGGTCGAACAAGTTCGGTACCGGCAAGGGCGGCGACACGATCACCAGCGGCCTGGAGGTGACCTGGACCCAGACGCCGGCGCAGTGGAGCAACCACTTCTTCGAGAACCTGTTCAAGTACGAGTGGGAGCTGACCAAGAGCCCTGCGGGCGCGCACCAGTGGGTCGCCAAGGATGCGGAGGCGATCATCCCGGACGCCCACGATCCGTCGAAGAAGCGGCGCCCGACCATGCTCACGACCGACCTGTCGCTGCGCTTCGATCCGGCCTACGAGAAGATCTCGCGGCGCTTCATGGAAAACCCCGACCAGTTCGCCGACGCCTTCGCGCGCGCCTGGTTCAAGTTGACCCACCGCGACATGGGCCCGCGTGCGCGCTATCTCGGCCCCGAGGTGCCGGCCGAGGAGCTCATCTGGCAGGATCCGATCCCCGCGGTCGACCATCCGCTCGTCACGTCCGAGGACATCGCCTCGCTCAAGCAGAAGATCGCCGCGTCGGGGCTGACGATCCCGCAACTGGTCTCGACCGCCTGGGCTTCCGCCTCCACCTTCCGAGGCTCTGACAAGCGCGGCGGCGCCAACGGCGCGCGCATCCGCCTGGCGCCGCAGAAGGATTGGGCCGTCAACCAGCCGCAGCAGCTCGCGAGCGTGCTCAAGACCCTCGAAGGCATCCAGAACGAGTTCAACGCCGCGCAGGGCGGCGGCAGGAAGGTCTCGCTGGCCGACCTGATCGTGCTCGCGGGCGGCGTGGGCGTCGAGCAGGCAGCGCAGAAGGCCGGCGTGCCGATCGAGGTGCCGTTCTCGCCGGGCCGCAGCGACGCCTCGCAGGAACAGACCGACGTCGATTCGTTCGCGCCGCTGGAACCGCTCGCGGACGGTTTCCGCAATTACCTCAAGGGTCGTTACGTGGTGCCGGCCGAACACCTGCTGATCGACCGCGCGCAACTGCTCACGCTCACCGCGCCGGAACTGACGGTCCTGGTCGGCGGCCTGCGCGTGCTCGGCGCCAACGTCGGCGACTCCCGGCATGGCGTGTTCACCGACCGGCCCGGGGTATTGAGCAACGACTTCTTCGTCAACCTGCTCGACATGAACACCGAATGGGCGCCGACCTCGCCGGCACGCGAGGTGTTCGAAGGCCGCGACCGCAAGACCGGCGCGCCGAAATGGACGGGCACGCGCGTCGACCTGGTGTTCGGCTCGAACTCGGTGCTGCGCGCGGTGGCCGAGGTCTACGCGAGTTCGGATGCGCAGCAGAAGTTCGTCCACGACTTCGTCGCGGCCTGGACCAAGGTGATGAACCTGGACCGCTTCGACCTGGCCTGACCACGGATCCCTCGGCAAAGGGAGCAACGGGAACGCCCCGGCCTGGCCGGGGCGTTTTTTGCTGCGTCCAATGCAAGATCAGCGCTTACCGTACCTGCAGGCGCTTCCGGTACCGCCGCATGGCGGCCCGGGCGTACCCCGGCCGTTCCGTTCGTACGCTCCTACATCGCGTCGATGTCGCCCAGCGCGCGGATCAGGCGCCGCGCGCGCTTGTCAGGCCGGTGTTCCGGCGGCTGGTAGCCGGTGCGCTCGGCGGCGCGCAGCGCCCGCGTCTCGGCCCGCCGCGCACGCGATGCCTCGCTTTCTTCATACAGTTGCTGCGCCACCGATGCCGGCCCCCGCTGCTCGCTGAGCCCGCGCACGACGATCTCGAATACCTCGTCGCCCCGACTGATGCGCACCTGCTCGCCGATCCGGACGGCGCGCGACGACTTGGGCCGCTGCCCGCCCACCTCGACCTTGCCCGTCTCGATGGCCTGCTTGCACAAACTCCGCGTCTTGAAGAAGCGCGCCGCCCAAAGCCATACATCGAGCCTGACCGTGACGCTTTCCTGTACCTGTTCAGTCGCTGACATTCATTTCCCGGGGATCGCGATGCGTCCTGACCGGATCGCCCCGCCCGCATCGTTGGCGGCACGACCGGGACCATCGCCTCCACCCGGATGATCCTGCACGCGAAATGCGGCATCGGCCGGCATCAATCAAGGCTCCAAACGTCACGAAGTGTCGGCCGCCCGTCGTCCCGCTCATTTTCCAGCCATGCCGTACCGCCTATGCTCGGCGGCCACCTCTTCGATCCACCCGCATGCCCCACGCCTGGACCTGGGTCACCGAACTGGGCAACAGCAAATGGCTGCTGCCCGCCGCGGCCCTGCTCATCGCCATCGCCTGGCACTCCAGGACCTTGCCTGGGCGGACCGCCGTGCACCTGGGTCTTGCGATCCTGTCGACCTCGATGGTGGTGCTGGCCTCGAAGATCGCCTTCATGGGCTGGGGCATCGGCTCGGCTGCACTCGATTTCACCGGATTCAGCGGCCACGCCGCGATGTCGGCCTGCATCTACCCGCTCCTGTTCGCCGTGCTGGGTACCGGCCGGAAGGCCGCGCGCGGGCTTCCCCTGGCCGGCTTCGCACTGGCCGCGCTCATCGCTTGGTCCCGGCTTCCGCTCCAGGCCCATTCGCTCTCCGAAGTGGTCGGCGGATTCCTGCTGGGAGCAGCCGGCTCGATCCTGGTCCTGCGCCATTGGCCGTGGCACAGGCCGCCGTTGCCGGCCTGGCGCTGGTTGGCGGCGGCGCCTTCGGCGGTGGTCGTCCTGATCCTGGCGCTGCCCTCTTCGTTGAGCACCCACGGCGCGGTGATCGCCGTGGCCAAGGCGCTCTCAGGCCGACATGAGATCCATACCCGCGACTGGCTGCACACGCATTCAGCCAAGCCTGCCCAGGAACGCATCAACCCGTTGACATAGTTCGAAATTTACGCCAACCTGCCGAGTGTCAATCTCTCCCATACGGATTTTCAGGAGCCACTCATGAAGAAACTCATCGTCACGGCCATCGCCATGGCTCTGTCGGCGCCCGTGTGGGCCGCTCCCCAGCAGGACAACCAAGACACCGGCGCCGCGCCGCAACCGGCGGGTGCCGCTGCTGCCGATTATTCGACCATCAACACCGCTGCCTGGATCTACTCCGGCGTGGCCGCTGCCGCCGTGCTGTACAGCGTCGTCGGCGACAGCTCGAGCAACGAGAACGATGCAGGCAATCCGGGTGGTCCGGGCAACCCGGGTGGCCCGGGCACGGGCGGTACCGGCGGCACGGGTGGTACTGGCGGCTGATCCAGCTCGTCACGCAAATCAAGAGGCCCTCGCCGGGCGCAGCTTGGCGAGGGTTTTTTATGTCTGGCGTCCACCCATGAACAAGACTCCGATGACCTACCTCCGTATTTCGGCCGCGCTGGCGACCGCCCTGTCCCTGTCAGGCTGCATCTGGTCCCCCGGCCAACACTTGCGCAGCAGCGACATCAGCCGCGACCAACCCAACAGCGAAGATGGCAAGCTGGAGTTGGTCCCGATCACGCCCAAGCTGATCGCGATGGACCGCGCCGCCCGGCAGAATGACATCCTGCCTGCCGCCCTGCTCGATTACCAGCCCGACGCGTACCGCATCGGTCCCGGCGACTCGCTGTACATCACCGTCTGGGATCATCCGGAACTGACCGTGCCTGCTGGTCCCCAGCAGCAAGCCACGATGGCCGGTCGCCTAGTACAGGCTGACGGTACGTTGTTCTATCCCTACATCGGCAAGATCCAGGCCGCCGGCAGGACGCCAATGGAACTGCGCGAAGACATCAGCGCACGCTTGGCCAAATACGTCGAAGCACCGCAGGTGGACGTCTCAATTCTAAACTACGCATCGCATCGTGTCTGGATCACCGGTGCAGCTGAGCGCTCGATCACGATGCCCATGAGCACCGTCCCTCTAACGTTGGGCGATGCGATCAGCCAAGCCGGTCTCAACCAGGCCCAGGCAGATCTGTCCGGCATCAAACTCACGCGCGATGGTGTTACCTACAATCTCGACTTGGAACGCCTCGCCCAGCAGAGCGGCGGCCGCCAGATCTACCTAAAGAACGGCGATAATATCTACGTACCCTACTTGGACCGCAAGGAAGTGTTCGTGGTCGGCGAAGTCGGCCAACCGGGTGCCTACAGCTTCCGCACTAACGACATTTCGCTGAGCCAGGCGCTCGGCCGCGCCCGTGGCCTCGCGCAAACCACGGCCAAGGCCGATGCCGTCTACGTGATCCGCGGCAGCCGCGACCTGCAGCAGCACCCGTCCGTGGTCTATCAGCTGGAGGCCCGCTCCCCGACCGCATTCGCCGTGGCCAGCCAGTTCCAGGTCCAGCCGGGCGACGTGATCTTCGTCGGGGCTGCCGGCGTGACGCGCTGGAGCCGCTTCATCAACCAGTTGCTGCCGTTCACCAGCATCATTTCCAATGCGGCCAGCGCCAAGAACGACCTGGACAACTGACATGAAAGCCGGGGGCCGGCAGTCTCTTTCCACCTTGGCGCGGATCGGGTTCGGCGCATCGATCGCGATGGCGATGCTCGTCGTTGCCGGTTGCACTTCGGTCAGCCGCGCAACGACCGATGCGATCCGGCTGGCCTTCAAGCGCCAGGACATCACGCCTACGGCGCAACAGGTCGATGCCGTTCCGTACCCCCAGTTGTTGCTGCATTCCTCCGATATCAGCGGGGTGTTGATCCTCGGCTATGTCGACGAAGGCCGCCAAGCCTGGATGGCAGGCCGCGAAGCCGTGCTCTACCTGCAGAGCAACGGCTTGCTGAGCGGCATGTCCGATTCGCGACGCAACAGCAATGTGCGCGTGGAGGGGGAAGATCCGTTCCGCAACCTGGCTCGGCTGGAAGGTCCGGCGAAGGTCCAGCGGCGTTACGACTGGATGCCCGGCTACCATTACGACGTTCCCGTCACCGGAGAGTTGCGCCGGATCGGTACGGAGACCGTGACCTTGCCGAACCGCACGCTGCAGCTGGTGCGCTACGAGGAGACCCTGGAAGGCCCTGGCATATCCGGTACCAACGTGTACTGGGCCGACCAGAACGGCTTCATCTGGAAGAGCCGGCAATACCTGGCTCCCGGCCAAACCGTAGAGATCGAGCAACTCAAGCCCTACCTGCCCGCGAATTCCTGACCAATGCCGCTACCCCGTTTGGCCGTCCTCGCGCTGCTTTGCCTGTCCGCGGTTCCCGCGGCGGCCCAGACAGCATCTTCGACCGACTCCATTGGCGTAAGCGTGGAGGGCGCGGTCCGGGCGCCGGGGCTCTACAAGCTCCCGGCAAAAGCACGCATCGACCAGGCCATAGCTGCCGCCCGCCCCGGCGCCGATGCCTACGTGCTGGGCGCCGCGTTGCTGCGCCGGCAGGCGCTCACCGAACAGGTACGCCTGAAGGCCGGGCTGCAATACGACCTCAAGCAGTTGGCCAACAGTGGCGACAAAGCGATTTCCGACACTGCGGCCACCTTGTCGGCATGGCTGGAGTCGCTGCCGGTCACGGGCCGGGCGCCACGCCAATTGCTGGAGCTGCGATTGCTGCAGATCCAGCCCAAGTACAACCCGGTCGCCTTCGAGGGCGACCGGGTGATCTATCCGGTTCGCCCGACCCAGGTGCAGGTCGTCGGCGCAGTAGTCCAACCCTGCGCCTTGCAACACGTTCCCGAGCAGGACGTGCTCGCCTACCTGCGCGCATGCCCAGGCAACCCCGCAGCCGATCGCGATACCGCCTACATCGTCCAGCCCGACGGCAACGTCCAGGTCGCCGGCATCGCGCTCTGGAACCGCAGCCCGCCACAGCCGTTGGCGCCTGGCGCAATCCTCTACGTCCCGCTGACCGAGTACGCCACGCGTACCGTCGACCCCGAGTTCAACCGACAGTTCGCCGAGTTCCTCGCAACCCAAGTTCTGCCGGCGCCCGGAGCCAGCCTTTGATCCTGCAGCCTTCCCATCCGCACCGTCGAACCGGCATGCGCCTGGCGCGCCTGACCCTGAGCCTGCTGGCCATGGCCACGGCCACCGTCGTTCATGCGCAACAAGCTCCCGCGCCCACCGCAAGCGATTGGGGCGGCATCGGCCTGCTGCAGACGCCAACGGCCCGCATGGCCGATGAGGGCGAGATCGCCTTCACCGCCTCGCACACTTCGCCCTACAGCCGGTACAACCTGGTCATGCAGCCGTTTCCCTGGCTGGAGGGCGCGTTCCGCTACATCAACGTCAGCAATCGCCGCTATGGCCCCGAATCCCTCAGCGGCGACCAGAACTACAAGGACAAGTCGATCGACTTCAAGGTACGGCTCTGGCGGGAAAGCCGCTGGGTCCCCGAGATCGCCTTCGGCATGCGCGACGTGGGCGGCACCGGCCTGTTCTCTAGCGAGTACCTGGTCGCCAGCAAGCGTCTCGGCCCCATCGACGCGAGCCTGGGCCTGGCGACCGGCTACATCGGCAACCGCGGCGATTTCGGCAACCCGCTCGGCTGGATCGACGAGGATTTCAAGACCCGCCCGACCGCCGCAGGAGAATGGGGCAATATCAGCGGCAAGAGCATGTTCCACGGCCGCGTCGGCGTATTCGGCGGCATCGTGTACCAGACGCCCTGGGACCGCCTCCAGCTAAAACTCGAGTACGACGGCAACGACTACAAGCACGAGCCGCAGAACAACAACCAGAAGCAGGACACGCCGCTCAACCTCGGCGCGGTGTTCACGCTCAACCGCAACATCCAGCTCGCTGCCGGCTGGGAACGCGGGAACACGGCCATGTTCGCGGTCACCTTCCGAAGCAACCCGGGTCATTCGCCGAGGGCACCCAAACCGCTGGACGTACCGCCCGAAACCCTGCAGCGCAGTGAGGCGGCCAGCAACCAGGCCCTGTCCGGGCGGCCGGCCATGCAGGCCTCCGCCATCACCGCGACCTCCGCACCCGACTGGGAAGACGTGGCGCGCCGGCTGCGCAACAACGCCGGCATTCAGGTCGAGGAGATCTCGCGCCGGGGATCGGAACTGTTCGTCACCGGACAGCAACTGCGATACTTCTACCCGGCACAAGGCCTGGGGCGCAGTGCACGCATCCTGGACAATGCCTCGCCGGCCGACATCGAGTGGTTCACCCTCGTCGACAAGCGCCTGGGCATGCCCGTCGCGGAAACCAGCATCAATCGCGAGAAGTTCGTCGATTACGCAGAACATCGCATCGACCTGGACCAACTCAAGCTGGGCACCGAACTCAACGCCCCGGCAGAGCGCAGCACCGACGTGCTTTATCGCGCCCCGCTCCGCCATTTCGGCGGCGGCTTCAACCTCAGCTACAACCAGAACCTGGGCGGCCCGGACGCCTTCATCCTGTACCGCATCTCCGCCAATTATTCGGCCAGTTGGTTCTTCAATCGCAATACCTGGCTGACCGGCACCGCCAGCGGCAACCTGCTCAACAACTACGACAAGTTCAAGTACGACGCCCCGAGCAAGCTGCCACGTGTCCGCACCGACTTGCGCCAGTACATGACGACCTCGGACGTCACCCTGCCCAACCTGCAGCTGACCACTGCCGGCAAGCTGGGCCGCGACCTGTACGGCATGGCCTATGCGGGATACCTGGAATGGATGTACGCCGGCGTGGGCGGCGAACTGCTGTACCGCCCGATGGGCGAACGCTGGGCCGTGAGCGCCAACATCAATCGCGTCAAGCAGCGCGACTACGACCAGCACTTCGGCCTGCGCGACTACAGTGTCACTACCGGACACACAACGCTCTACTATGCCTTCGGCCGCGAACACCGCGTGCTGGCTGCGCTCAGCGCGGGCCGCTACCTGGCAGGGGACTGGGGCGCCACGCTGGACGTGGCCCGCACCTTCTCCAACGGTGTGACGATGGGGGCGTACGCGACCAAGACCAACATCTCCTCGGAGGAGTTCGGCGAAGGCAGCTTCGACAAGGGCATCTACTTCTCGATCCCGTTCGACCTGGTCCTGCCCCGTTCGACCCGTTCCCGCGCTACCCTGATGTGGCAACCCCTGATTCGTGATGGCGGGTCCATGCTGGCCCGCAAGTATTCGTTGTATTCGCTTACGAGCGAGCGCGATGAGTGGTTCTTCTACGAGAATCTGGACAAGATCGATTAATATTAATAATGAGCAACGAACGCCCATATCATACCTTCGATCCAACCCATCAAAGCGACAACGGCATAGCCAATGTCTACTCCGCATGAGGGGGATTGGCGCAGATCATCGTCCCTAGAGCGTGTTATGAACTTTGATCCGGCTCGGCTATCGTAAGCGGATGAAGCCGCCACGCCCGTATCCGACCGACGTCACCGATGAAGAGTGGGCGTTCGCCGCGCCCTACCTGACGCTGATGGAC
>BNBA01000010.1 GCA_014654535.1 Xanthomonas boreopolis
TCACGGGCGGGATCAAAGGTTCGATGCGCTTCCACAGCGCGGCGGGAATCTCTTTGCGACGTGCCATGCAGGCGATTTTGTCATCACCGCTCAGGTGTACAAGGCGGTTTTGTTAGCCGCTCTAAGTACTCGCGAAGCACTTCGAGCTTGGCGACGCTATGCTGTTTAATGACCGCGGGATTGTGGCCGTCCCAGAGATACCGCGACTCAGTCATGCTGAGTCCTCAGAGGGTAGCTTGTGCAGGCATTTCGTCCCAAGTTCGGCCATTGAGTAGACGTCCATTCTTAGCTTTGGCGCGTCGCTTGCCATCTGCCCCCCATCCCCCCCACTGCTTGAAGAAAAAGGCTACCTCCTGCTCCTCGCATTGTAGGCGGACAGATTCTGCCCACTCGGGTTTCATGGGGCGTGCCTTCGGCCCGGACTCTCCGCCCACGATCACCCAGTGAATATTAGTTAGGTCGAGCACGCCCACGTCTTCCAGCAGCGGTTCAACGGACAAGAAGCGGATATGCGCATCAACGGTACGAAGATGGTCTATGCGAGGCACTCCATGCCGGCGGTTCTCTACCGAGACGCCTAGCCATACATTCCTCGGCACCGCCTTGGATTGAAAGTAGCGGGCCATGCGGGCGGCTCGCTTAGTCAGGATCTGATAGCTGTGCCAGGGCGTGCGCGCGATGACATCCATAACTTGGTCAATATAGGCCGCCGGCACTTTCTCATGGAACAGGTCCGACATAGAGTTGACGAAGTACACCGTGGGCTTCTTGCGCCTCAGTGGATCTTCTAAGCGTTCCGGAATCAGTCGCAGTGCGAAGCCATTTTCGTAGCCAGGTGTGCCCATCGCCTTCAACCGACGCGCCATGACTTCGGCGTAGCAGTGTTTGCAGCCTGCTGAAATCTTTGTGCAACCCACAATGGGGTTCCACGTTTGCTCAGTCCACTCGATGCGCGATGAGGTGGTCAAGGTCGGATCCTCCGGATGGCGAATGGTACGCCTGGACGTTGCATAGGCTGCGACTTTACATATGCGTATTATGTCCTCATATTATGCGCATGAGCAAGGCCACCGAAAGGTTAGCGGTCCCAGCTGAGGCAGCGCTTCAAATAGGCGAGGAGCTTGACGCTTGGCGCCGCAAGCAAGGTATGACTCAGCGCGAGCTGAAACAGATTGCGCAGGTGTCGCAGGGGCAGATCAGCCGCATCTTGGCTGGCAAGTTCAGCTATGCCGATCCGCCGGTCCTTCGCTTGTGCGCAGCCGCCGGCATCAACTGGTCAGGGAGAGCGCCGGCAATCGCGAAGCAGGCGCTGCACAGGCGCTTGCATGCGGAACTAGATAGCTGCTGGGATGGCAGCGAGGCTGGGGCCGAGGCGCTAATCGGTCTGCTGCGTGCAGCGAGCCGAATAGGACCTGGCAGGCCTGCTACAAGAGTCGGTGCTGCGGAGTGACGTTGCTGACTTTGCTCCAGAACTCTTTGCCGAGTTTGCTCTTGCTGGCTAGTACTAACCAGTACAGAGGCTGATTTCTGGTTCCCGACACGCGTTCAACGAGGTCACCAACCTCTTCGTAACCCAGTTCGCGGATCAAGCCACACCAATGATGAAAGACCGATAGTAGTGCCACATCGTTACGAGCGGCAGGATCCACACTGTTGTGCCAACCGGGTGCAAACCGATCGAGTTTTCCGTTGGCCATGAAGGCCTTGACGTTGCGCTGTAGGTCCATGGTGCTCACATGAATCAATAGATCCATCCTCGGCAGTTCGGCCAAAGTTTGGATGACCGAGAAAGGAAGTGCCTGAATGTTATACGGGTCGAGAAACGCAAGATGCAGCGCCGATGGCGATAGCTGTTGTCGAATGAGGCGTGCCGTGACTTCCGCGTCGTCTGAGTAAGAAAAGACGGGCTGAATCTGCTCTTGCGCAAGGCGCTGTTCGCAATGCGCGACGTTGGTTTTATCTAGGTCGGCAATGTAGATTTTCCCAAAGCGGGAATGTCGAGCGGCTTCGACTGCCGCCGCAACGGCGCTTCCGGGGATGATAATGTTGCTGTCCTTGACGCGAGCGCGTCCGGGGCCACAATACAAGTCGATGAACGTCGAGTTTCCCTGGAATTTTCGTCTGGCAGCGCGGCTGATATCCACGTAATGCTTCAGCCGTTGGTGCTTCTCTTGGGCCCAGGGGCCAACCAGCTCTCGCCGCAGCCCATCCATCTGATCGGTTTCATAGCGATCATCCTTTCGCTTTGTCGGCATGACTCCCCCTGGGTGCGCCTCCGTCGCTACAATATCTCGAAGCGGTCCTATGGCTCAACAGCCTGTCCGAAAGGCTCTGCTTCGCGGAATAGGGTCGAATTTATTGGCCAACGCGCAACCAGACACGTCCTGTCTCCTGAGTATCAGCGCTTGTGTTTGCCCTGGCGCTTGAAGTCCTTGATCAACTGCGCCAGTTCGTCATCCTCGGCATAGAAGTAGGCGACCGGCAGGCCGAGGACCTTCGCCAGCCGCTGCAGGGTTTGCAGGTCGGGTTGGTGTACGCCCGTTTCGTAGCGATTGACGCGCGTGCTGGCGACGAACTCATCTAGCCCTGCCTGAATCCCCAGGGCGCGTTGAGAGATGCCATGAGCTTCTCGCGCCTCACGCAGCCGTCGGCTGTAGACGGGAAGCGATCCTTTCTCGGCCACGCTTGCATGTACCCTGAACTTCTATAGGGGAAGATTCGGGGGAAATGCTCGGCTTCGATACTACGTTTAACGTAGCTACCGGCGCCGCTGTCGCTTCTTCTTTTTGATCTTGGCGAGCGCCTGACTCGGCTTGTCTTTGCGGCCGAAGTCGACGATGAGCTGCGCAAGCTCGTCGTCTTCGGCATAGAAGTAGGCCAGCGGTAGCCCTAGAGCCCGTGCCAGCAGTTGCTGCATGCCCAGCTTTGGCTGGTTGACGCCGTTCTCGTAACGGTTGATGCGGGGGCTCGCTGCGAACTCATCCAGCCCCACTGCTACGCCCAAGTCGCGCTGCGAAATGTCGTGGGCCTCCCGCGCTTCGCGCAGGCGGCGCCCGTAAACGGAAGCCTGTCGTTTTTCAGCCATGTGTGCACACCCGGAACTCCGATGTCCGGAAGCTTCCGGATGGGCACTTGACCCCGATACTACGTTAAACGTAGTGTACGGATAGCTACGTTTAACGTAGTTATCGATCTTTTTTCCTGTGCTTTCGGCTGGGGCTAGCGCCGGAAGTGGCTAGGGATGAGGCGATACCTGAGCACCTGAGGCCGGTGGCACCAGCGAGGGGAATCCAGAGTGCGGCCGAGCTGCGACGGGTGCAGCGCCAGTCAAGGGGAAAAACAAAGGGCACCGCATGAAGACAAGCACTCTACGTAACGCCGTATCCATTGCTCTTGTTGCTGTGGCCACCGGCGCAGCCGGCCTGGCCTCGGCCCAGGAGGCCGCCTCGGACACCGAGCCGAGGGAAAGCGCCAAGCCAGAAGACCGCACTGTTCCTGCGCATCCGCCGACGACCACGTCGGCGGCAGAGCCGGCGCCGACGGAGCTGGGCACGATCACGGTCACCGGCACCCGCATCCGCGGGGGCACGACGCCATCGCCGGTGGTCACCATCGGCAGCGAGCGCATCCGGGAGGAAGGCTTCGCCGACCTGGGCGAGGTCGTCCGCAGCCTGCCGCAGAACTTCGGCGGGGGGCAGAACCCCGGCGTGGCCGTGGGCGCCACGCTGGGCGTGGGCGGGCTCGCCAACCAGAACTTCACCGGCGGCTCGTCGCTGAACCTGCGGGGCCTGGGCCCGGACGCGACCCTGACGCTGCTCAACGGCAGGCGCCTGGCCTACGGCGGAGTGGTGCATGCGGTCGACATCGGCGCCATACCGGTGGAGGCCGTCGACCGGGTGGAGATCGTCCCGGACGGCGCCTCGGCCATCTACGGTTCGGACGCCGTAGGCGGCGTGGGCAACGTCGTCCTGAAGCGCGACTACCAGGGCGTGGCCGTGGGCCTGCGGTACGGTGGCGCGACCGAGGGCGGGCTGGCGACGCGGGAGTACAGCCTGACGGCGGGCACGACCTGGCCGGGCGGCGGCGCGATCGCCGCCTACAAGGACGTGTCCACCGATCCGGTCTACGCGCGCCAGCGCAGCTATACGGACCACATGTTCGACCCCAATACGCTGTACCCGGGGAGCGACTTCCGCAGCGCGCTGCTCAGCCTGCACCATGCGGTCGCCGATTCGGTCGAGTTCCGGATCGATGCGCTCCATGCCAGGCGCAAGCAGGAGATCTATCAATGGAACACCGGTCTCCGGCCCGTCTACAACACGCTGACCCCGGAGACGAAGACGTCCTTCGTGGCGCCCGGCCTGGAGTTCTCGCTGCTGGGGGAATGGACGCTGTCCGTGGGCGGGAGCTGGGGCAGGGACGAGCACCTCCAGGACCAGTACCAGGTGGCTGTCGCCACCGGGGCACGCACGGCGCTGCTGATGGAGTGCTACTGCAACGAAGCCACTTCCTATGAGGCGGGGGGCGAGGGGCCGCTGTTCGAGACGCCAGGCGGCCTTGCGCGCCTGGCCGCCGGTGTGGGTGGACGCAGGAACGAGCTTGTCCGCCGGGATCTGCTCGGAACCAATCAGCAGCAGGCGTTCCGCGGCAGCCAGCAGAGCCGGTTCGCGTATGCGGAGTTGAGTCTTCCGCTGATGGATCCGGGTCCGGGCAACCGCCGCCTGGAACTGACCGCCGCGGTGCGCGGCGAGGACGACGACGATTTCGGGCGCGTCACCACGCCCAAGCTCGGCCTGGTCTACGGGCCCAATGGCGACGTCACGTTCAGGTATTCCTGGGGCAAGTCGTTCAAGGCGCCGACCCTGCTTCAGCTGCATCTGCCCCGGTCCGTGGCGGTGCGCCCCGTGGCCTTCTATGGCGGCCAAGGGTACGACCCCGGCGCCACGGTACTGCACCGTGCGGGCGGGAATCCGGACCTCAAGGCGGAACGGGCCTCTACACGGACCGTGTCGCTGGCGTTCCACCCCAGGTCGCTGCCCGGTCTGGAGGGCGAGGTGACGTGGTTCGACATCGACTACACGGACCGTGTCGTGCAGCCGATCACGGATTATGGGCGCGCCTTGCTCATTCCCGGATACGCGGAGTTCTTCGACTACGCACCGACCGCGCAGCGCGTGGAGGAGGTCGTCGCTTCGGCCGACGCCTTCTACGACTACGTGGGCGGGTTCGATCCCCGCAACGTGGCGGCCATCATGTACGCGCAGTACGTGAACGCGGCGCGGCAGCGCATCAGGGGCGTGGACCTGTCGGCGTCGTACCGGTTCGACGCCGGTCCCGGGCGCATGACGGTAAGGGGTGCGGCAAGCTGGCTGGACAGCACGCAGCAGAACTCCGCCGCGCAGCCCGCCTACGACGTGGCGGGCACCATCTTCAATCCGGCGCGGGTGAACGGCCGGCTCGGCGTGGTGTGGGACGTGAACGGGTGGTCGGCGTCGCTGTTTTCCAACTACACCAGCGGCGTCGAGGATCCTGTCGCCCGCGAGAAGACGGCGTCGTTCACCACGTTCGATGCCACGGTGCGCTACGCCACTGAGGGCCGGGGCTTCCTGTCCGGGGTGGAGATCGCGCTTTCGGCGCAGAACCTCCTCGACCGCCATCCGCCGCTCTACGCGGCGACCACGCTCGACCGACCGCCCTACGACTCCACCAACTACTCGGCGATCGGGCGATTCCTCAGCCTGGCGGTGACCAAGCAATGGTGACAATGCGCGCAAGCCCCTGGCCTGCCGTGTGGGCCGGCGCGCTGGCCTTGCTCGTCCACGTGCCGGACGCGCGCTCGGCCACCTTGCGCCAGCTGGTGGAGGTGGTCGACTTCACCGGGCTTTCCGTCTCGCCGGACGGGCACCTGGTGGCGTTCCGCACGGAGCAGGCGTCCGTCGACCGGAACACCTACGACACCGTCTGGTATGTGCAGCCGGTCGACGGCTCGTCGCCGCCTCGGCGTCTTGGGGAGGCGGGCGCACCCCTGCGGGATGGCGGCGCAATGAGCCGGAACGAGCCCGCGCTGTGGTCGCCGGACGGAAAGTGGATCTTCTACCGCGCGGTGCTGGACGGGCGGGTGGACATCTGGCGGGCGGCCGTGGACGGGTCGCGCATCGGGCGCGTCACGCGCGATCCGGCGAACGTGCGCAGGTTCTCGCTGGACGACGGCGGGGCTGCGTTGCTCTACGGCGTGGGCGCGACACGCGAGGCTGTGGTGGAGGCGGAACTGGAGGAGTACGACCGCGGCGTGCATATCGACCGGACCGTTCCCCTCGGGGACCCCCTGTTCCGGTCCGGCCATCACGAGGGGCGGCTGGCCACGCAGCGCCTCGTGGACAACGAACTGGTGCGCTTCCCGTTGCTGTCGCAGGTGCCGGACCGCTGGAAGTCGGTCGACCTGGCGACGGGCGAGACGATCGAGCTTGCCGCCGGCCGTGTCCCAGCGGGTGCGGTGGCCCCTGCCGATGTTCCGCAGGACCTTGGCCGTGTCCTGCAGGTGGCGGAAGAGGGCAGTGGTGGGCGCATCGCGTTCCTGGCGCGCGCGGATGGACCGGACGGCGCCGTCGGGCAGATCAGGCTGGCGATGCTGCCGGGGCGGGGGGCTCGGCGGCCGGTGGTATGTGCCGCGGCGCCGTGCGTTGGCGGGAAGATCACGGCCATTGCGTGGCGGCCTGGAAGCGACGAGATCGTCTTTGCGGTGACCGACGACGCCCTGGGCCAGTCGCTCTTCCGCTGGAACGTCGTCAGCGGCAACGTCCAGCCGGTGGTCGCCTCGCGTGGCCACCTCGGCGGGGGAGGGCGTTGGGACCCGGGGCCGTGCGCTGTTTCCTCCGAGGCGTTGGTCTGCGTGGCCGCGGAGGCCGATCGCCCGCCCAGGCTGGAACGCATCGGCCTGGAATCGGGAGAGCGCAGGGTGCTGTTCGACCCGAATGCGGCACTGGCCCACGACATGGCCACGTCCGCAACCGTGCGTCCGGTCGAGTGGGCGGATGCGCAGGGCCGCAGGTACACGGGCCAGTTCTATCCTGCGGCGGCGGGTGGCACCGTGCCTCCCCCGTTGTTCGTCGTGTACTACCGGTGCGCGGGCTTCGTCCGCGGTGGCATGGGCGACGAGTGGCCGCTTGCCACCTTGGCCAGGGCCGGCATCGCCGCGCTGTGCATCAACGCCGCTCCGCCGGCGGAGGATGCGATCGAGCGCTACGAGCAGGGACGGGCCGCCATCGAGGGGGCGGTGGCGTACCTGGCGTCGCGCGGCGAGGTCGACCCGGCACGCGTCGGGATCGGCGGGCTGAGCATGGGGGCCGAAGTCGCCCTGTGGACCGCGATGAACTCGCGTGTGGCACGCGCGATATCGATCGGTACCCCGGTGGTCTCTCCGCAGATGCGGCTGTTGTTGAGCCCGTGGGAGCAGGTGCACTTCTCGAGGCTCCGCCGCCATTGGCAGCTTGGCGCGGTGGACGAAACGCCGGAGCGCTGGCGGACCCTGTCGCCGGCCTTCGATGTCGAGCGCGTACGGGTGCCCGTGCTGATGCAGATGTCGGAGCAGGAATACAGGGGCTCTTTCGACTACACGATTCCGTTGATCGGGATGCGACGGGCCGACGTCCATGCCTTTCCCCACGAGCCGCACCAGAAGTACCAGCCCCGGCACAAGCTGGCGGTATACCAGCGCAACCTGGACTGGTTCCGGTTCTGGCTGCTCGGTGCCGAGGACGACGATCCCGCCAAGGCCGGGCAGTACGCCCGCTGGCGGGAAATGCGGCAGCACGCGCCTGGCGCGGACTAGCGATGCACCGGCCCGCCAGGCGGCGACTGCTGGCGGACCCAGTTCTCGAGGGCGCACAGCTGGAATATCCGCATGAACGCATTGTCGCCCCGCGGCATCTCGCCCTTGGCGAGCGCGCGCAGCTTGTCGCCATCCAGGAGGCCATGCGCTTCCAGTTGGCCGTGGAGGAGAAACGCGAGCATCCCCGCCAGCTCCCGCCGGTACAAGGCGCCGAGATAGGCGGTGAAGGTGCCCTTGCTCTTCCTGGCGAGGATCCTGGGCGGAAGGGCGTGCGCGAAGCCGAGCCTGGCGACGGCGCGGTTCTGTCCGCCATGGAACCACATCCAGCTGGGTACCCTCAGGCACGCTTCGACGACGGGCTGTGACAGCAACGGCATCCTCAGCCGCCGCACCAGCGCACGGGGGCAACTGTCGCGGAAGAACTGCGTGGCGCTGAGTTCGAGGACGCGCTGCCGGTCGCCGGGAAGGAACCTTGCCGGTGGAGACAGCCAAGGATGAGGTTCGGGCTCCGGAACGCGCGCGCGCGGAGGCAAGAAGCTGCGGTCGATGCCATAGGGCTCGCCCTGGGTCCGGAGTTTCCGCAAGGTCAGGCGAGCGGCCTTCCAGTAGGTGCACTGGTGGAATGCCGAGATGTCCCGGACGGCCCGGATGCCGGCCACCAACCCCGCACCCAGGAAGGCATCGGCGGCGGGTGCGGCGTTCATGAGATAGCCGAAGACGGTGTCGCCTCCGCCGCCTGTGAAGTGGCTGTCGACGCTCTCGCGGTCCGCGATAGCCTGCATGGTGCGGTCGACCGCGTACTGGAGCGGCCCGATCACCGGCGTGACGATATCCGGCGGGAGCGGGAACCGGTATGGCGCATCGCCGTAGCGAAGCTCCTGCGCCTGCAGTCCGACGCCGAGCATGCCGGCGACCAAGCCGGCATACTCCCGTTCGTCCGCGCCTGGGACGGGCGTGGTGAGCGTCAGGCAGGTCACACGTGCGCGGGATTCCCGGAGGCAGGCGCCGACGATCGACGAATCCAGCCCTCCGGACAGTTCGAGCAGGACGGATCCGTCCTGCTCGGCCCAGGCATGGACGACGGTCTCGATCGCATCGCGGACGGACGATGCCGCTTCGTGCGGGTCCGCGGGACGGCTGCCCGCGTCGACGAACTCCCACGGGTTCCAGTCCAGGCTGGCGCGGGCGGTGCCGTCGTGCAGGTGAATCGTGCACCCGGGAAGCAGTTCCCTGATGCCCGCCAGGCACGTGCGGGCGGTTTTCAGGCCGGGGTACGCCAGCTGGTGAGCGACTTGCTCGAAATCGACGCGTCTCCGGCAGAGACCGAGCCGCTCCGCAAGCGTGATATGCGACGTCAGGAATCCCGTGCCTTCTTCCAGCGAGTAGACGCACTGCAGGTCGCAGGCGGGCGACGGGCTGCGGGTGATGCCGACGGACCGGGGATCGTTCGCCTCAGGAAGGATCAGGATGTAGTCGCCCCAGCAGTTCTTCAGGATGTGGCGGCGGAGCGCGGCAGCAGAAGAAGCGGCGGGTAGCTGACTCGCATGCCGAATGGCGGTGCCGCTGCGGGTGTGGAGATCGCCGACGACGATACCGCCACCCGGCAGGTGAAGCGTGGGAGTTTCGCCCGATGTGTATACCGCGAAGGTCGCGGAGGTGGAGCGCAGCTGCATGTCGGCGCCTTGCAGGACAGTGTTTAGCTCCATCGGGTCGGGTCCGCCGGATAGGCGGTCTGCGTCCGCCATGACGAGGTAGGCGCGGGCCATCAGACCACCCGGATGACGGCGTAGGACCGCGTGTTTCCCAAGGTGTCGTTCAGGACCAGGCCGCCGGATTGAGCCCAGCAGTGAGCGGAGAACGGGTCGCGGGTGACACCGAAGACGATGTGGGCTTGCAGGTGCCTGCGTGCGAGGAAGGTCACCATGGCGATCGAATCCGGGAGGCAGCAGGTCTCGATGGGGACCAGCCTGCGCACCTGCAGAAATGCTTGGGCATGCCGCACCAAGGCATCGTCGTCGGTCGTAGTCGTGCGCGTGGCTGCGTGGCGCCGGAATGCGGCCAAGCCGTCCAGGATCGATTGCAGCCGCTGGGTTCCCAGGCGGTGCCTGGTCCTGAAGACCGTGGCGAGCACCTCGACGGCCATGCGCGGTCCGCAGGATGCGGAGGGGAAGGGCTGCTCCAGTGCGCTGGCTTCGGCAGACGGGACCACGGCGCCGGTCGAGATTGGATCCGGCGGGCCCTCCGCCAGGATGTTGCGATCCACCAGGCGCTTGGCGGCATCAGGAGTGGGGCGTTCGATGTATGAGATGAAGGCGCGTTCCGTATCGCCCGAAAGCCGGAAGTACCTGTCGGCCGCGGTATCGAGGAACAGCGGATGGCCATCGATGAGGCAATACGACAGGCCGTCGCGCAAGCGGTAAGGGCGCATATGCGTTGTCTCCGGACGGAAAGTCGAGGCGCACCTTGCGGTGCGCCTCGCTGCCGGTCATTCGGCAATTCCGACCCCGGTCACGAACCCGAGGATCTCGTTGCCAGGCTCGCCGGCGCCCTTGGTTTCCACGCTGGCCGTGCCAAGCACGACGACGTCTTCCTGCGGGTTGGTGCGGGTGTTCTCGTTCGCGTTCATCGCTGTCTCCTACGTTTGCGCCATGGACCTCATGGCGGATGCAGCGTAGGAGGCAGGATTTTTGATTTTCAAATGATTATTGCGTTGCAATCCGATGATTATTTCCAGGTGTGACCGCGGTCATGCGGGACGGAGGCAGGTTTGCGCTACTGGCCAGGCGGCGATGGCGTCGGCGGCTGCTTCATTTCGTCCTGGGTGACGACGGGGCCGCCGAAGACATAGCGGCCGCGCCTGCAGGCATTGGTCGTCGTCCAACTGCAGGCGGCCCAGCATCAGGTTGGAGACGAATTCGCCGGGGCGGTCGCCGCGGCGGACCGCGTGCGGCTCGGCATGGCTACCGGCCGCGGCAGGAGCGGGCGGAGGCGAATCGGTCGATCATGCCGGCAAGAGGATGGCGGCTGCGATCGCCGCCAGTAGCGGACTCGGTTGGCTCATGGTGTCTTCCTCGTGGGAATCAGGAGCTGTGGATGGCATCGGCCGGGAATGGCAGCCCGGCAGGGCGCGCCGCGCTGTCGGATTTTTTCTCTTCGTGGGGCAGGAGAATTCTGACTCGTCTTCGTGGATTCGACAGGACGGGCCGCCGTCAGTGGAGCCGGTCGCGGCTCTCGTTCAGCCGGGCCACGATGCAGGGCACCCGTTCCTTGCGCCGTTCGTGGTAGTCGCGCAGCGCGACTCGCAGGGCCGGGATGTTCCTTTCCTGCCAGTGCCGCTGCAGCTCCGACAATTCCTCGCAGGCGTGATCGATCAATCCCCGCTTGGCCCGGCGGATCGGTGCCAGCCGGTCGTTGGCCTGCCTCACGGCATGGTGCAGGGATCGGTGGCCGGTGGCGCGGACGATCGCGTCGAACAGTTGCCAGGTGTGCTTCACCAAGTCGTCGTCGGCGGATGCGGGCTCCGCCTTGCCGGTGGCCCACCCCGCCGCGGCGAAGCCGAGATCGCAGGCCATCAGCATCAGGCGCTGCATCCAGTCGTACAGGTCGCGCAGGGCGATCTCGGTGGGCAGCGGGACGTGCAGTCCGCTGCGGCCATGGTCGGCGACCTGGCCCTCGCCGACCAGGCGGTAAAGGGCGAACCGCACGGGCGTGGGGCTGGTCTTGAACTCGGCCGCGAGCATGGCCGGATCGATCCGCTGCCCGGGCAGGTAACGCCCCGACTGCAGGGCGCGCCTGATCTGCCCGTACAGCAGCGCGCTCTTGGAGTGGATCGCATTCATCGCAAAACTCCTTGTCTGCGTATGACGGTCTCCCCAGGGCAGGATGTTACAAGGATCGGATAGCGGAACGAAGATGCGGGTGCGCGCATTCGGTAGCGTTGCGGTTTGCGCTATCAGGCGGTTGGCGGGCGGACGTTCGGCCGCATGCCCGGCTCGGACGCCGGCCGGCCGCATGAGTACATTGTCCCCATGCGAACCAGAATCTTCGGCCGCACCGGCCGTTCCGTAGGGAAATCGGCTCTGGAAGGCTCCATCGACCGCAGCCTGCGTAACCTGGAGGCCGACACACTCGACCTGGTGCAGCTGCATTGCCCGCCGACCGACCTGTAGCGATGGGCCTTGGCTTCGACCATCGCGCGGAAGGCGTCATGGCCGAGGGCGCGCTGCTGTTGGAGGTGGATGCGGATGTCAGCCAGCAATTTGTCGGGCAGGGCTTCATCGAGCAAGGCGCGATATGCGCTGGATCGTTCGACTGGGTCGTTGCCAAGGGCAAGCCGGGATGGATGGGGCGTCAACGCCGAGTGCGCACGCTGCATCATCTTCCCGACTCTTCCGGCCTCTGGTGGCATGGCGAGTAGATGTACGTGATTGTTCATCAGCACGTAGGCATGCAGTTGGCACCCGGTGGCAAGCATGGCGTCATGCAGCAGGGTGCAAGTAGCGAACGCGGTCGCCATCCTCAAGAAAGCAGGGCAGCCGGTTGTTGCCCCGATGAATGATGTGCTGCGAGATGGCGGGAAGATCGATGCGCGGGAGTCGAGCCATGCCGACAAGCGTGACGGAAGAGCGCCATTGCCGACATCGAGTAGCACCGCCACATCTGATCGGAAGTCGACGCGTTACATCGTAGGAAGTCAACCTGACCCCGTTAGTCGTCCCTGATCGTCCACCCAGGCCGGGATCGGCGGCGCAACTGGACCGGCGATCCGCAGCCGGGCAAAGGGTCGCGGACGGGGCCATTCCCCTTGCCGCCTCGCCATGACGCGCCGCAACAAACCCGGCCAGAAAAAAATTTCCGGCCACCTGTCGATCTCCGCCATCCTCAACCGTCGTACCTAGTGAAAGCCGGCAATCCCGGCCCTAACCGAGGAGAACGACATGAAAGTGATGGTCATCGTCAAGGCCGATGCCGATAGCGAAGCCGGCGTCATGCCTTCGCAACAGTTGCTGGCGGAGATGGGCAACTACAACGAGGCCCTGTCCAAGGCCGGCATCCTGCTGGCCGGGGAGGGGCTGCATCCGAGCCGCCGCGGGGCGCGGGTGCGCTTCGACGGCAAGCAGCGCAGCGTGATCGACGGCCCGTTCGCCGAGACCAAGGAACTGGTCGCCGGGTTCTGGCTGTGGCAGGTGCGCTCGCTGGAGGAGGCGGTGGAATGGCTGAAGCGCGCCCCGTTCGACGGCGGCGCCGAGGTCGAGATCCGCCCGGTGTTCGAGGCCGAGGATTTCGGCGAGGCCTTCACCCCGGAACTGCGCGAGCAGGAACAGCGCGTGTTCGCCGAAGCCGCCGCCCGCGCCAACGCCGCCCACTGACCACGACAGCCGGAGATACCACGATGAAGCTGATTCCTTACCTGATGTTCGCCGACAGCCAGTGCCGCGAGGCCTTCGACTTCTACGCCCGGGTGCTGCGCGGCGAGATCCTGTCGGTGGTGGGCTACGGCGACATGCCGCCGATGGAAGGCGCGCCGCCGATGCCCGAGGAGATGAAATCGCAGGTCGCCAACATCCACCTGCTGGCCGAGGGCGCGGAACTGATGGGCGCCGACAACGCCGCCGGCATATGCGGCGGGGAGGCGGTGGCCGGGGTCGACAACACCACGATCAACATCGACGTGGCCAGCATCGAGGAGGCCGAGCGCATCTTCGCCGAGCTGTCCGCGGGCGGGAAGGTCGTGGCGCCGATCGGCGAGACCTTCTGGGCGCAGCGCTGGGGCATGCTGGTCGACCGCTACGGCAAGCCGTGGATGGTGAACTGCATGAAGCCCACCGCCTGACGCGCCCACACGACAAGGAGAGGCGACATGCGAAAGCTCAGGATCTTCGAACACATCTCGCTGGACGGCGTGATCCAGCACTCCGCCGACGAAGACGGTTTCCCCTACGCCGACTGGACCCTGCCGTACCGCACCCCCGAAGGGCGCGACGCGCTCACTGCCGCGCAGGGCCCGCGCTTCGACCTGCTGCTCGGCCGCCGCACCTACGACATCTGGTCGGGCTACTGGCCCAAGGCGCCAAGCAGCCCGCTGTCGGACGGGCTCAATGCGGCCAGGAAGTACGTGGCCACCCACCGCCCGGAAAGCCTGCAGTGGGGCCCGTTCGAAGCCCTCGGGCCGGACGTCGTCGCCGGCGTGCGCCGCATCAAGTCGCAGGACGGGCCGGACCTGGTGCTCTGGGGCAGCTCCACGCTGACCTCGACGCTGCTCGAGCACGGGCTCGTGGACGACGTGGTGCTGGCGGTCTACCCGGTGCTGCTGGGCACGGGCAAGCGCCTCTTCGCCGAGGGCACGCCGCCGCGGGCGTTCGAGCGGATCGATACGACAACCACGCCCTCCGGGCTCGCCATCACCACCTACAAGGTCGCCGGGCCGTTGAAGGCTGCCTGAGACCGGCCCCGGCGCCAAGATTCAACAAGGAGCAAACACATGAGCAAGCCAGCGAAGAACACCATTTGCCTGTGGTACGACGACGATGCGGAAGGCGCGGCGCGCTTCTACGCCGAGACCTTCCCCGACTCGTCGGTGGGCGCGATCCATCACGCGCCGGCGGACCATCCGTCGGGCAAGGAGGGCAAGGTACTGACCGTCGAGTTCACGGTGATGGGCATCCCGTGCGTGGGCCTCAACGGCGGCCCCGCGTTCGCGCAGAGCGAGGCGTTCTCGTTCCAGGTCGCCACCGCCGACCAGGCCGAGACGGACCGCTACTGGAACGCGATCGTCGGCAACGGCGGCCAGGAAAGCCATTGCGGATGGTGCAAGGACAAGTGGGGCGTGTCGTGGCAGATCACCCCGGTCGCCCTGCTCGACGCCTTCACCGGCCCGGACCGCGCCGCCGCCAAGCGCGCGTTCGACGCGATGATGCAGATGCGGAAGATCGACGTCGCCACGATCGAAGCGGCCGTCCGCGGCTGAGCCCCGTACACCCGGATCCCCCAGCCAACCGGCCGCGCGCGGCCAAACAACACACCCAGGAGCCTCACCATGCCCACCCAGATCTTCGTCAACCTGCCGGTCGCCGACCTGGAAAAGTCGAAAGCCTTCTACACGTCGCTCGGCTACGGCATCAACCCGACGTTCACCAACGAGAACGCGGCCTGCGTGATGGTCAGCGACATCATCCACGTGATGCTGCTGGTCCGCCCGTTCTTCCAGGGTTTCACCAAGAAAGCCGTCGCCGACGCGCACAAGGAACTGCAGACCCTGGTCGCGCTGTCCGCGCCCGACCGCGCCGCGGTCGATGCGCTCCTGGACAAGGCGCTGGCCGCCGGCGGCAAGGAGCCGGGCGAGCCGCAGGACTACGGCTTCATGTACCAGCGCAGCTTCGAGGACCTGGACGGGCACACCTGGGAAATCGCCTACATGAACGAGGCCGAGTTCCCCGGCGCCTGAAGCGTGGCGCTGCCGCGCAGCCCACGCTGCGCGGCCGGACCGTCAGAGCTTCATGTCGATGCCCACGTAGAGCTGCCTGCCGGCGGCCGGCGAGAACATCGGCTGCGCCCGGGCCTGGAAGAAGGTGTCGTACCAGACATAGGCGTACTCGCGGCCGGTGGCGTTCTTCACCTGCAGGTCGAGGCTCCACGCGGGGCTGATCCGGTAACGGGCGCTCAGGTCCAGCACGGCAAAGCCGCCGTACTTGCCGGCCACGTTCCTCTCTTCCAGGTAGTAATCGCCCTGCGCGCGGCCCTGCAGGCCCAGCTTCAGCGCCTCGGTGGCCTGGAAGTCCAGGCCGATGTTGCTGATGTAGCGCGGCACGGCGGCCACCTCGTTGCCTTCCAGCGACTCGACGCCAAGGCGGCCATCGTGCTCGATCTTGGCCTCCTGGTAGGCGTGCGACGCCCACGCCGTCCAGCGCTCGCCCAGGTGGGCGGTGATCTGCGCGTCCACGCCGCGGCGCCGGGTCTTGCCCAACTGCACCGTGGTGCCGGTGGCGGGCATGTTGGAGATCTCGTTCTCGGCATCCTGCTGCCAGACCGCCAGGCGCGCCTGCGCGCCCCGGAACGGGCTGAACTTGATGCCCAGTTCCATGCCGGTGTTGGTGGAAGGGCTCATCGCGCCTTGCCCGGGCGTCAGGTAGGCCGGGGCGGTACCGCCGGTCAGGACCTGTGCGGTGCGCCCCAGTTGGCGTAGACGTTGGCGCCGGGCGCCAGGGCGTACACCACGCTCAGCTTGGGCTGGTCGATGTTGCCGTAGCGCTGCAGCCGGCCGGTGCTGCCGTCCACCAGGCGGGTATCGCCGTCGTAGCGGTCGACGCGGTAGGCCGGCACGATCTTCAACGCCTCGATCGGCTGGTAGATGGCCTGCACGTAGGCGCCCCAGTTGTCCAAGGTGTGCCGCTCGTCGTTCTGGACCCTGGCCGGGGTGGTCCAGAAGTCGGTCGGCTCGGAATAGCTGAAGCGCAAGCGCTGGTAGCGGTTGTCCTGCTGCTCGTAGTTGAAGCCGCCTTCCAGGGTGAGCACGTCGCTGGCGTTCCAGGTCAGGGCGCCCAGCATGCCTGCCTGCCGCTCGTCCCATATGCGGCGCTGCCGCGGGGCATTGCCGGTCGGCAGGTCGCTGAAGGTGATGCGGCGGTCGTCCTCGTACCGGTTGTAGTACAGCTTGGTGCCGAAGTAGAGAGCGTCGGCCAGCTTCAAATCGACGCTCGCGGTGAACTGGCGCATGTCGCGATCGTCGCCGTCGTTGCGGTTGCGCAGCTCCGAGGCGCGCCGGTCGGCCTTCATCTCCGCCGCCGTCATGAAGCCGGGCTCCTCGGCTTCGTTGTGGTAGGCGCGCGCCGTCAGGCCCACGCGCAGGCCATCGTCTTCCAGGTTCCCATGGAACCATTTGCCGCCGATGCCGTACTTCTTCGAGGCGTCGTTGGCCCGGTAGCCGTTCGAATCCTGGTAGCCGAGGAAGTAGTTCTGCGCGAAATCGTTGCCCTCGCGCCCGATCGCCAACTGCGCGCTGCGGGTGTCGTAGCTGCCGTAGCCCAGGCGCGCATCGGTGTAGTTGCCGCCCTGGCGGGTCCCGAAATTGACGTTGCCGCCGATGTTGTGCAACCCGTAGCGCGGGTCGTTGGTGCCGCGCACCACCTCGATGTAGCTGATCTCCAGCGGGAACAGCATGTCGATGAAACGCTGGTTGCCGCTGTTGACGTTGCTGGGGATGCCGTCGATCAGCGTCTTGATGGCGTTGAGGTAGCCCTCGCCGTTGAACGCGCGGAAGCTGACCTTGCCGGACTCCGCGCCCTGGCGGGTTTCGGTCAGCTGGATGCCGGGCATCTGGCCCAGCAGTTCCCAGCTCTGCGACACGTTCTTGTCCTCGATCTGGTCGGCCCCCAGCACGTCGACCGAGGTCAGCACCTGGTGCGCGGTGAGCTGCCCGTCGGCGTGCTGGTGGACATCGACCTTGCCCAGGGTCAGGGCGGAATCGCCCGACTGGGCGTAGGCCTGCGTGGACAGGCAGACAGCCGCGATCGCGGCCGCCAGAGTGCGGATTTTCATGGGCATGCAGGTAGGGAGGGGACAGCGGAAAGCGACGGTCCAGGCCGTCGATTGGTTATAACGTAACATTTGGTTGGCCTTGCGACCATCCCCTGTGCTCTATCGCATTGCGTAAAGCCCCCGGGGGCGTCAAGCCATCGTGCAGACGTTCGAGCGGCGCCTCCGATGACCTCTACAATTCCCCGAAGGGTTGAAGGCAGTGAGCTTGCGTGCGGACGAGCCCGTTGCTGCGGATTCTTCGACAGGACTAGGCGAACCCGGTTGAGCGCTCCATCCAGCCCAGAGGCACCCAGAGGCAGTGCCACCTTTCTCGCCTGTACCAGCTCGCGCTCTTCCACCGGTGCGATCGCCCTTGGCGGGTTGTACAGTGACGCTCCTTTCTTGTGCCAGGCGCCCCCAGGAGCCGGACGACGTTTTCCTTGATCCTGGCTGCCATCGTGGCCGGTCCGTTGCTTTCCGGATGTTCGCCGTCCCAGCCGGCCGCAACCGACGCAAATGCGGCCGCGATGGGGCCATCGGCGCGGCAGGCGGACCACCCTGATGTGTTCCGTTTCAAGATCGGTGCGCTTGATGCCGTTGCACTGAAGGATGGGGACATCGAGGTTCCCAACGATGGCAAGACCTTCGGCGTCGGCCGGCCCGTCGAGGACGTGGCGGCCCTGCTGGCCTCGGCGAACCTCCCGACCGATTCGCTACGCCTGAGCATCCAGCCGCTGCTGGTTCGCAACGGGGCGCAGGTGCTGCTGTTCGATACCGGAGCGGGGGATGCGTCGTTTGCGCGAGCCGGCCGCCTGCCGGCTTCGCTGCGCGATGCGGGCGTGGATCCGTCCCAGGTCTCCGATATCTTCCTCTCGCACCGGCACCCGGACCATACGGGCGGGTTGCTGACGCGCGAAGGTGCGCTGGCCTTCCCCAATGCCCGCATCCACCTCTCGGCGCAGGAATGGGAGGCGCTGAAGCGCGATGGCGATACCGCGCTCGTTGCCGTAATCGCGCCGAAAGTCGTGGCCTTCCAGCCCGGCTCGGAGGTGCTGCCGGGCGTGGTCGCCTCGGTGGCCGTCGAAGGGCACACGCCCGGGCACAGTGCATACGAGATCGCATCGGGTGGCGAGCGCTTGCTCTATCTCGGAGACACGGCTCACCACTACGTGATTTCCGTGCAGCGGCCGGAATGGACCGTGGAATACGACGAAAATGCGCCGCAGGCGCAGGCGAGCCGGCGCGCGCTGCTGCAACGCGCTGCCGAGGGCAACCTGCGCATCTACGCAGTGCACTTCCCCTTTCCCGGGCCGGGGCGGATCAAAGCCAAGGACAGCAGCTTCGTATGGGTTCCCGAGGGTGGGGAGCTGGGCGACTGACCTGGCATGACCGGGGCGGTTCATCTCCCCCGCGGGAGAGGGCGGCAAACCGACCTCGGTTTGCCACTGCGAAGCGCATCCGAGTTGGATCGTGGCGTTGAAGGCGCCATGGCGAATCAAGCCAACAGACTCGGCTGGCATCGTCCACTGTGCTTTTCAGCGCCCAGACGGCGAGGTCTTGCAATTCCGGTCAAATGCCTGAGTCGAGGGTCCGATTGGCAAGCGTCTTTTGGCAAAACTCCAGCGCGGCATCAGCTCCTTGAGAAGGAATCCTGATTTCGCCCTCCGCATCGAAGTATGGGCGGAACTGGTCAATGAATGAGGCGCCCGCGCGACCGGACCCTGATCGCCCTGCTGCGCTGAAGAGGAAAGAAGGCTGTCGGAAGGCAGCCTTCTTCCTTGCGCGGTGCGGGGCCGCACGGGGCGGCGGTTCAAGGCGCCCGCTTCACACCCAACTGCAAATCCAGCCAATCCAGCACCCGCTGCTGCACGTCGCGCCCGTGCTCGCGCTCGAAGAACCAGTGCGGGCCGCGCGGATACGTCACCATCTCCACCGGCGTGCCGTTGAACTTCAGCGCTCGGTAGAACATCTCGCCCTGCGAGAGCGGCACGCGCTTGTCCTGCTCGCCGTGCAGGATCAGCACCGGCACCTTCACCCGGTCGACGTAGCGGATGGGCGAGTGCGCGTCGTAGACGGCGCGGTTCGCCAGCGGGTCGCCGAAATAGCCCGGCAGGTAGTCCGGCGTGTCGGTGGTCAGTGCCATCGCGCCGATGTCGATCACCCCCGCGCCGACGATGGCGGTCTTGAAGCGGTCGCTGTGCGTCACCGCCCACGCGGACAGGTAGCCGCCATAGCTCCAGCCGCCGATCGCCAGGCGCTGCGGGTCGATCACGCCTTCGCGTTCCAGCAGGTCCACGCCGTCAAGGATGTCCTGGAAATCCGCGCCGCCCCAATCGTTGCGCGCCATTTCGGCGAACGCGGGGCCGCCGCCCTCCGACCCGCGCGGGTTGGGCAGGAATACCGCGTAGCCGTGCGTGGCGAGCAGCTGCGCCCAGTCGTGCCAGGAGCCGAGCCAGCCGGACCACCATGCCCACGCGGGCCCACCGTGGCCCTGCACCAGCGTGGGCAGCGGCGTGCCGGGGGTCCAATCGGGCGGGGTGACCAGCAGGCCGGTGATGCGCAGGCCATCGCGCGAGGAGGTCCATTCCAGCTCGCGCACCCGCCCGTGTGCCCAGCGCGCGACTTCCGGGTGCGTGTCGGTGCGAACGGCGAGCTTGCCCCCCTCCAGCGTCCAGACCTCGGCCGGCTGGTCGTCGCGTATGCCGAGGTACGCGCTGCGCCCGTTGCGCGCGGTGGTGAACGACTGGAACGGGATCTGCGGCCGCGCCACTTCGCGCGCGCGGCCCGTGGCCGCGTCCAGCCGCAGGAAGCTGCCACGCACGCCGCGTTGGCCTTGGCCGATGAGCGTACGCGCGTCCTGCCAGCGTGCCAGCCACAGCGTGCCGTCCCAGTCCGCGCCGAGCACGGTGCGGCGGCCGCTGGCGATGTCGTGCACGGTGATCTCGGCGGTCATGCCGTGGTCGCCCAGGTGGCCGTATATCAGGCGCGTGCCGTCCGGCGACCACTGCAGCGGATGCGCCGAGGCGCGCGCTTCGAGCACCTGGCCGAGCGCGCCGCTGCCGGCGTCCACCAGCACCACGCGCGAGCGGTACCAGTAATCGTTGAGCGTGGTGCCGTCGGAGACGCGCAGCGCCAGCACGCGGCCGTCCGGCGACCACGCCAGGTCGTGCACCTGCAGGCCCGGCGCGGTGAGCGCGCGCGTATCGCCGCTGCGCAGGTCGCGCACCCACGCGCGCGAGAACCGCGTGGGGTGATCGACGCGCACTGCGTCGTCCTTGGCGTCGGCCGCGCGCTGGGCGTCGGCGTCCACGCCGTCGGTGGCCAGGTAGGCGATGCGCGTGCCGTCGTGCGAGACCTCGAAGGCGCTGACATCGTGCGCGGAGCGGGTGATCGGCATCGCCGCATCGCCCTGCGCATCCACGCGCCACACCTGCGTGCCGGCCAGCGCGGGCGTCTGCACCGAACCGGGCAGTGCACGGTTGGAGAGGAAATCCAGGTGCCGTCCATCGGCCGTCCAGCGCGGATGTTCCTCGCTGGCGCGCTCCGGCGCGGGCAGCTCGCGCGCGGCGGCGGGGCCGGTCGCGGGCACGCGCCAGATACGGCTGCGCGGCGGCTTGCCCCGCGGCTGCGGCGTGCCGACCGTATAGGCGATCCAGCGGCCGTCGCGGTCGATCTGCGGATCGCCGACGCTGCGCAGCGCCATGATCTTCTCTGGTGTCGGCCGCTCCGCCGCGGTCTGCGCGGCGGAGGCGCCCGGCCAGAGCAGGGCCAACGGTAGGCAGGCGGCGAGGAGCCGGTGCAGCGTCGAGGTCATGCGGCGTGTCCTGGCAGGGAGGAAGGGGAAAGATGATCGCGTACCCACGCCGCGCCGCGAGCCACGGCCTCGCGCGCCTGGTCGGAAACCGCCATCGCCTCGATGAAGCTGTGCGGCGCGCCGGCGTACACCTGCGTGCGCACCACCCCGCCGGCGTCGGCCAGCGCCTGGGCCATCCGGGCATTCTGTTCGGCCAGCACGTCGCGATCGCCCCACAGCATCATCGCCGGCGGCAGATCGTGCAGCCGCGCCAGCAAGGGGGCGGAGAACGGCCCGGCCACCCGGGCCGCATCGGCACCGAGGTAGGCCTCCCAGAACTCGTCCATCTCCGCGCCGCTCAGCATGTCTTCGGCGGTGCCGAGCGTGCGCCGCGCGTGATCGGACAGCGCCGGTGTCCAGGCGCCGTAGTTCAGCAGCAGCGCATGGATGCGCGAGAGCTCGCCCTGCTCGCGCAAGCGCAGCGCGGCGGCGACAGCGAGGTTGGCACCGGCCGAATCGCCTCCCAGCGCCAGCCGCGCGGGATCGATCCCGAACGCAGCGCCGTGTTCGCGCAACCACGCCAGCGCGGCCACCGCCTGGTCCAGCGCGGCGGGATAGGGATGCTCGGGCGCGAGGCTGTAGTCGATGGCCACCACCGGCAGCCGCGTCGCGTCGGCGTATTCGCGCAACAGCCGGTCATGCGTGTCCAGCCCGAATAGGCACCAGCCGCCGCCGTGCAGGTACACCAGCGCCGGCGAAGGCGCGGGCGCGGCGGCCTGCGGATGCAGGATGCGCAGGCCGAACTCGCCGTGCGTGGACGGCAGGCGCAGGTCGGCCACCTCGCGCATCCGCGGGCCGCCTTCGCGCCAGGGCGCGCGTGCCTGCGCGGCGATGACGCGGCGCTGCGGCCAGCCGGGCTGCCCATCGCCCCGCAGGCGCGCGCCTTCGCGGCAGACCTCCTCGATGAAGCGGCGGATCTGCGGGTCCAGCGCATCCAGGCTGCGGCTCATGCGCCGTCCCCGGCGAAATCGCGCATCCACGCCACCAGCGCATCCTCGCCGCCGGCCTGCAGGCCGAGCAGCAGCTGGGCGAAATCGTGGCGTGCCTCGTCCTGGCCGAGCTTGAAGGTCGCGCGGACCTCGCGCACGGCGCCGCACAGCGCGGTAACGCCGGCCGCCAGCCGCGCATAGCGCTCGCCCATCTCCGCCAGCGACCAGGCATGCGCGCGCCCGGCTTCCATCTGCGTGACCAGCGCATCGAGTTCGGCCTGGATGTCGGCCGCGTCCTCGCTCACCGCCACGTCCAGCTCGAACACCGCGGCGGCGTAGTTCCAGCTCGGCGCCTGGGTGCGGTCGTCCAGCCAGCTCGGCGAAACGTAGGCATGCGGTCCCATCACCAGCGCCTGCGCGCGGCCGTCGCGGCGCAGCCGCGCCACGTGCGGGTTGCGCCGCGCGAGATGGCCGCGCAGGGCCACCAACCGCCCCTGGGCATCGCATTCGGCGCGCAGTGGCAGCGGGGTGAACGCGGCATCCTCGCCGCCGGCCGAGACCAGCCAGGCGAAGGGTTGGGCGGCCAGCAGGCGCAGGAGGTCGTCCTGGCTGCGCGCGGCATAGCGGCTGTCGCGGGCGTGTCCCATCAGTGCGGCTCCTTCAAAGTGGTGGCCACCGAATGCGCGGGCCAGCGATGGCCCCACGGCGCGGCCCGTTCGAGTTCGGCGGCCAGCTGCAGCAGCAGCGGCTCCTGCCCGCGGTCGGCGGCGAACTGCACGCCCACCGGCAGCACGCCGGCCTGGCCCAGCGGCAGCGAGATCGCCGGCGTGCCGGCTAGGTTCTGCAGCGGGGTGTAGCTCATCCAGTGGAACATGGCCGGCATCAGCGCGTCGAAATCGCGATCCGGGGCCAGTTCGCCCAGCCTCGGCGGCGGCGTGCGCAGCGTCGGCGTCAGCACGACGTCGTGGCGCTGGTGGAAGGCGGTGAACGCCGGCGGGAGCGCGGCCAGCACCGCATAGGCCTGCTCCAGCTCGGCCACCCCGCAGTGGCGGCGGTGGTAGTCCGCCAGCCCGTGCGTCCACGGTTCCAGCGCGTCGGCGGCGAAGGCATCGCCGCCCTGCGCAGCGGCCAGCTCCACCGCATCCAGGCCCAGACGGGACCACAGCGTGTACAGCGCCTGCCAGACATCGGCGCCGGGCAGCGGATACGTCGTGCTTTCGACCTGGTGCCCGAGCGAGGCGCACAGGTCCGCGGCCACTTCCAGCACGCGGGCCACCGCCGGATCGGGCGCCAGGCCGGGCAGCGAATCGGCCACCACGCCGATGCGCAGCCGCCTGGGCGCGCGCGCCAGGCCGGCAAGGTCGATGCCGGCGTCCGGATGCGCGGTGGCGAAGGCCCAGGCGGTATCGCGCACGCTGCGCGACATCAGGCTGTCGGCGACAATCAGGTCTTCGATGGCATGCCGCCCGCGCACCGGCACCGTGGCGCCGCGTCCGGGCTTGAGGCCGACCACGCCGCAGGCCGAGGCCGGAATACGGATCGAGCCCGCGCCATCGCTGCCATGCGCCAGCGGGACGATGCCGGCCGCCAGCGCCGCCCCCGCGCCGCCGCTGGAGCCGCCCGGCGAATGCGCCGGCGACCACGGGTTGCGCGTCACCGGGCCGAGCAGCGGTTCGGTGGAGCCCATCAGGCCGAACTCGGGCATCGTGCTCTTGCCGATCGCCACCAGCCCGCTCGCGTCGAAGCGCTGCACGAACGGCGAGGCGTCCGCGGCCGGCGCGTTGCTGCGCGAGCGAGAGCCGCCGCGCGTAGGCATGCCGGGATAGCGCAGCGAATCCTTCGGCAGCCACGGCACGCCGGCCATCGGTGCATCGCGGTCCACGGCGTCGGCGCGGGCCAGCGCGGCGGCGTCGTCGGCGTGGCACAGCGCGCCGAGCGCGGGGTCCAGGTGGCGTGCGCGCACGAGCGCCGCGGCGGTCAGTTCGCGCGGCGAAAGCTCGCCGCGGCGCACCAGCGCCCGTTGATCGTGCGCGTCCAGGCGACCCAGCTGCAGCGCCTGGGCCAGGGGAAAGTCGAGCGGGGTCATGCGTGGGAATCCTGCACTTGCCGGCGCGCGCGGCGCTGGCCGTAGACGAGATAGATCAGCGCGCCGACGGCGATGTAGCCGAGCAGCAGGCTGGCGGGCAGCAGGTCGCCGCGGCGCACCTGCGCGTACATGTCGCCGAGCACCGGCGCCATCATCGCCACGCACATCGCGATGCCCAGCGTGGGCACCACGCCGATCCAGGCGCGGCCGATCCACACCCCGCCCAGCGGCACGCGGAAGCCGCCGCGCAGCGCCGGGCGCGTGGAGCGCAGCCACATCACCGCGATGCACACCACGATGAACGCCGAGGCGATGCCCAGGCAGATCAGGTCGCCGAGGACGCCGATGGGCAGCAGCGCGGCGAGCAACGCGCTCGCGCTGCCGAAGGCGACGCTGGCCAGCCATGGCGTGCCCAGCCGGGGATGCACACGGGTGAAGAACGCCGGCAGCAGGCCGTCGCGCGCGATGCTCAGGCTGATGCGCGATGCGCCATACGCGTTGGCCAGCAGCACCGAGCCCAGCCCGGTTAGCGCGCCGATCTTGATCACGCCGGCAAAGCCCGGCCAGCCGATGCGGTCCACCGCCAGCGCCACCGGGTCGGACACGCCGAGCTCGCGGAACGGCACCAGCCCGGTGAGCACCGCGCCGGCGGCGATGTACAGCACCGTGCACACCACCAGCGAGCCGAGGATGCCCAGCGGCACGTCGCGGCGCGGTTGGCGCGCCTCGGCGGCGGCCATCGAGACGGTTTCGAAACCGAGGTAGGCGAAGAACAGCATCGCTGCCGCGCGCAGCACGCCTGGCCAGCCATACGCGAAGCCGCCTTCGTTGGCGGGCAGGAATGGTTGCCAGTTCGCCGCATCGACGAACTGCGCGCCCACCGCGACGAATGCCAGCAGCACCGCGATCTTGGTCAGTACCAGCACCAGGTTGGCCAGCGCGGAGCGGCCCACGCCGGCGATCTGGATGGCCGCGGCGGCCAGCACCGCCAGCGCGGCCACCACGTTGATGCCCCCGCTGAAGGCCAGCGCCGTGTGCCCGTCCTGTTGCGTGGCGGTGACGCTGGACGTGGCCAGCCACATCGGCACCCGCACGTGCAGGTCGCCGAGCAGGCTGGTGAGATAGCCGGAGAACCCGGCCGCCACGGCGGCGGCGGCGAGCAGGTATTCGAGGATCACCATCCATGCCAGCGCCCACGCCGCGCCCTCGCCGAGGGTGACCTGGCAATACGAGTACGCCGAGCCGGACACCGGGATCACCGACGACAGTTCCGCATAGCACAGCCCGGTGAACCCGCAGGCCATTGCCGCCAGCACGAAGGACAGCATCACTGCCGGCCCGGCGAAGTGGGCCGCCGCCGCGCCGGTCACCACGTAGATGCCGGCGCCCAGGATATTGGCGATGCCCAGCACCATCAGGCTGCCCGCGCCCAGGCGCCGGTGCAGGCCGGCGCGCTCGCCATCGGCCACCACCGCCTCCAGCGGCTTGCGGCGCAGCGCGAGCTGCCAGCGGCCGATCTCGCGTGCCTTCACGAAGACCCTCCCGTCCATCGTGTCAGTAGCGCCAGTGGACGGTCACGCCGTAGGTGCGCGGCCGCACCAGGCCTTCGCCGATGCCGTTGGTCTCCGACACGCTGCGGGTGATGCCGCGCTTGTCGGTGAGGTTGCTGCCGAACAGCGTCACGTCCGTGGTGCCGAAGGTCATCCGGTAGCGCAGGTCGAACAGGTTGTAGTTGCCCTGGCGATTGGGCGTGATGCCCGGCACGGCCGAGTTGAGGTCGCTGATGCCACTGCCCACGTACTGGTGCGCGAGCGTCAGCGTCGGCTGGTAGATGGCATCGAAGTGGTAGCTCAGCAGGTTGCTCACCGTCCAGTCGGCCGAACCCGGCAGCTGCGCGCCGGCCGGCGCGGTGCCGTAGTAGAGGATGAACAGGTCCTCGTCCAGGCGCGCGTGCTGCCAGGTGGCGGTGGCCTGCCATTCGAAGGCATCCACCGGGCGCCAGGTGGCGGCGAACTCCACGCCGCGGCTGTACGCCTTGCCGCCGTTGCTGGCGTAGTTGTAGAAGTCCGGTGTCTGCAGGCGCAGCTGGATGTCCTTCCAGTCCACGTAGAACAGCGTGGCATCGAGCAGCAGGCGGCCGTCGGCCCAGCCGGTGCGCGTGCCCAGTTCGTAGTTGACCAGGCTGTCGCTTCTGGAGCCCGAGGGCACCGGGTAGGCGCTCAGGCCGGCCGTGTTCGGTTCGCCGAAGCGGAAGCCTTCGGAGACCAGGCCGTAGAACATCACGTCCGGGGTGGCCTGCCAGGTCAGCGCGACCTTGGGGTTGAAGCCGTCTTCCTTGGTTTGCTGCGTGGTGACGATGGGCTCGCCCGGATAGGTCGAGAAGCCCACCTGCGTCGAGGTGGTGCGCACCTTGTTGCGGAACAGGCGCCCGCCCACGGTGAGCTTCCACTGTTCGTTGAAGTGGAAGCTGGCCTCGCCGAACAGCGCCGCTTCCGAGCCGGTGAGGTGGGTGAAAAAGCTGTTGAAGATTTCGCCATCCGGGGCGATCACCGTACCGCTGCCGGGCCCGAACAGGGCGGACTGGTCGAACGCGGCGGCCGCGCCCTGCGCGCCGATCTGCTCGTAGAGGTCCTTGTCCGAATCGAAGTACATGCCGCCGATCAGCCAGTCCACCCGGCCGCCCGGCTTGGACGACAGGCGCAGCTCGATGCTCTTGCCGCGGCTCTCGCCGCCGGAGTCGATGTACAGCGGCGAGGTCAGGTCCAGGTCGAGATCGGCGTTGTACGCGCCGCGGATGGGCGTGTAGTCGAAACGCCAGTCCTGCTGCTTCTTCTGGTAGGCGAGCAGGGCGGTGAGGTCGGCAAAGCCCAGGTCCTGGTCCAGGCGCAGGCTGTGCACGGCGATCTTGGTGCGGGTGAACTCCGGCAGCGCGGTGTCGCGCTGCAGGTCGCCCAGGCCGGCGATCTGGTAGCTGTTGTCGTCGTTGTCGATGTTCTGCAGCAGGCTCAGCCAGGTCAGCGTGGTGGCATCGCCGGGCGTGAGCACGATGGACAGGCGGCCGCCGTCGAGCTGGGTGTCGTTGGCGCCCTTGCGGCCGGTGCCGATGTTGTCCAGGAAGCCAGGATCCTCCCGATACTGCGCCACCGCGCGCACGGCGAGCAGGTCTTCCTTGATTGGCACGTTGACCATCGCCTTGGCGCTGTAGCCCACATCGGCGTTCTTGGTCTGGCTGACGGTCGCCTCGGCGGCGGCGTCGAACGCGCTGCTGTCGGCCACGTTGGCGACGTAGTTCACCGCGCCGCCCATCGAGGCCGAGCCGAACAACGTGCCCTGCGGGCCGCGCAGCACCTCCACGCGGTTGAGGTCGAAGGCGTCCACGTCGGGGATGGCGATGGTCCAACCCGGCTCGGTCAGCGGCACTTCGTTGAGGAAGTAGCCGGTGGTCGGCTGGCCCTGCACGTTGCCCGAGCTGGTGGCGATGCCGCGCATCACCACGTGCGATACGCCGGGCTGGTAGTTGTTGAACACCACGCCCGGGGTGCGCTGGATGTAATCGGCCAGCGACTGCGCGCCGATGTCCTGCAGTTGCTGGTCGGTGACGGCCGAGGCGGAGCCGGCGATCTCGCGCACCGATTCCTTCAGCTTGCCGGCGGTGACCACGACGGTATCGAGCGTCCGGGCGGCGTCCTCGCCGGAGGCGTCGGGCGCGGGGGGCTGCGCCCAGGCGGGCGCGGCGGCGGTGGCCAGGCCCAGGCAACAACCCAGACGGATGGCGCGGGCGAGTTTGCGAACGTGGAGCTGCGACGGCATGGCACGGTCCCCTGGTAGCGATGGAAGCGGCCGCCGGTGCATCCCCGCTGGCGGCCCGCATGACGTTGGACCGAGTGAAAGTGAAAACCGCCACCGCTGTCCAGCAGAATCGGCGGGGCCCGCGCTATGGGCAGGCCCATGATTCTGCTAGGGTTATTCCGCAAGGAACCGAAGATATGGTCGGTATCACGGGCAAATAACGCAGAATCTGCGGGCCGTGCCGGCAAATAGCGAACAACCTGCGGCGCCCGCCGCCTCCGGAGCCCCATGACTGCCAAGGCCCTCGACCGCACCGACCTGAAGATCCTGGACGTGCTGCAGCAGGACGCGCGCATCACCAACCAGGCGCTGGCCGAACGCGTGGCGCTTTCGCCCAGCGCCTGCCTGGCGCGCGTGCGCACGCTGGAGGCGCGCGGCTTGATCCGCGGCTATCGCGCGCACGTGGCGGTGGACCGCATCCGCTCGGTCACGGTCGTGCTGGCGCAGGTGACCTTCAAGCAGCACGCGCTGGAAGAGTTCACCGAGTTCGACCGCCGCATCCTGGCGATGCCCGAAGTGGTGGAGGCCAGCCGAATCTCCGGTGCGTTCGACTACCTGCTGCGCGTGGTGGTGAACGACGTGCACCACTGGAAGGACATCGCGCGCCTGCTGCTGGCCGGCGACTACGGCGTGGAGCGCATCGTCTCGCAGTTCCTGATGGACGAGGTCAAGCCGTTCAGCGGCTACCCGCTGGTGGATGCCTCCGCGCGGCAGCCGCCTTCGCGCGGTTGAGCGCGCTCCACCCTGTTTGGACGGCGCCGCGTTGCATGATGCATCGACCGCGGCGGTGTTGGGCATGCACGGGCATGCCACGCCGCAAGCGGTATCTCTTCCTCATGAGGTGCATGCCATGACCGACCGCATCGAAGCGGGCCAGCTGGTGTTCGTGGCCGATGGCGAGATCGGCGTGGCCGGCGTGCGCGAAGTGCGCCCGCACGAATCCACCTTCGTGATCAACGTGCAGAACGGCGGCGACTTCGTGCTGCCGCTGAGCGCGGTCACGGACGTGCATTCGGGCAAGGTGATCCTGGCCGTGGACCAGTTGCCCGAAGAGGTGCGCGCCGCGCTGCGCCACCCGCACGCGGCGGAGATCCGCAATTCCAGCTACGCCGCTACCGACCCGGTCGAAGGCGCGCTGAAGGATTGAGTTTCGCGCCCGCGCGCCGCGCGGGGGCGAGCACCTGGAGAGGCCGCAGGCCACGTGTTCGCGCACGTGGCTTCGTTGCGTGGAAGTTCCGCCCCGCCCGCGTGATGGCGTTACAACGCGCCTAAAAAAAGCCCGCCGGTGACGGGGCTTTTCGTGCGGCTGGGCGTCCTGGATCAGGAAGCCATCTTCAGCGCGTGCTTGCGGTTGCGCATGACGTCGTGGCACTCGCGCACGCTCGGCAGCAGGGCCTGCACCTCGGCGCGCACGGCCGGCGGGGCGTCGGTGTCGCTCAGGGTGTCCTGGAAGGCGTGCAGCAGGCGGTCTTCCGACTGCTCCAGCTCGGCCACATAGCCGTAATCGGTGTCGCCCAGCATGGCACGCACGCGGCCGTACATCTGCTGCATCGAGCCCACTATCGTGCCGTGCTCGGCCGGCTTGCCGCCCGCTGCCGCCACCGTGGCGCTGAGGCGGTCACGATGTGAGTAACGGAGTCAGGTTCACTTACTTGGCGGGGGGTATTGATCCGCGGCCGGACGTTGAGGTTCGCCCGTTACTCACGCAGCGATAACATTGAGGCCTATCAGTAGACGATCGAGCGCTGCGAATCCTGCGGGATGCATATTCACGTTCCATCCATGTATTCCAACTCCAGCTGAAAGCCGGTCGTTGCTTCGGCGAAAAGGCCGCTATATTCCAGCTTCCCCAGACGAAGGAGGGAGTGGAATGTTCCTGACCAAGCAGCACCTGAAGATGGCACGTACGTTCGGCGTGGCGATCGTCATTACCGCGGGCCTTGGCGCCTGCGCCACCTACAAAGAGGAGTTCGCAACGATCAACTCGCGCCTCGACCAGCTCGACACCAGGGTGCAGGGCGCGGCCCAGAGCGCCGAGTCCGCCAACCAGTCGGCGCAGCAGGCCAACCAACGTCTGGACCAGATCGAGGGCCGCGTGCAGCAGCTCGAAAAGGCGCCCCGCCGCACCCCGCGCGGCTAATCGCCTTGCAGCGTTCGCAATGAACGCCTGAATGGGGACGCCGGTGGCCTTCGCCGGCCACCGGCGTCCTGCAATCGAGTCGTCTTCATTCCAAGGAACCGTCCCATTCGCACGTATTCATATCTTGCAAGCCGGGCCGTCCATGCCGCGCTGGCAATGGCGCTGGCGTCCGCAAGCATCGGCGTGGCCAGCGCCAAGGATGCCGTCGCGCCACCGGTCGCCGCCGTCGACGAGCTCCCGCAAGGCCAGGACGTGTCCGACACGGTGATCGAACTCGCGGGTTGGGTGGTCGCAAC
The DNA here is from genome assembly GCA_014654535.1 of Xanthomonas boreopolis. Lineage (GTDB taxonomy): Bacteria > Pseudomonadota > Gammaproteobacteria > Xanthomonadales > Xanthomonadaceae > Pseudomonas_S > Pseudomonas_S boreopolis. The sequence goes on from BNBA01000010.1 coordinate 30,495, forward strand.
CAAGGACAGCCAGGGCTATCCGTTCGCGGTCATGGACAAGGCCGCTGCGCAGATCCTGGTGTTCGGCGGTGATGGCCGGCTCCGCGGTGCGGCTCCCGCGCTTTTCGGCTCGGCGACCGGCGACCATACGGCTCCCGGCGTCGCTGGCCTTGCGCTTCGCGAGATCCCGGGCCGGGATCGCACGACGCCCGCGGGCCGCTTCGTGGGCGGTTTCGGTCCGTCGATCGACGCCGGGCGCGTGCTGTGGGTGGACTACGATTCCGCGGTCTCCATCCATCCTACCGCGACCGGCGTTCCGGCCGAGCGGCGCGCCGAGCGCCTTGCTTCGCCCGAGCCGGAGGACAACCGCGTCACGCACGGCTGCATCAACGTTTCGCCCGATTTCTACGAGCGCATCGTTCGTCCCACGTTCGAGCAGGGCGGGGTGTTCTACATCTTGCCGGAGAAGATGCCGATAGCGGAGGTCTTCCCGGAGTTCGCGCAAAGCCGCGCGACGGCGCAACACAAGGACGAAAAAGGCGCGCGACACGCGCGCAACTGAAGACGGCCCGGGCGCCGCCGTGGCTCTGCCGGCAATGCGGCGGATAAACGGCGCCGACCCGGCCGCTTCCGCTGGCGCGCAGCACCGTGCCGCGCCTTCCCTCGCTTCCGACCGTGGCGAACATCGCTGGCCTTGCCATCGAGAGGCAGGGCCATGGCGGCCGCTCAGGCCTGCGGTGCGCTCTTCAGGCGGTCGGTGGCCAGCTTGGCGATCTGCCAGAACACCGAAGGGTTTGCCGTTGCCCGGGCGGAGAGCATCGCGCCGTGGATCGAGGCCATGAACGTCGCGGCCTCCGCCGAAGGCGACTCGGCCAGCTGCACGACGCCCTTCGCGGCGCCTTCTTCCAGGGTCGAGGCGAGCCAGGCCTGGAGTTCATGGAAGTGGCCCGCGACCTCGTCGGCCACCTCGGCGGGAATGGCCGGCAGCTCCGCCGCGAGTAGCGCGCAGATGCAGATGGGGGGATTCGAGGCCTGGATGCAATCGGCCCAGTAGCGGCTGTAGGCGACCAGCCGTTCGTGGGGATCGGCGATCGACTGTTGCAGCGACTGCAGCCCCTGGCGTATCGCTTCCCGGTGGAGGGCGACCGTGGCCTTGACCAGGTCCGCCTTGGCCGGGAAGTGGTGGTGGATGCTGGCCTTGCGGACGTCCACCCGTTCGGCGATGTCCGCATAGCTGAAGCTGTTGTAGCCACCCACAGCAAGCAGTTCGTTCGCTTGCCGGATGATCTCCCGCGCCTTCGGCGAGTACTGGGGCTGGGATGTTGCTGGTGAAGACATCGAGGGGCTACCTGGTCGCATGGGCGTTCTGCTTATACAGCGCTCGCAGCTGCAGCGGGATGCCCACGACCAGCGCCACGAGGAGCGCGCCCTGGACGCCCAGCAGCAGCGGATCCTTCATGTCCTTCACCAGCGGATCGCCGACCGGGAGCCTGCGTAGGCTCTCGCTCACGGTGGGCACCATCAGCAGGAACACGGTGACGCTGAGCGAGATCGTTTGAAGGTACGTCCACAAGCGTGCCGCCGGGCGCCATAGCGCGATGCCATAGCCGGTCAGGAGAAACGCCAGCGTGATCGTGGCGACGATCGAGCTCGCCGGTTGGTGTGCGATCGGATACACCGTCAGCACGCCCAGCAGCATGAACCAGAAGTAGGCATTTCCAGCCCTGGTCGCGGCGGCGATGCGCCCGTGCTTGACCAGCATGTACGCGGCCAGCGGGATCGCCGGGAGGCTCCCGAGGGTATGCAGCCAGCCGATTGGTGAGATGCCCATGGAGAAGGTTCCGCTCGAGTAGGTGGCGCAAATCTACCTACCAGTAGGTAGACAAGTCAACGACGGACCTGCGTGGCCGGCGCCGTCCGTTCAGCGGGCCACTTCTTCCAGCCCGCCAAAACGCCGTCCCGGACGGATTTTCGTAGGATAGGGTCGCTGCCAATCACGGGGGGAGGACGACATGCACATGCTGCTGGTGATCCTCGGCGGGCTGGTCCTGCTGGGCGTGTTCGGGCTGTTCGGCTGGCTTTGGGGCGGCAATGCCGCCGGGGTGGCGGTGGCGGCCAAGGCCTTCGTGCCGGTGTGGCTGGTGCTTGCCGTCGCCAACCTGTGGGTGGGCGTCCACCATGCCGGTTACAGCGTCCGCGAAGAGCTTCCGATCCTGGTGGTCGTCTTCCTGGTGCCGGCCGCGGTCGCCGCCGTGGTCGTCTGGAGCCTGTCGCGCGCATGAGCGGCCCCACGTCCGGATCGCCGTCCGCCGGCCACCATCCGCTGCTGCGCCGCCGCGATGGCCACCATGCCCGGGTCGGTTACGAAGAGCTTTTCTTCGACCTGGTCTACGTCTTCGCCGTCACCCAGCTCAGCCACCAGCTGCTGCACCACCTGAGCCCGGCGGGCGTCCTGGAGGCGCTCGTCCTGTGGTTCGCGGTATGGCTCGGCTGGCAGTACACCTGCTGGGTCACCAACTGGTTCGATCCGGAAACCCCGCGCATCCGCGGCCTGCTGTTCGCCACCATGCTGCTGGGGCTGGCGATGGCCGCCAGCATCCCCCAGGCCTTCGGCGACCGGGGCCTGGTATTCGCCGGCTGCTATGCCGCGATGCAGGTGGGGCGCACGGCGTTCATCGTGCTGCAGCTGCCGTCCTCCCATCCGCTGTCGCCGAACTACCGGCGCATGCTCGGCTGGGTGTCCATCTCGGCCGTGTTCTGGATCGCCGGCGGGCTGGCCGAGCACGGCATGCGGATCGCGTTGTGGTGCATCGCGGTGCTGTGCGAATACGTCTCGCCCATGTTCGGTTTCGCGCTGCCTGGGTTGGGACGTTCGCGGACGCGCGAATGGACCATCGAGGGCGGCCATCTGGCCGAACGCTGCCAGTTGTTCGTGATCGTCGCGCTGGGCGAGACCCTGCTCGCCAGCGGCGCGGTGCTGGCGGACGCGCCGGCCTGGGACGGCGGGATCGTGCTCGCGCTGCTGGCGACCTTCGTCGGCACGCTTGCGCTGTGGTGGTTGTACTTCGGCACGTCCAGCAAGGACGCGACCGCCGCCATCGTCCACTCCGACGACCCCGGGCGCATGGGCGCGTACTTCCACTACATCCACGCCATCCTGGTGGCGGGCGTGATCGCCTCGGCGGTCGGCAACGATGTGGTGATGGCGCATCCGTACGGCCGCCCGGACCTCGCGCAGGTCGCGGTGCTGATCGCCGGCCCGGCGATCTACCTGCTCGGCAGCGCCGTGTACAAGAAGGTCGTGTACGGCACGGTGCCGCGATCGCACGTGGTCGGCGCCGTGGCGTTGCTGGCGTCGGCGCCGCTCGCCCCGGCGACCAACCTGCTGGTCATGGGCTGGCTGACGCTCGCCATCATGCTGGCGGTGGCCGCGTGGGAGCTGCGCGCGCGCCGCGGCCGGCCGGCGTGAGCCGCCGGCCGGGCGTGTCGGCGCTCCGGGCCACGGCGTTCACTACTCCGCCATGGCTTCGTCGCCCGACTGGTTGCCGATGGCCGTGGAGGTGCGGGTGCCCGTGGCGGCGCGGATTCCGGGACGGGAGACGCTTTCCGGTCCGTTCATGCCGGCGACGGTAGGGTGCGCGTGACCTGGACGGAGACCTGCAATGAAGCTTCTTTCGATAGCCGGCGCGTTGACGCTCGCCTTCTCCGGTGCCGCCGGCGCCGACGAGCGTTGGCAGGATGGCCGCGAAGCGGACAAGGACCGCGCGGAGGCCTGGCGCGAGTACGAGAAGGACCGCCGCGAGGCGATGCGCGAGTCTGAGAAGGATCGGCGCGAGGCCGAGCGGGAATACTGGAAGGACCGTCGCGAGGCCGAACGCGAGTACGAGAAGGATCGCCGGGAAGCGATGAAGGCGCGGGCCAAGGCCGAACGGCGCTGGGCGCGCGGCGAGCATATCCCGCGCGAGTACCTGGTGGAGCGCTACTACGTCCGCGATTACCGTGCGTACGACCTGGCGCCGCCGCCGCCCGGCTATACCTGGGTGCGCCCGGATCCCCGCGACGACGAGTACTACATGGTCCAGCTCGCCACCGGCGTGATCGCGCAGATCCTGGGGCAATAGCTCCCGGCCGCATGCTCGGAGGGACGTACGCTTCGATGGCGGGCGCGTGGCTATCCGGCGCCGTCCGGATGCCGCTCGCGACACCGCCGGCAGGTACCGGCCACTTCCAGCGCGTGCGTGGCCGGGGTGAATCCGGCGATGTGCGCGCCGGCGATCAGCTCGCTGCGCAACGCCGGGCCTTCCAGCGTCGCCACGCCTGCACATCGCTCGCAGACGAGGAAGGTGCAGCTCCAGGCCGGGCCTGGCGGGCGCAGCATGAAGGCATTGATGGTGTTGAGCTTCACCGCCCAGCCTTGGGCCTGCAGGAACTCCAGGGCGCGATAGACGGCGGCGGGGCCGGCCTTGGGATGCGACCGGCGGATGCTGTCAAGCAGGGCGTAGGCCTTCAGCGGACCGTCGGCTTCGGCCAGCAGCCGGAGCACGCGCAGGCGCGATGCGGTCAGCTTGAGCCCGCGCCGCTGGCAGTGTTGCTGGACGGCCAGGATCCGCTGTTGCGCGCGCGCCGAAGGCGCGTGGTTTTCCAGGTGCGGGCTGGGTTGGGACAGGGCGTGGATCATGCGTGCATGGGCCGCGGCCGTCCAAGGCTCAGGTGGGTTCGGCCACGACCACGTAATCGTGCCCGTGCCGCAATCCGCCGAGCCGTTGCGATAGGGCCAGCGCACGCGCCTGCAAATCGGCCACGTGGCGCAGCAGCTCCACCGCCAGGCGGCGGTCGGCCAGCTTGCCGGTGGCTTGGCTGCACATCGCCAGCTGGCTGTGGATGAAGCGCGGGCCGTAGGTGATCGGAACCAACTCGGCATCGGCCACGCGGAAGCCGGCCGCTTCCAGGCTGCGCAGCGTCCAGTCCAGCGGGTACTCGCGGTACGGGCTGTCGCCGGACAGCAGTAGGCAGGCATCGCGCAGGCGGCCGATCTCGTTGATCGTCCGCCCGGCGTCGTCGTCCGGCCGGCCGTGGATGTACGGTTGCAGGCCGATCACGTACAGCCGCCTGACCACCAGCGGGCGCAGGCGCGCGAACAGCCGGTCCTGCCAGTACGGCGCGAAGCCCTCGATGGCACCCAGCAGGTAGTCGGCCAGCACCACGTCGAAGCGCTCGCCGGCCAGCAACGCCGGGTCCATCCAGTTGCCCACGAGCAGCGCGTCCTGTTCGCGCGGCGGTCGCTCCATCGCCTGCCGGGTCTTTTCCAGCATCTGCGGGGCGCCGGTCACCGCGGTCCAGCGGTCGCAATCCAATGCCTGCAGCCAGCGCATGGAGGCCGGCCCGGTGCCGGCATCCAGCACCGAGCCCCACGGCCGGTGGCCGTGGAGCCGGGCGACGCGTTCGTACAAGGTCACCGGGCGCTGCCTCAGAACGCGTAGCTGAAGCCGACGGTCACGTTGCGGCCGGGCAGCGGCACGGTGCTGGCCAGGAACGAGGCGTGGTTCCAGACCTGCTCGTCGAGCAGGTTGCTGCCGCGCACGAACACCCGGCTGTCGCCGTACGGCAGGCGGTAGGACACGGCCAGGTTGAGCATGTCGTAGGCCGGCGATTCCACTTCGTAGTCGGCGATGTGGGTCTGGCGGTTGACCCGGTACAGCTCCAGTTCGCCCTCGAACGCGCCCATGGCCAGGTTGGCGCGGCCGCCGAAGCGCGCCGCCGGGATGCGCGGCACGTCGCCGCCGCCGTCGGCGAAGCGCGCGCGGGTGCGGTCGCCGAACACGGTGACCGACAGGTGGTCGTTGAGCTGCAGGCCCAGTTCGGCCTCGATGCCGCGGAACTCGGCGTCGGCCTGGGTGTACTTGATCAGCCGGAAGGCTTCGTACTGGTCCAGCGTGCGCGCGTAGATGTAGTCGTCCACGTCGTTGGCGAACGCGCCCAGGCTGAACGTCACCGGGCCTTCGGTCTTGCGCAGCATCAGCTCGGCGTTCCTGGAGGTCTCCTTGGCATAGCCGGCGTCGTTGGCCGCGCCGCCGCAGGTCAGCGCGCTCGGCAACAGGCCGCACTCGTAGGTGTTGGTGGCCATGTGGATGCCGCGGGCGTACAGCTCCTGCGCGTGCGGCAGGCGCTGCGAGCGCGACAGCGAGAAGGTCAGCGACAGGTCCGGGCGGAACGACCAGATCGCCGCGCCGGAGAACGAGCTGGCGGTATCGTCGAACTTGGGCCGGTTGCGCGCGTCGTTGCGCGGCTGGTGCACCAGCCATTCGTGGCGGCCGCCCAGTTCGAAGTGCCACCGGTCGTTCAGTTCGAAGTGCTCGACCAGGAACACGCCGGTGGAGCGGGTGTCCACGGTGGGCAGGAACGCTTCCACGCCGGTGGCGCTGAAGGTGGTGTCGGCGTGCTGCACGCCGAACACGCCGGTCCAGCGGCCGATCGGCACGTGTTCCAGCTCCACGCGGCTGTCGTAGCCCTTGTTGCGGAAGGTGGTGGCGACCTCTTCGCCGTCCATCTCGTCGTGGCTGTAGTCGGTATGGTTGGCACGGAATCGGATGCGGCCGATGCCCGGGAACGGATCGGCATATTCGCCGCGCAGGTCGACGCGCTTGCTGGTCAGGTTGATCGCCGCCACGTGCTCGTGGTCATGGTCGTGTTCGTGCGAGTGGTCGTGGCCTTCTTCGGCGGCATGGTCGTGCGAGCCGCAGTGCAGCGCGCTGCCGTGCGGGTGGCAGCCTTCGTACTCGTGGCTGTGGCCGGGCAGCCCGTAATGGTCGTCGCGGTAGGAGTAGGCCAGGCCGACGTAGCCCTTGTCGGTGACCCAGCTGGCGCCGACGCTGCCGTTCTTCGAGCGGCTGAAGGTGGCGTCCACGCGCGATTCGTCCAGGTCCGGGGCACGGTAGTCGTCCGCGTCCTTGTACGAGCCTTCGGCATGCAGCACGAGGTGGTCGCCGAGCTGGCCGGTGATCGCGCCGGCGGCCACGCGCTCGTCGGCCACCGAGTTGCCCCGCAGCAGCAGGCGTCCCTCCAGGCCGTTGTCCGGAAGGCGGCCGGGGATCTTGTTGTCCAGCACGTTGACCACGCCGCCGATGGCACCGCCGCCGTACAGCAGGGTGGCCGGACCGCGCAGCACTTCGATGCGCTCGCCCAGCAGCGGGTCCACGGTGACGGCGTGGTCGGGCGAGATGTCCGAGGCATCGAGCACGGCCGAGCTGTCGGAGAGCACCTTCACCCGCGGCGCGGTCTGGCCGCGGATCATCGGGCGGCCCGCGCCGGCGCCGAAGGTGTCGGCCCGCACGCCGGGCAGGCCGTCGAGCACTTCGCCCAGGGTGCCGCCGCCCTGCTCGATCTTCTCGGCACCGATCACGCTGACCGGCGAGGCGATCTTGTTGGCGGCTTCCTGCATGCCCGTGACCTGGATCGTGTCCAGCGTGGCCGGCGGGGGCGTGGCGGTTTCGGCGTGCGCGCGCTGCGCGATCAGGCCGGTGGCGAGCAGCGCGACGGCGATGCTGGCGGAGAGGGAGGTACGGGAAGTCGTCATGCGGTTTCCATGGCTATCAGTGACGCCGGCAGCGGCGAGAGAGGGGCCGACGACGGGCGGCCTGCCGGCCTATTCCGTCGGGTATAAAATGTTATAACATTGCAATACGTGGGATGCCAAGGCATTTGCTGCAACATCGCGGCGCGGAGCCGCTGGCGCCCGGGTGCCGGCGTGGCTGGCAAAAAAAGACAGGCCGGGAGGCAACGCGTGTGCAGCGGCCATGGGTTCCGGCGATCCGCCGGCGGCGAACCGCGGGCCGGCGGGAGCGGTTGATCTACTGCAGGCGCTCGCAGCGATCGACCAGCGTGGCCACGATGCGCGGCACCAGCTGCTTGCGGCGTTCGTGGTAGTCGCGCAGGGCGGATTTCAGGGCGGGCATGTCGCGCTGCCGCCAATACCGGTTCAGTTCCGAGATTTCCTCGTGCGCATGGCCGATCAGGTCCTGCTTGGCGCGGCGTACCGGCGCCAGCTTGTCGTTGGCCTGCTTGACCGCCTGGTGCAACGAGCGGTGCGCCGTGGCGCGGGCGATCGCGTCGAACAGCTTCCACGTCAACTTGGCCACGTCGTGCTCCGCCGGCGCCGGATCCAACCTCCCGGCCTCCGTGCTGGGCGCGACGCCGATGTCGCAGGCCATCAGCAGCAGGCGCTGCATCCAGTCGTAAAGGTCGCGCAACGCGACCTCGCCGAGCAGCGGCACGTGCAATCCGCCGCGCGCATGGTCGGAGACCAGGCCTTCGCCGACCAGGCGATACAACGCGAACCGCACGGGCGTGGCGCTGGTGTCGAACTCCGCGGCCAGCCTGGCCGGGTCGATCCGCTGTCCGGGCGCGTAGCGTCCCGATTGCAATGCGCGCCTGAGCTGCCCGTACAGGAATGCACTCTTGGAGTGGATCGCGTTCATCGCCGAACTCCTCCCTGTCGTGACAGCCTCCTGAGCCGGATGGTAAGGGAACTGTCACATGGGCGGTGGCGACGGAGTTCGCAGTTGGGGACGATGCTGGCGGCGCGCGCCGGCAGGCCGTGCGAAGGGCGCGGCATGCGGCGGAATGCGTATTCATCGCCGCATGCGAGAAGAACCCACGCCCAGGCTTGGCACCTATGGGCGCCAAGTCCCCCGCGATGGGCTTACGATTCGCCTCGGCAAGCTCCGCGCCCGCCGGATGCACCCAGCCTCATCGCCTCGTCCACGACCGCATCGCCTCCATCGAAGGAATCTCGCATGAAGACCATCAAGCATTTCGCCCGGCGCCTGGCCATCGCGCTGGTGGCCGGCCTCGCGCTGCCCGTCATGACCGCTTCCGCGGCGCTGCCGCGGGGCGCGACCGCGCCGGAGTTCAGCCTGCAGGCGGCGCTGGCCGGCAAGCCGACCACGTTCGACCTCAAGCAGGCGCTCAAGCGCGGGCCGGTGGTGCTGTACTTCTTCCCGGCCGCCTTCACTGCGGGCTGCACGATCGAGGCGCACCGCTTCGCCGAGGCGACGCCGGAGTTCGAGAAGCTGGGCGCGACCGTCGTGGGCGTCACGGCCGGCAACCTGGACCGCGTGGAGGAATTCTCCAGCGCCGAGTGCCGGGACAAGTTCGCCGTCGCCGCCGATCCGGGCGCGAAGGTGGCGGCGAAGTTCGACGCGACCATGCAGGCCGACGGCAAGACCTTGTCCAACCGCACCTCGTTCGTCATCGCGCCGGACGGCAAGATCCTGCTCAGCTACACGGACCGCAATCCGGAGAAGCACGTGCAGATGACGATGGACGCGGTGAAGGCGTACAAGGCCGGCAAGTAGGGCCGGGATCGAATGCGAGAACGTTGGCGGAAGGCCATGTACCGGCCTTCCGCTGCGCGGCATGCGCTGGCTACAAGCGTGCTCGGGAACCGGAAAGCAGGGTCCAGCAGGCCGTTGCAATGGCTTCCGCACCGGGATCGCCCCGGAGGCTGGAGCGGCCGGCGAGGTGGGCCCGCAGGTCTTCAAGCCAGGCGCGCCGGGTGCCGTGCGGATCGCGGACATAGATGTCGCACGCGAGCCGGATGACGGGATCCACTTCGTGGCGGAAGTTGATCGCCGGGAGACTCCCGGCCTTGAACTCGGCTTTCCAGTGCCGGAGTTCCCGCTCTACATCGACAAGGTCCTTGTTTCGCGCGTGTTCCATGGAGGTTCTCCGGCAGGGCAGGCCACTCTATACCCGTCCGGGGCGCACTCCTGTTCATGGCCATCGTTCATCAATCGCGTTTCCTCATACATCGACGTAACGCTCCTGCGACCACCGTGGCGTTGCAGCAATTGGCTGCAGTGGAGCGAGAAATGAACAACACCGCGAACCAGGAAATCCTCTCCCGGCCCGATCCGCAAGGCCCCGGCAAGCAGAACCAGATGGAAGCCGATGAGCCGGGCAGCGACGACTCCAAGGACAAGCAGGGCCAGCCAGGGCAGCAACAACAGCAACAACATCAGGACGACGGGCAACGGAAGGATCGACAGAAACCCGGGACCGGCGGGAAAGACGAACCGGACCGCGATTCCCGCCGCTGACGAGAACCGGGAAGAGCCGCGCACTGCGCGGCTTTCCTCCATGCAGGATGGACCGCCGCCATGTCGTCTTATGCCCGCGCCGTAGATCTGATGACGAAGATCATGTACCAGTGCAGGCCACCGGAAACGACGACGATGGCGCAATGCCGGGTTTGCCGTGCGCCGAGCCCAGGTGGCATGGAGTGCGCCCGATGCCTTACCGATGAGCTTGGCATCCTGATCGGCAACCGGGGGGCCGCGATGCAATGGTTCGGTTCGTTCCTGAAGGTGAAACAGGACGAGAGCCATGTGTTCCTGTGCGCCCGCCGCCAGGATGCGCGCCAGTAGCCCATCCGGCGGGTCGCAGCCGGGGATGACATTGCATTGACGTATGCTCGGGACTCACCTGGAGCATCGTCATGTCTTTCCAGATCAGCATCTACGACAGAAACGGGCTTGGCCTCCGCCTTCCTCATGGCTGGTGGATCGACCTGGATCGCGTGCTGCCCGCCTTGGTCAACGACGCGATGCGCATCGATCTTCCCGCGTCTTCGCTCACCGAGCACCCCGGCCTGGACCCGGAAATCCTCGAGGTTCTCCATCGCCGCATCGAAGGTGCGCAATGGCTAAGGTAGCTCGCTTGCCGCCGCCGGGCGTTCGCTGGCTGACGTTCCGCCTGCACAACGGCCAGTCCATCGGTCCTGCGAGATTGCAGGCGGTCTGGTCGGACGCCGCCGAGACGAACGATTGTTCGGTCCGCAGGGAACATGTGGAAGGCGCGGGCTATGTTTATGCGCTTTATGCGCCAAGCGGGTTGCGCCTGCCGCGGCGCGCGGAGCTGCGGATGAGGGCGCTCCTCGAAAGCGCGGGCTACGTCTTCACGATGGCGGCGTTGGCAGGCCGGGCGCCCGATTGAGCGCCGCTTCCGTCCTTGGGACGGCGATGGGAACGCAGGATCGATGGCCCGGCGTCGCCGGGAGCAAGGCGAGCGAGCCGGGTCGTGCCGCTCGACCATCCGCGCGGGCCGTCGCCGCCGTAGTGATAACCTGCGCCTCTCGCACCAAGGCTCCGCCATGACCATCGAATCCCCATCCGACCTCGAGGGCCTGCAGCGCATCGGCCGCCTCGTCGCGCAGGTGCGCGAGGCGATGCTGGCGGCGGCCGTGCCCGGCATGACCACCGCGGAGCTGGACGCGATCGGCGAACGCATGCTGGCCGAGGCCGGGGCGCGGTCGGCACCGCGCCTGGCCTACGGGTTCCCGGGCGCCACCTGCATCAGCGTCAACGAGGAGGCCGCGCACGGCGTCCCGGGCGCGCGCGTGCTGCGCGCCGGCGACGTGCTGAACGTGGACGTCTCCGCGGAACTGGATGGCTACTACGCCGACACCGGCGGCACGCGCGTGCTGCCGCCCGCCTCGGCGCGCGACACCCGCCTGTGCCATGCCACGCGCGCGGCCCTGGCCAGCGCCCTGCAGGTGGCGCGCGCCGGCCAGCCGATCAACCGCATCGGTGCGGCGATCGAGGCGACCGCACGCCGGTTCGGCTTCCGCGTGATCGAGAACCTGGGCAGCCATGGCGTGGGCCGCGCGCTGCACGAGCAGCCCGACCATATCGCCGGCTACTACGACCCGGCCGATACGCGCGTGCTGCACGAAGGCTTGGTCATCACCATCGAGCCGTTCCTCTCCACGCGGAGCCGGATGGTGGAGGAAGCCGGGGATGGCTGGACGCTGGTGGGCACGAAGGGCAACCGCTCGGCCCAGTACGAGCACACGCTGGTGATCACCCGCGGCGAGCCGATCGTGCTGACGCTGCACTGAGCCGTCGCCGGCAAGCTTGGCGACGCCGCCCGATGACCTCCTCGCTCGCAGGGCGGGTAGATCAGGGTTGCTGCCGGGCGACCCGCCGCTCTATCGGGTTGCGCGCTATCGGGCTGGGGATCGTCACGCCGTGCCACCGCATCTCGCTGACCCGGAACGTCGCCGTCGCCGTGGCCAGCACCTTGCCGGCAGGATCGAGCAGGCGCCGCACGGATCAGGCGGTCGGCCTGGCGCCCGCGCCCAGGTGCCGGTCGGCATGGCGGGCCTGGCGCAGCCGCCGCGCGTGGGCGGCGAGCAGGTCGCCGCGGGTGAGGATGCCGACCATCGCGTGCGGCGCGTTGCGGGCGACGACGACGAGCCGGCCCACGTCGGCCTCCACCATGTGGTCGGCGGCCTCGCGCAGCGAATGGTCCTCGCGCACGGCCAGCAGGGGGCGGCGCAGCATCGCGCCGATGCGGGTGTCCGCATCCCACTGCGGATCGAGCAGGTCGCGGCGGGTGACGACGCCGAGCGCATGGCCGGCATCGTCCACCACCGGGAAGCCCTGGTGCTTGAACGCGGCCTGGCCCGAGCCGAGCCGGCTGCGCACGTCCTGCAGGCGCTCGTCGTGGCGCAGGGCCACCACGTCGCGGCTGCAGGCTTCGCCGGCGGCGATCTGGTCCAGGTAGTCGGCCGCGTACTCGCTGGGCACGCGCACGCCGCGGCGGGCGATCTTCTCGGTCATGATGGTGTGGCGCATCGCCAGGCCGGAGACCAGGTAGGCGGCCGCGCAGGCGCCGAGCAGCGGCAGCAGCGCGTGCGGTTGCTGGGTGGTCTCGAAGGCGAACATCACCGAGGTGAGGAAGGCGCGCGAGGCGCCGGCGAACAGCGCCGCCATGCACACCAGCGCGGCCATGTGCGGGTCGACGTGCAGCCACGGCGCCCAGGCCGCCAGGCCGGCGCCGAGCACGCCGCCGAGCGCGCTGCCGATGGTGAACAGCGGGGCCAGGGTGCCGCCGGAGGTGCCGCTGCCGAGCGCGATCGACCACGACAGCAGCTTGGCCACGCACAGCGCCAGCAGCGTGGCCACGCCGATCCGGCCGGCGATCGCGCCGGCGATGTTGTCGTAGCCCACGCCGAGCGTGAGCGGCATGAACCAGCCGACCAGGCCGACCACCAGGCCGCCGATCGCCGGCCACCACATCCAGTGGACCGGCAGTTTCTCGAAGCCGTCCTCGATCGCGTAGGCGAGCTTGGTGATGCCCACGCCGGCGATGCCGGCGACCAGGCCGAGCATGAGATAGGCGGCGAGCGCCGGTACGTCCGGCGCGGCCAATGCCGGCACCGCGAACATCGGCGCGCCGCCTTCCAGCGCGAGGTGCGCGCCGGCGCCGACCGCCGCCGCCAGCGCCACCGGGATCAGCGAGCGCGCGCGCCATTCGAACAGCAGCAGTTCGATCGCCAGCAGCACCGCCGCGAGCGGCGCGGCGAACACCGCCGCGGTGCCGGCCGCGGCGCCGGCGGCGAGCAGCGTCTTGCGCTCGTCGGCGGTGACCCGCAGCAGTTGCCCGAACAGCGAACCGAGCGCGCCGCCGGTGGCGATGATCGGTCCTTCCGCGCCGAACGGGCCGCCGGTGCCGATCGCCACGGCCGAGGACACCGGCTTGAGCCAGATCATCCGCGGCGGGATGCGGCTCTCGTTGAGCAGCACCTGTTCCATCGCCTCGGGGATGCCGTGCCCGCGGATCGCGCGCGATCCCCAGCGCGCCATCGCGCCGACCACGAGGCCGCCGACCACCGGCACCAGGATCACCCAGGCGCCGAGGTGGTGCCCGGTCGGGCTGGCGAATTCCAGGCTCCAGCGGCCGTGGAAGGCGAGGTTGGTGACCAGGCCGATCAGCGACGCGAGCAGGCGCGCCGCCAGCGCCACCAGTACGGCCACGGCCAGGGCCAGGCCGCAGATCCGCAACACGCGGCGATCCAGCGGCGCGAAGCGGCGCGGCATGTGCGCGGCGGCGAGCGAGGGCGCGAGCGAAGGCGCCGGCGACAGCGGCGCAGGGGGCGTCTGGGCAGGGGGCATCGGCGTGCCTTGCGCGTGAGTGGGCGTGGGAGGCGGGCAAGGTTACGCGGATGCCGCCGCAGTGGCTGGCTCGAAAATGAACGGGTGGGCGGGCCGGCGTACCGGAGGCGGCTTGAGCGGATCGGCATATCGAGCGAGCGTTGCCGGCGTGTCCGCCGCGGACGCGGATGGCACAGTAGCGCCGTCCTTTCTTCGCCGACGCATCGCATGAGGCTCCTGCAACCCGTCGATCCGCCCCGGGGCGGCGAACGTGCTCCCGCGCGGTCGATGCCGGCGCGGCGTTCCCCGGGCGCTTCCGATGCCGGGCCGCGCGCGCTGCGGGTGCGGCCCGGCGTCGGCGCGGCCGGATGCATCGTGCAGCGCTCCGACCTGACCTCGCACCGCATCGTGGTCGACCAGGCCACGCTGATCCTGGTCGAGGACGGGTGCAAGCGCATCCGCTGGTCCGGCGGGGAGTGCATCGCGCATCCCGGCGACGCGTTGTCGCTGCAGGCCGGGGAGGTGGTGGACATCGCCAACACGCCGGGCCGCAGCGGCAGCTATCGGGCCTTGTGGCTGATGTGGTCCGCGCAACGGCTCGCCGCCTCCGGTGTCGCGCGTCCCGACGCGGGCCCGCGCGTGGCGACGCACGCGGTGCTGGGGGAGTCGTTCCGCGACGCGTTCCACCGCGCGTTCGACGCGCTGGGCGATGACCGCGTGCCGGCCGCGATCGCCACCCATCGTCTCGAGGAGGTGCTGCTCTGGCTCGGCGAGCGCGGGTTCCACTTCGCGCCGCCGCGGCCGGCATCGATCGGCCAGCAGGTACGCCGGCTGCTGGCGGCCGATCCGGCCACCGGATGGTCGGTAGACCGCGTGGCGTGCCTGCTGGCGACCAGCGCGCCGACCTTGCGCAGGCGCCTGGCGGAGGAGGGCGTCGGCTTCCGCGGCCTGGTGCAGGACGTGCGCATGTCGCATGCGCTGGCGCTGCTGCAGAACACCGACCTGCCGGTGCTGCATGTCGCGCTCGCGGTCGGCTACGACTCCGCCTCGCGGTTCTCGGCCCGGTTCCGCGCGCGTTTCGGCTACCTGCCCAGCGACGTGCGCGGCGAAGGCCGCCGGCCCCGCGCCTGATCCCCGATCCGATCCCATGCGGCCCGGCGTCCCGCGACGCGGGGCGGCGATGTCCATTCGTTCACGAGGAACACCGATGCTCAGGATCCACCATCTCGGCCGCTCGCAATCCGAGCGGATCGTCTGGCTCTGCGAGGAGCTGGCCATTCCCTACGAACTGGCGAGGTACGCGCGCGACCCGGCCACGCGCATGGCGCCGCCGGAGCTGAAGGCGGTGCATCCGCTGGGCACCGCGCCGGTCGTCGAGGTCGACGGCCTGATGCTGGCCGAGTCCGGCGCCATCGTCGACTACCTGCTGGACCGCTTCGGCGAGGGACGCCTGCGGCATGGGCCTGGCCATTCCGGGTACGCCGCGTACCTGTACTGGTTCCACTTCGCCAACGGCACGCTCCAGCCGGCGATGCTGCGTGCGCTCACCGTCGGCCGCTGCGGGCTGGCCCCGGAACATCCGGTCCCGGCGGCGGTGCAATCGCGGCTGCACGGGATCCTCGCGCACGTCGACGCGCGCCTGGCGCACAGCGACCACCTGGCAGGCGAGGACTTCACCGCGGCCGACGTCATGAGCGTGTTCCCGCTGTCCACGATGCGCCTGTTCATGCCGGTGGACTTGGGGCCCTATCCCGGCATCCGCGCCTACCTGGCGCGCATCGGCGCGCGCCCGGCCTACCGACGGGCGATGCGGAAGGGCGATCCGGACCTGGTGCCGCTGCTGGAGTGAGCCGCATCGCGACGCTCGTGCATGCCGCCGGGAATGCTGCGGACCGGACCGCTACCATGGCACGGTTCCGCCCCGATCCCCGCTCAAGGAAGAACCATGCACGGCATCCTGAAGTACGTCCTGGCACTGATCGCCACGGCCATGTGGGTGGTGGCCGCGTCCTGGGGATGGTTCCAACGGGCGTGCCATGCCGTGGAGGCCGGCGAAGCGCTGGGTTGGGCCGTGCTGAACCTCGTGCTGGGCCCGTTGGTCTACCCGCCCTTGCTCCTGCTCTGGGCGGTGGTCCTGCTCCTGCCGTTCGGCGCGTTGCGGCTGGAGGCCCGAATCGCCGCGCGCGCCGCCGGCCTGTGGCTCTGTGCGCTCGTCCTGGCGTTCCCGGCGGGATACCTGGTGGCGAAGGTGCTGGACGTGCACCAGCGTTGCGGCTTCGGGTTCTGACCGGTCCTGCCTTCTACGCGCCGGCCTGGAGGTCCAGCGGGCCGACGTATTGCAGCGCGTCCGAGCGCGCCATGTCGTTGGGATTCGTGCCGGGCTGGTCCTGCGGCACCTCCATGCCCTTGCCACGGTAGAACTCGACCCAGTACGCCGGGATCCGGCCGGTCTGCGGGTTCTTGAAGTTCATCGGCTGTAGCGCGAACACGTGGCGCGCGCGGAACGCGCGTTCGATGAAGTCCGAGCAGTAGTAGCTGTCCTCGTCCTGCACGTAGGTGAAGTTGTAGGGCTTGCCGAGCATGCGCCGCGCCTGCGCGATCGCATCGGGGATGGCGTCGCGGTAGGCAGGTTCGAGCCGGTAGACGTGCACCTGCCGGTGCTTGGCCCGGGCCTCGCCGAGGAATTCGTCCAACGGCTGCTCGCGGGAGCCTTGCTCGTCGGCATGCAGCACCACGGCGACGGCATCGCGGTGCGCGACCAGGGCGACGTGGTCGAAGCTGGGCGATCCGGCCTTGGCGGTGGACTCGTCGATGGCGCCGCTCAGCCCGGTGCTGCCGGCGGTGACGAACAGCAGGTCGCCATCGTCCAGCCGCAATGCCCAGGCCGACGGGGCGAACGCGGTGGTGGTCAGCAGGGAGATCAGCAGCAGGAATGCGCGCATCGACGTCATGGGGGCGGGACGGAGCGGGACATTATCGCCGGTGGGCCCGCCGCCTGGCGGAAGCGGGCGGCGACCCGCCGTCCCCGCCTGCACGGGGACGGCCGATGCGCGGCGGCGAAGCGGATCAGGCGTTGATGCCGCCGTCGAGCGCGTAGGAGGCGCCGTTGGCGTAGCGGCCTTCCTCGCTGGCGAGCCAGGCCACCAGGCCGGCGATGTTGCCGCCCTCGCGCATGTG
Organism: Xanthomonas boreopolis; assembly: GCA_014654535.1. Taxonomy (GTDB): domain Bacteria; phylum Pseudomonadota; class Gammaproteobacteria; order Xanthomonadales; family Xanthomonadaceae; genus Pseudomonas_S; species Pseudomonas_S boreopolis. The sequence continues at coordinate 47,585 of BNBA01000010.1, forward strand.
CGGCAGCACCGCCTGGGTCGCGACGAATACCGCGCGCAGGTTGACCGCCATGGTGCGGTCGAAATCCTCCAGCGCGAACCCGGCGACGTCGCCGGCGACCAGGACCCCGGCGTTGTTGACCAGGATGTCGATGCGGCCGAGGTCGGCGGCGGCGCGGTCGATGGCGGAGCGCAACGCCGCGGCATCGGCGCTGTCGGCCCGGTAGGCGCGGCCGCGGCACCCGAGTTTCTCGATCCCGGCGACCACGTTGAACATGGGCGAGGCGCGCAACAGCTTCGTCGGGCGCACGCGGCTGGCGATCGCCAACGGCGAGCTGGCCGGACCGCGCGCGTTCGTGGCCCTGGCCGTGGACGGTTCGCCGCGCTACGGGCACCTGGTGGTGCGCGACGCGGGCGACGCGCAGGCGGTGGTCCGCATCGCGCAGGCCAACGGCTACGACTTCCTGAAGGTCTACAACAATCTTTCGGCGGAAGCGTTCCAGGCGCTGATGGCCGCGGCGAAGAGCGCCGGGCTGCCGGTGGTCGGGCACGGCGTCAGCGCGGTGGGCCTGCGCAAGCAGATCGAGGCCGGGCAGGCGATGGTGGCCCACGCCGAGGAGCTGTTCTACACCTATTTTTCGCAGCCGCCGGAGCACGATCCGAACGCGGCGCCGGATCCGGCGGAAATCCCCGGTGCGATCGCGATGCTGCGCCGCCATGGCACGCCGGTGGTCGCCGACCTGGTGACCTACCGGACCATCGCCGAGCAATGGGGCCGGCCGGACATCGTCGAAGCCTACCTGCGCCGGCCCGAGGCACGCTGGTTGCCGCCGCAATACCGGGTGTCCTGGCCTGCGCAAGGCTATGCGCGCCGCAGCGGCAGCCTGGCCGGCCGGGTCGCGTTCCTGCAGCGGCTGGTGCGCGAGATGCAGCAGGCCGGGATTCCCTTGCTGTCCGGCACCGATGCGCAGGACATCCCGGGGCTGGTCGGCGGTTTCTCCCTGCATGCCAACCTGCGCGCGCTGGAATCGGCCGGCCTGAGCCGCTACCAGGCCCTGGCCACCGCGACGCGCGTGCCTGGCGAATTCGTCCAGCGCCACTACCCCGCCACGCGCTGCTTCGGCGTGGTGGCGCAAGGCGCGCGCGCCGACCTGCTGCTGGTACCGGCCAATCCGCTGGACGACCTTGCGGTGCTGATGCAGCCGCAGGGCGTGATGGCGGATGGCCGCTGGTATCCGGCCGATGCACTGAAGGCGCGGATGGACGAGGTGGCCGAGAGCTATCGCCTGGCGCGGTGACGCGCGAAGGCGACGCGCGGCGGCGCGGAGGTCGCCCGGCGTCCGCGGGCATGCGCGTTGCGCCGCAGCAATCCCTGGCCCGATCCGGCGTGCCGACGGCCCCTGGTGCGCCCCAGATCCGGAGAATCTGTTAACGAATCGACACTGCCAGCGCTGTCATCGCCGCGCCCGCGCGGATGCTGTTGACGGCCCAGACCGCATCGTGTCTGTTTATCGCGGCGGCCACGCCGCCCATCCGACGCCGATGTTCTCGGCAAATCCCACGCAACGACCGATCAATGGAGGAGGGATCCATGAAGTTCGCGGCACTGAAAATGATAGCGCTAACGCGGCTGCTGCCGGCCGCCGTCCTCGCGCTGGGCGCGAGCGCCGGCGCGAACGCGCAGCAGGTCTGCAACAACCAGACCGGCACGCACAACGGCTACTTCTATTCGTTCTGGAAGGACGGAGGTTCGGCCTGCGTCACGCTGGGCAACGACGGCAACTACAGCACCACCTACAATCTCGGCGGCAACTACAACCTGGTGACCGGCAAGGGCTGGGCCACCGGCAGCAGCACGCGCCGCGTGGGCTACAACGCCGGCGTGTTCAATCCCGGTTCCAACAGCTACCTCACCCTCTACGGGTGGACCACCAATCCGCTGATCGAGTACTACGTGGTGGACAACTGGGGCGGCTTCACGCCCCCGGGCGGCGGTACCTTCATGGGCACCGTCAACAGCGACGGCGGCACCTACAACGTCTACCGCACGCAACGCGTCAACGCGCCGTCGATCATCGGCAACGCGACCTTCTACCAGTACTGGAGCGTGCGCACGTCCAAGCGCCCGACCGGCACCAACAACACGATCACCTTCGCCAACCACGTCAATGCGTGGGCCAGCTTCGGCATGAACCTGGGCACCCACAACTACCAGATCATGGCGACCGAGGGCTTTGGCGCCAACGGCAGTTCCAACGTCACGGTGTGGCAGCAGTAGGCGGTCTCACGGGAGGCCGGGCCGTTGCCGGCCTCCCGGTCCTCATTCCGGATCGTCGCGGTAGGGGATGTCCAGTTCGCGGGCGAGCAGGGCGAACTGGGCCAGGCGCCGTTCGATGAAGCGCAGCCGGCATCGCAGGAAATCCTCTTCCCAGGAAGGCTCGTCCGGCGCGCGGGCACCGCAGTTGGCATCGGTGACCTTGAGCCATTGCCGCTGTTCCGCGCGCACGCGGGCGATGTCGGCGTCGCGATCGCCCAGCTGGCCGACGATGGCCTGGTAGTCCTCGTTGAGCAGTCCGTCCTGCAGGGCGAACAGGCGCCGCAGGGGATGATGGACGTCCAGCGTCCCCGCCTGCCAGGCCACGGCCTCGGAACGTCCGGCTTCGCCGCCGTTGTGGTAGCCGAAATTCTCGACGTCCACGTGCACCCGGGTGACCGGCTCGTTCGCGAAGGGAGTGCGGTAGACGAGCAGCACGTAGCTGTCGGCCACGCCGCTGTAGAGGATCCGGCTGCCTTGCGGGGCGATGTCCCGGCCGTTCTCGTCGATCGCGAAGCCGAAGCAGCCGCGCCGGCTCTGGTTGGCATCCTGGCCCGCGCCGCCGTCCCGGCAAGCCTGCGGCGGCGGCATCCAGCCGTCCGCGCCCGGTTCGGCCGGGTCGGGGGAGGCCTCGTCATGGATGTGCAGCAGGAGCGCGGCCTTGTCGCCCTGGCGCGCCTGGTCGAGCACCACCACCGAGAGCGTGCTTTCCGCATGGGCGCTGGCCGAGGCGGCGAGCAGGGCGAAGAGGAAGAATTTCGATGCGGGCATGGCGTCCTTGCTGCCGGGACACGAGAGGTTCGTCGGACGGAGTTCCTCCACGGAACGCCGTGGCCGGAATCATAGCCTCGCGCGGTGGCGCGCCGCATGTCGTGGCGGCTCGATGCCGCCACCAGTCGCGCCGGCTGCCGGAATGCGGCAACGGCGCTCGCCGCCGCGTCCCTGCCGCCTGTCAATCGACGACGGCAGCGACCGTCCTGGCGCCGACGCGACGGCGTTCGGCGCCCATGTCGGACAGCGGCCGCACCTCGATGCTGCCGTAGCGGATCCAGGGGAACTCGTGGGCGATGCGGACCGCCTCGTCCATGTCCGCGGCTTCGATCAGGTTGAACCCGGCCAGGAATTCCTTGGTCTCGGCGAAGGGGCCGTCCAGCACCGCGCTGCGGCCGCCGCGCACGCGCACGGTGCGGGCAACGGCCGGCGGCTCCAGCTTCTGGTAGGCCAGCAAGGTGCCTTGGGCGCGCAGTTCCTCGGCATGGTCCAGGCAGCCGCGCATCAAGGTGTCGTATTCGGCGGCGGGCAGGGCGGCGAGCAGTTCGGGGTCGGGATAGACCAGCAGCAGGAATTGCATGATGGGCCGGGGGAATGCGGGTGGGCGGACATCCTCGCACAGGGGACGGTCGCAGGATGGTGCGGTGCGGCGAAAAAATCTTCGCCACGCTTGTCGATTCCGGCCTTGCCCGTTCGTCGTATTGGATGAAGAGGGCCCTCCGCCCGCCAGAAAACGTCCGCGCGAACGCAGCGTGGCGCCGATGCGGCAACCGACAACCCAAGGAGACGACGATGAACCCGATGTCCCGCCTGATGTTCCAGGGGCGATGCCCCGAGAAGAAGCCGTTCCCCGCCGGTGGCCAGGGAGGTGCGGCATGAGCGGCACCGTTCGCCTGCACCGGGTGCTGCCCGCACCGGCGGAGCGGATCTACCGGGCCTTCCTCGATCCCGACGCGATGGCCAAGTGGCTGCCGCCGCACGGCTTCACCGGCAAGGTCCACGAGATCGACGCCCGGGTCGGCGGCCGCTATCGGATGTCGTTCACCAACTTCGGCACCGGGACCACGCATTCCTTCGGCGGCGAGTACCTGGAGCTGGTGCCCGGCCAGCGCATCGTCCATACCGATGCGTTCGACGATACGGGCCTGCCCGGCACGATGCGGACCACGATCGAGTTCAGGCCGGTACCGGTCGGCACCGAGCTGAACATCGTGCAGGAAGGCATCCCGGACGCGATCCCGGTCGAGGCCTGCTACCTGGGCTGGCAGGAGTCGCTGCAACTGCTCGCGCAGCTGGTGGTGCCGGAGATTCCCGACGACGCCTGACCCGCGCCATCGGCCAATTGAACCTGTGAGGAGAACCGCAATGAGCTACGTGGACGGATTCGTGGTACCGGTACCGGCAGCGAAGCTGGACGAGTACAAGAAGCTGGCGCGGCTGGCCAAGAAGGTCTGGCTGGAGCATGGCGCGCTGGGGTACGTGGAAAGCGTGGCCGACGATGCGCCGGTCGGGAAGCTGACTTCGTTCCCGAGGTCGGTCAAGTTGAAGGACGACGAGGTGGTGGTGTTCTCGTACATCCTCTACAAGTCGCGTGCGCACCGCGACAAGGTCAACAAGCTGGCGATGGCCGACAAGCGCCTGGCCGGGATGGACATGAAAAGCATGCCGTTCGACGGCAAGCGCATGATCTGGGGCGGGTTCAAGGTGTTCGTGCAGGCGTGAGCCCGGCTTGCATCCGCCGCGGCGCGGTGCTGTGATCCGCGCCGATGACACGATCCGATCTCCGCACCACCCTCGACACCCTGTGGCGCATGGAAGCGCCGAAGCTGGTCGCACGCCTGGCGCGGATCAGCGGCGACGTCGGCCTGGCCGAGGAACTCGCCCAGGAGGCCTTCGCCACCGCGCTGGAACAGTGGCCGCAGGACGGGGTCCCGGACAATCCCGCGGCATGGTTGATGACGGCGGCGAAGAACCGCGCCATCGACCAGGTGCGCCAGCGCCGGCTGCATGCGAGCAAGCACGCCGAGCTGGCGCTCGAACTGGAAGGCGAGTCATCCATGCGCGACGATCCCGCCAGCGATGCAGGGCTGGAAGACGACATCGGCGACGACCTGCTGCGGCTGGTGTTCGTGACCTGCCATCCGGTGCTGCCCGCCGAGGCGCGCGTGGCGCTGGCCCTGCGCCTGTTGTGCGGGTTGAGCACGCAGGAGATCGCGCGGGCCTTCCTGCAGGCCGAACCGACCATCGCCCAGCGCATCGTGCGGGCCAAGAAGACCCTGGCGCAGAAACGGGTGCCGTTCGAGGTGCCGCGCAAGGACCAGCTCGAGGAACGCCTGGATTCCGTGCTGGAAGTCGTCTACCTGGTGTTCAACGAAGGCTATTCGGCCAGCGCCGGCGAGGACTGGATGCGGCCGGCGCTGTGCGAGGAGGCCTTGCGGCTGGGGCGCGTGCTGGCCGGGTTGATGCCGGGCGAGCCGGAGGTGTGGGGGCTGCTGGCCTTGATGGAATTGCAGGCCTCGCGCAGCCGCGCCCGCAACGACGGCCAGGGCGGCATCGTGCTGCTCGACGCGCAGGACCGCGCGCGCTGGGACAGGCTGCAGATCGCGCGCGGGCTGCAGGCGCTGCAACGCGCGCAGCGGCTGGGCGGCGGCGACGGGTTCTACGTGCTGCAGGCGGCGATCGCGGCCTGCCATGCGCAGGCGCTGCAGGCCGCGGATACCGACTGGTCGCGCATCGCCGCGCTGTATGCGCGCCTGGCCGCGATCGCGCCCTCGCCGGTGGTCGAGCTCAATCGTGCCGTGGCGGTCAGCCGCGCCGACGGCGCCGCCACCGCGTTGCCGTTGGTCGAGGCGCTGCTGGAGGATCCGCGGGTGCGGGACTATCCGCAGCTGCCGGCGCTGCATGGCGACCTGCTGGAAAAGCTCGGTCGCCATGCCGAGGCCAGGGCGGCGTTCGAGCGCGCCGCGGGGTTGACCGGCAATGCGCGCGAGCGCGAGCACATGCAGGCGCGGGCGCGCGGCTGCGGCGGGTGACGACAGGACGCCCGCGGCCGCCGCGGGTCAGCGCCAGCCCAGGCCCGGCGCGACGTGGACCAGGATGGATTCGATGACGTGGGCGCAGTAGTCCACGCCGAGTTGGTTGGGCACGGTCAGCAGCAAGGTGTCCGCTTCGGCGATGGCCTCGTCCTTGGCGAGCTGCTCGATCAGCACGTCGGGCTCGGCGGCATAGTTGCGGCCGAAGATCGCGCGCGTATTGCCTTCGAGGTAGCCGATCTGGTCCCGCTCCTGGCCGCCCTGGCCGAAGTAGAGCCGGTCCTGGTCGTCGACCAGCGCGAAGATGCTGCGGCTGACCGACACGCGCGGGGTGCCGTCGTGGCCGGCCTGCTTCCAGGCCTCGCGATAGGCGCGGATCTGCTCGGCCTGCTGGATGTGGAAGGGGCGGCCGTCCTCGTCGTTCTTGAGCGTCGAGCTCTGCAGGTGCATGCCCAGCTTCGCGGCCCAGACCGCGGTCGCGTTGGAACCCGCGCCCCACCAGATGCGATCGCGCAGGCCCGGCGAATGCGGCTCGAGCCGGAGCAGGCCCGGCGGATTGGGGAACATCGGCTGCGGGTTGGGCTCGGCGAAGCCCTCGCCTTCCAGCGCCTGCAGCAGCACTTCGGCGTGGCGCCGCGCCATGTCGGCGTCGCTCTCGCCTTCGGCCGGCACGTAGCCGAAGTAGCGCCAGCCCTCGATCACCTGTTCGGGCGAGCCGCGGCTGATGCCCAGCTGCAGGCGTCCTCCCGAGATCAGGTCGGCCGCGCCGGCGTCCTCGGCCATGTACAGCGGGTTCTCGTAGCGCATGTCGATCACCGCCGTGCCGATCTCGATGCGCCGGGTCTTCGCGCCGATCGCCGCGAGCAGCGGGAACGGCGAGCCCAGCTGGCGCGCGAAGTGGTGCACCCGGAAGAACGCACCGTCGGCGCCGAGCGCCTCGGCGGCCACGGCCAGTTCGATGGATTGCAGCAGGGCGTCGGAGGCCGAGCGCGTCTGCGACTGCTGCGACGGCGCCCAATGGCCGAAGGAAAGGAATCCGATCTTCTTCATGCGTGGCCCTGGCGGCGCCGGCTGGCGTTGGATGCCGCGATTGTAGGACGGGCACGGAGAGGTGGCCGTTTCCCGGGCCGCCGGAACGGATTCCGAATGCCCGGCGGCCGCGTGCCGCGCCGCCGGGACGCGCCCTAGGCCTCCTCGCCGAAGCTGCGGCTCGACTGCGCCGCCGGTGCGGCCGCGGCCGGGCCGGGCGCGCCCCCGGCCAGCGCGTCGCCGTGGGGCGGCGTGGTTTCGCGCCGGTCGACGCTGGCCGGCGCGGGCTGCGCTCCGGCCTGGCGCCGCTGCCAGGCCTTGTAGGCGAACACGCCGGCGGCGCCCACGGCCGCCCATTTGAGGATGCTCATCGCGGTACTCCTTCGTCGGTCCGGACCGGCACCGTAGGACGCGGCGGGTTAGCCGCGCGTGCGGCGCGCATCAACGCGCCGTGGGAATGCACATGCCCGCCACATTTCCTGGCGACGGCATTAACGCGGGCGCATGGACAGTGGACGTCCCTTCCCCCGCCAGGAGTCGCGCATGCTGGCCCTGAACTACCACGGCGCCCGGGACGTCCGGGTCGAACGCGTCCCCGACCCCGTCCTGGTCGACGCCGACGACATCATCCTGCGCGTGACCGCCACCGCGATCTGCGGCTCGGACCTGCACCTGTACCACGGCAAGATCCCGGCGCTGAAGCAGGGCGACATCCTGGGCCACGAATTCATGGGCATCGTCGAGGAGACCGGGCCGGCGGTCACCCGCGTGCGCCGCGGCGACCGCGTGGTCGTCCCGTTCGTGATCGCGTGCGGGCAATGCTTCCACTGCCTGCTGCAGGAATACTCGGCCTGCGAGACCACCAACCCGGACCGGGGCGCCACGCTCAACCGCAAGGGCCTGCGCCCGCCGGCCGCGCTGTTCGGCTACAGCCACCTGTATGGCGGCGTTTCCGGCGGGCAGGCCGAGTTCGTGCGCGTGCCCAAGGCCAACGTCGGGCCGCTGGCGATACCGGACGCGCTGCCCGACGAACAGGTGCTGTTCCTGTCGGACATCCTGCCGACCGGCTACCAGGCGGTCGTGGATGCCGGGGTCGGGCCCCGTTCCAGCGTGGCCATCTACGGCGCCGGCCCGGTCGGCCTGATGGCCGCGGCGTGTTGCCGCATGCTGGGCGCGGGCCGCATCTTCATGGTGGATCGCCATGCCTACCGGCTGGAGTACGCGGTGCAGGCCTACGACGCGATCCCGATCGACGCCGGCCAGGTCGACGATCCGGCCGACATCATCGTCGCGGAAACCGACGGGCGCGGCGTGGACGCGGCGATCGATGCGGTGGGTTTCGAGGCCGAGGGCAGCGCCATCGAGACCGCGATGACCACGCTGAAGCTCGAAGGCAGCAGCGGCGTGGTGCTGCGCCAGTGCATCGCCGCGGTTCGCCGCGGGGGCACGGTGAGCGTACCGGGCGTGTACGCCGGCTTCATCCATGCCTTCATGTTCGGCGACGCCTTCGACAAGGGCGTGACCTTCAAGATGGGGCAGACCCACGTGCAAAGGCACATGGCCCACCTGCTGGAGCGCATCGGCGACGGCGAGCTCAACCCGGCCTCGATCATCACCCATCGCCTGCCGCTGTCCGAAGCCGCGCGCGGCTACGAGATCTTCGACCGCAAGGAAGAGGACTGCCGCAAGGTGGTGCTGGTGCCGTAGCGGAGCCGGTCGCGCCGGCTCCGCCATGGCCACGCTGCTACTGCACCACCGGCCAGCCGCTGCCGTCGTAGCCGAGCCGGTTGATGCCCAGCCGCTCGGTGCCGGCGTCGTCGTAGTAGTGGTAGACGAGGATGTCGCCGTCGGCATCGGCGATCACCGACTGCCCGCCCGGCCCGTGCATGCTGCCCTGGCTGGAATGGATCACGGTGCCGCCGCCGGAACGCATGTCCACGCCGGACCTGTCCAGGTACGGGCCGGTGATCTGGCTCGCCCGGCCGACCGCGATCTTGTACGTGCTGGACGCGCCCTGGCAGCAGGCGTCAAAGGAGACGAACAGGTAGTACCAGCCGTTGGCGCGATGGATGAACGGCGCTTCCACCGCGCCGGGGCTCGGGCGCGAGGCCAGGCTGTAGCGGGTGGTGTTGCCGGCGAGCTGCTTGCCGGTGGACGGATCGATCTGGATCAGCTTGATGCCGGTCCAGTAGGAACCGAACGCCAGCCACCAGCGGTTGGACGCGTCCACGACGAGGTTGCCGTCGATGGCGTTGAAGTCGTTGCTGGTGGTGGAACTGTAGACGATGCCCTGGTCGGTCCAGGAGCCCGGCGCGCCGGTGCTGCTGGTGGCCAGCGCGATCGCCGACTTGTTCGAGCCGAAGCTGGAGGCGGTGTAGTACATCAGGTACTTGCCGCCGCGGTAGGACACGTCCGGCGCCCAGATGTCGCCGTCGCTGTTGTAGTTGTAGACCCAGCCCGGAATGCTGGAGAACGCCGCGCCGGCGTTGCTGAAGGCGGTGCGGTCGGTGCTGGTGAGGGTGACGTTGTGCGAGCCGTAGACGTAGTAGCGGCCATCGCCGCGCTTGATCATCGAGGGATCGTGGACGCGGGTCTCGCCGGTGACCACGCCCGGTCCGACCGCGAAGGCGATGCTCGGGCCGAGCAGCAGTGCGGCCAGCCAGGCCAGCCTCAGGCGATGCTTGCTTGTAGCGCGTGTTGCCATTGGTTTCCTCCCATGTAGGTCCCGGTCGGGACGTGTCGTGCTTCGTGCGGGCGCGCGCCGGGCCGCCCGGCGGGAACGCGCGTGGCGTCGCCGGGTGTTCGATCGGCTGGATGGAACGGGGGGGTGCCATCCGCACCGCGGTGCGGTCCGTCCGCGGCATTCCCCCGACGGCCCCGCGCCGCGAGGCGCATATCACGCTCTAACGGCTCGGTCTGACCCCGACCGTGGTCGCACTTCGCAAGAAACGCCACGAGGGATGCCTTAATGGTTATCGCGCACGCGTTCCATGCGGCCTTGTATGATGCGGACCGCCAGCGGGCGTCGCCGCCGCCATCGCGTCGCGGCACTCTTCCTTCCCGTCCGGAGTCCTCGCGTGTCTTCCCAACCGTTGTCGCCGGTCGGCCGGCTGTTCGCCGTGGCCGCGTTCCTCGAAGCCTTGACCTGGGCAGGCCTGCTGGCCGGCATGTGGCTCAAGTACGGCCTGCAGACCACCGAGCTGGGCGTGTGGCTGTTCGGCCGCCTGCACGGCGCGGCGTTCCTGTTCTACGTCGCGGCCAGCCTGGTGGCCGCGGTGCGGCTGCGCTGGCCGTGGTGGGCGTGGGCGCTGGGCCTGCTCGCGGCGCTGCCGCCGCTAGTTACGGTGCCGGTGGAAATGGGCTTCCGGCGCGCCGGCTTGCTCGGGCGCGCGGCCGCGCGCTGAGCCCCTCCGGCGCCGTCACTTCGCCATGCAGTGTTTCCAGCGCTCGTCCACGCGCCCGGCGAACCAGGCCGTGGTGAGATTGCGGGTGATCTTCGGGCTCTCCAGCCTGATGCCCGGGAGCACCGCACGTGGCAAGGCGCGTCCGGCATCGCGTTCGGCCAGCGCGAACACCTGCCGGTAGAGGTCGGTGCGCTCGAAATCGAGCGTGTCGCCTTGCGCGAGCGCCTGGCGGATGGCGCGGTCGTCCAGGCCGAGCACGCCGCCGAGGCTGCGTGCGGCGCGCTCGGTCGCCCCGGGGGCATCCAGCGCGGCGCCGGGCACCAGCAGGTCCCCGTCGAGGGCGAGCGCGATGCCGCTGGCCTTCGACAACGCCGCCTGGAACGCCGCATTGCGGCTGGCATACCAGCCGGCGTTGAAATCGGCGAAGCGATAGCGCGGCGCATCGTAGCGGGCGGGATAGCCGAGCAGGTGGCGCGTGCCGAACCACACGCCGCCGCGCCGCGTGAAGACCTCGTTCCGGATCGAGCCGGACGGCGTGTAGGGATAGCCGTCGTCGTGGGCTTCGGCGAAGGCGATGCTCACCTGCATCGGCCCGGCGGTATGCACCGGGTTGAGGCGGCCGAACAGGGTCTTGCCGAGCGGCACGCTGCCGATGAAATCCTCGAAGATGTCGCTGAGTTCCTTCTCGGTGCGCGCTCTGGCGATGCGGTCGCGATAGGACACGCCGTCCGGCGACTTGAGCTTCAGCGCGGTGTCCACCACGAACGCCGGCACGTGGCGGGCGCCCGCGCGCCGGACGATCTCCTCGTGCGCGATCCGGCCCAGGTTCGGCACCGGCGGGTTGGCCTGGTAGGTGGATTCCTGCTCGATCACCGCCAGCACCGCGCAGATGTTCTCGGCGCTGGTCTCGAGCCGCTGCGAGGCCAGCGCCACGTAGACGTCGTTCGCCCAGCCGCTGCGATCGCCGATGCCGGCCGGGATGCGCCGCGCGATGTCCGCCTTGACGTCGGCGGGCGTGCGCTCCGGCATGCGCGGGGCGGAGGTCGCGCAGGCGCCGAGCAGCAGCGCGAGGCCGGACGGAAGCAGCCAGCGGGCGCGGGCGCCGGTGCGGATGGCGGTGGACGGGCATGTAGGCATGCGCCATCAATACCGCGCCCGCGCGACGGCAACAAGCCGAGCCCCGGCATCGGTGGCGTGGCCGGGACGGGGGCACGCGACGATACGCCGGCTATGGGCTCCGATTTTTTTCGGCTAGTGTCTGCGCGGCCTGTTTTCACGCCCCCCCCCACCATGTCCAATCCAGGTTCCGCGTCGCGGCACGCGTGCTGCGTCTGTTTGCTGTTGCTGTTGTTCGCCGGCGGCTGTTCCTCGCCCAAGCAGGTCGCCCCGGGACCGGTGCGGGTCGACACGATCACGCTGGCGGCGCGATCGATGCCGGTGGAGCGCACGCTGTCGGGCCGCACGGTCGCCTACGAGATCTCGGAAGTCCGTCCGCAAGCGGGCGGGGTGCTGCGCAAGCGGCTGTTCGAGGAAGGCCAGGAGGTGCAGCAGGGCCAGCCGCTGTACGAGATCGACCCGGCGCCGTACCGGGCGGCCTACGACACGGCCAGGGGCCAGCTCGCGCAGGCCGAGGCCGCGATGGCGGCGGTGCGCGCGGCGGTACGGTCCGCGCGCATCAACCTGGACTACACGCGAATCGTCGCGCCGATCGCCGGCCACATCGGCACCTCGGCGTTCACCGCCGGCGCGCTGGTCACCGCCGAGCAGGATGGGAACGGGCGATCTCCTGCAGGTGCTGGATGCGCAGCGGTCGTTGTATTCGGCGCGGCAGGATCTGATTTCGCTGCGACTGGAGGATGCGGGCAATCGGGTGACGTTGTACAAGGTGTTGGGGGGGGGGCGGATGCGCAGGCGGATGAGTGAGGGGCTTGGTTTTGCGGCATGGGTGTGCCCGCCATCCGTCGGGTCTCCGCTAACCCACTACCGTCATCCCCGCGAAGGCGGGAAACGCTTCTCAGCAGCCGAACGGCTGATCATCTATGGACGTTGCTGTTGGGGCTTCTCGCAATAGCAATAAAGGCAAAAGCTTTCGCCTTTGGCGAGTTACTTTTCTTTGCTTGTGCAAAGAAAAGTAACCAAAAGAAGCGCTTCACAGCAGCCGAATGGCTGATCAAGCACACCCCGCCTTCGCGCCCGCAGCTGCGCTGCGGGTCCGCGGAGCCGGCGGATTTTTCGACGCGACCTCCTGTCGCGGCGAAAAACGACGTGCTCGTCCGCTACGCGGCCGAGTCCGGGGCATTCGCCGCGCGGCGAATGCCCGCCCGCCGGGGCGAAGCAGTGCTTCGCCCCGGCGAGCCCATGCACGTCGCCCTTCGGGTGTTTCCCGCCGGCTCCGCCGCTTCGGAGGGGGCCGCGCCGCAGTGACATTCGTAGGCCATAGTGGTTGGCGCGCCGCCGCGCGAGGAAGTGTTGCCCAATCCAGAGCAAAATCACGAGCAACAGCAACAGCAACAGCAACAGCAACAGCAACAGCAACAGCAGCAATTGCGGTGATTACCGCTGCCTCACGACCATTCAATCCTTCGGCATCGGCTTCATCGCGTAGTCGCGCGGTGGCACGGCACCCATCAGGTGTTGGACGAAGTAGTCCCAGCGGCGCCGGGCGACGTAGGGGGCGTATTCCTCGCCGTAGGCGTGGCGGGCGTTCGGCAGCATCAGCATGTCGAAGTCCTTGTTCGCCTTGATCAGCGCCTGCGCCATCAGCAGGGTGTGGTCCGGGGGGACGTTGTCGTCGAGGGTACCGTGCACCAGCATCAGGCGGCCCTTGAGCCGGTCCGCCAGCGCCGGGTTGGACTGGTTGTCGTAGTTGGTCTTGCCGTCCCTGTCCGTGGTCAGCAGGCCCTGGTATTTCTCGCCCCAGGCGTCTTCGTAGAGGCGGTTGTCGTGGTTGCCGCTCTCGGACCAGGCGACCTTGAAGAAGTCCGGGTAGCGCAGCATCGCGGTGGTCGAGGCGTTGCCGCCGCCGGAATGGCCCCAGATGCCGACCCGCGTCAGGTCGATCCACGGATGGCGCCGGCCCAGTTCCTTCAGCCCGGCGACCTGGTCGGGCAGGGTGTTGTCGCCCATGTCGCCGTACCAGGTGTCGTGGAACGACTTGGAGCGCCATGGCGTGCCCATGCCGTCGATCGCGACCACGATGAAGCCCAGCTCGGCCAGCGCCTGGTTGCCGCTGTGGTCGACCAGGAAACCGCGGCCGCGCACCGAGCCGGTTTGCGGGCCGGGATAGATGTAGTCGACGATCGGGTACTTCTTCGACGGATCGAAATGGGAAGGCTTGAACAGCGTGCCGTACAGGTCGGTCTTGCCGTCGCGCGCCTTCACCGTGATCGGTTCCGGCGGCACCCAGCCGATCGCCTTCAGCCGGCCGATGTCGGCCTTGGCCACGGTGGCGAGGGTGCGGCCGTCGTCGGCGGCGCGCAGCACCGCGACCGGCGGGGCGGCGTTGGTCGAGTAGCTGTCGACGAAGTGCGTGCCGTCCGGCGACAGGCTGATGACGTGGTCGGCCGGCTCCGGCGAGAGCAGCACCGGCGCGCCGCCGTCCAGTCCCACCTTCCACAGCTGCTGGTAATAGGGATCCAACCCCGGCGTGCGGCCGACGGCGCGGAACCAGGCGGTGCGCGTGGCCGGGTCCACCCGCAGCAGCTCGGTGACGTTGCCTTCGCCGGTGGTGATGGCGTGCTTGGGCTTGCCGGTGTCCAGGTCGTACAGGTACAGCTGGCCCCAGTCGCTGCGCTCGGAGAACCAGATCGCCTCGCGGCTCTCGGGCAGGTAGGCCCAGTTGGCGCCGACCTGGCCGCTCTCGTAGTAGGTCGGCACGGTCTCGTCGAACACGGTGCGCACCGCGCCGGTGGCCGCGTCGGCGATGCGGAACCAGGCCCGCTTGTAGTCGCGTGACACCGACACGAAGGCAAAGCTGGCGCCGTCGCCGGCCCACTTCACGTCGGTCAGCACGCCGTCCGGCGCGCAGGCCAGGTCGTCGCAGAGCGTGGAGCGGCGCTGGTCGGGATCCATCCGCAAGCGCACTACCTTGCGCGCAGGCACGTCGACCACCACGCGCTCGATCGTCGCCACGTGCTCGTCGCCGGCCAGCGGGTACTTCCACGCTTCCAGTTCCGGATGGCCGAGCCTGCTCTTGACCATGTACATGTCGCCGACCTGGCGCTGGTCCTGGCGATAGGTGGCGATCTTCCGCGAATCCGGCGACCACGCGACGATGGCCTTGTCGCTGTGCGACCAGCCGGCGTTGTCGGTCGCGTAGCCGTGGTTCTCGGTGCCATCGGTGGTGAGCTGCGTTTCCCGGCCGGTGGCGAGTTCGCGCACCCACAGGTTCCAGTCGCGCACGAAGGCTTCCAGGCGCCCGTCCGGCGAGGGCGTGCCGGGTTCCGGCTTGTCCTTGGCGTAGACCTTGGCGCAACGCGCCCGGGTGTCGCAGAACACCGCAGTGCCGCGCACGCTGAACCGGTAGCGGCCGTCGACCGCCCGGCGGATGCCGCGGATCGGCAGCCTGTCCGGGTCCAGCGGCCGCTCGCCGGTGCGGAGCAGCCGGTCGAGCGTCCTGGCCAGCGCCTTCTGGTCGAACAAGGGCGTGGCCCGGCCGGTGGCGACGTCCATGCGCATGAGGCGATCGCCGCCGGCATCGTGGTCGATGTAGGCGAAATGGCCGGCGTCGAGCCAATCGACCCGGGTCACCGCGTGGTCCACCAGCGGTTGCGCCAGGTAGCCGAGCATCCGCTCGGCGCGGGCGTAGTCGGCTTCGCCGATGGCGGGGGGCTGGGCGGCGGCCAGCGCCGGCAGCACGGCGAAGGCGAGGGCACCGAGCAGGCGGTGCATGACGGAGGATGCGGGCATCGATGGTTCCAGGAGCGAAGGGCGCCGCGCTCGCGCGCGAGCGCCCGATGCTACCGGCTGCCGGGGTGCCGATACCCTGCCGAAAGTCGTGGCGCGGCCGCTCAGCGCAGGTGCGCGGCGAAACCTTCGACGCCGGGGGCGAGGTCGTCGCGCAGGGTCAGCGCCGGGATCGCGTAGTCGCCACCGTTCTGGCGCCGGAACGGGATGGGCGCCGTGGTCGCCAGCGTGTCCAGGCGCTGGCCGAGTTCGTCCTTCACCTGCGCCAGCCGCTGCGCGTCCATGCGGCCGCTGCGATAGACCACGTACGGCGGCAGCACGTCGAAGCCGGGGTAGTAGAGGATGCCGTGCTGGATCGGGAACAGCAGGTCGTCGATCGGGCCGTTGATGCCGCGCGCGGCGTAGTGCGATGGCCAGCCGCCGGCGGTGACGAGCAGCATCGCGCGCTTGCCCGCCAGCATGCCCTCGCCGTAGCGGTCGCCCCAATGCGTGTCCGAATGCTCGCCCACGCCGTAGGCGAAGCCATAGGCATACACGCGCTCGACCCAGCCCTTGAGGATCGCCGGCATCGAGAACCACCACAGCGGGAACTGCAGGATCACCGCATCGGCCCAGCGCAGCTTGTCCTGCTCGGCGGCGATGTCCGGGCTCTGGCGGCCGTGCAGGAACGCGTGCTGCGAGTCCAGCGAGGGATGGAAGTGCGCGCCGACCGGCGGGTCGAGGCTGTCGGCGGCGTCGAGCGTGGCCTTCCAGCCCATCGCATAGAGATCGGACACCTGCACCGCATGGCCGTTGCGGCGCAGCCGTTCGACGGCGAAGTCGCGCAACGTGCCGTTCAGCGAATGGGGCTCGGGATGGGCATGGACCAACAGGACGTTCATGGGGGCGTTCTCGTGGAGGGAGGCGCCCAGCCTGCGCACCACGGCACTATAGTGGAAATGAATTCTCGAAATTGCAGCCATTGCCATGGTTAATTTCAGGCGGCTCGACCTCAACCTGCTGCTGACGCTGGACACCTTGCTGGAGGAGCGCAACGTCACCCGCGCGGCCGAGCGCCTGCACCTGTCGCAGCCCTCGGTCAGCGTGCAGCTGGCCAAGCTGCGCGATGCGCTCGGCGACCCGCTGTTGCTGCCGGGACCGCGCGGCATGCGCCCCACCGCGCGCGCCGAGCAGTTGCGGGCGCCGCTGCGCGAGGCGCTGGATGCGTTGCAGCAGGCGGTGGCGACGGAGGCTCCGTTCGATCCCGCGCGCGCGAAGGACACCTGGCGGGTGGCCGCGACCGACTACGGCGCATCGACCATCGTGCAGCCGGCATTGCAACGGTTGCGCCACGCCGCGCCCGGTACGCGCCTGGCGGTGGTGGACATGGTGCCGGCGCGGATCGCGCGGCAGGCCGAGCAGGGCGAGATCGAGCTGGCGTTCCACATCGCCAGCGACGCGCCGCCGACGCTGCGCAGCCGCAGCCTGTTCACCGAGCGCTACGTGCTGGCCGGGCGCGCCGGCCATCCGCGGCTGCGGCGCAGGCCGACATTGGCGCAGTTCTGCCGGCTGGAACACGCGATCGTCTCGCCCGACGGCGGCGGCTTCCGGGGGGCGACCGACGAGGCGCTGGCCGCGCTCGGGTTGGCGCGCGAGGTAGTGCTGTCGGGGCCGCACTTCCTGTTCCTGGTGGATGCGCTGGCGGGCAGCGACCTGGTGGCGATGCTGCCGGAGCGGCTGGTGCGGGGCAGCCGTCGTTGAAGGCGGTCGAGGCGCCGCTGGAGGTGGCGGGATTCGAGATGGTGATGTTGTGGCCCGAGCGGGTGCACCGCGATCCGGCGCACCGTTGGTTGCGCGAGTGCATTGCGTCCTCGGTCTAGGCGGTTCTGCCTTCCTCGCTCGGATAGAAGCTTTCGCCTTCGGCGAGCCGATGTGGCCAGCACGGAATCGCGAGCAACGGCAGGGCGCCGGGATCGGGTGGGCTCAACGGCGAACGGCCAGCACGCCATCTAGTGCGAGCTGTGCCTTGAAGCCTGCCTTTTCCAGCCGTCGCGCCACTTCGCGCGGGACGTCGCGGCCGCTGGTGAGCTTGTTGGGGCTGCCGGTGTAGTGGAACAGGCGGCCGCCCTTGCGCAGGACGCGGGCGAGGTGGTCGTAGAAGACCTGCGAGTACAGTTCGCCGGCGATGCCGAAGCGGGGCGGGTCGTGCAGCACGGTGTCCACGGAGGCGTCGGCCAGCCGCGCGATCGCCTGCGAGACGTCGGCGTGCTGCAGGTGCAGGCGCCCGCCGCTCGCGGGGGCCTCAGGGTCCGGTGACCAGGGGTTGAGGGTGCGCAGCCACAGCACGTCGGCGTTCTTCTCGAACGACTGGATCCGCGCCGTGCCGGCCTCCAGGCAGCAGGCGGCGAAATAGCCCAGCCCGCCGCAGGTGTCCAGCACCGTCCTGCCGCGCGGCTCGACCAGCGCGACCTTGCGGCGGGCGTCCTCGAGCGGGGATTCCTTCATCGTCGGCAGCATCTTGATGCCGTCGATCTCGAAGGTCGGGGCTCCCCATTCTGTCGGCACCAGCTTGATCAGCGAGCCGGAGAAGCGCGAGACCGGGCTGAAGTCCTCCCCGTCCCAGTAGTGGATCGTGCGGTCCCTGAGCTTGCCCGGGTAGGGATAGGGCTGGCCTTGCCACGTCCATCGTTCCGCCCCGAGCAGGGCGGTACCGGTCGAGCGGCCGAGGTCGAGCGAGCCCTGCCAGTCGGGGGCGCCGCCGTCGCGGGCGGCATGCAGGGCGTCGGCGAGCGGCCGGGTCAGCAACGGGCCGGTGTAGTGGGGCACGTGGTCGGGCCTGGGCGGGAGGGGGCGCATCGTAACCGACCGACCCGTCCGGGGGCTGTACCTGAGACGCCTCCGGCCGGGGAGGGCAGGGCCGAAAGTCTTGTCCAGCGGTTGTCCGGCCGGGGTCGTACCAGGTCCCGGACGCGCCCGGGTGCTTGCATTCCATGGTCCAGATGTTGTTCATTTGACTGAACGCTACATGCTGCGGACGGAAAAGTTCAGATCGGATTCACCCCGAAAAATCAAGAATTTGCCTCGCATTTCAGGGTCTGCGGCAGTTTCGGGAGCCCCTGCGTTTCACGACTTTTGAACCACCCTGAACACTCCGCTAGGATTTCCGGCTGTGACCCATCCCATCCACCGTCTTCGCATCGTCACCGTGGCCGCCGCCCTGGCGTCCGCCGTGGCGGTGCCGGCGTGGGCGCAGGATCCGGGCCTCCCCCCGGAGGCGCGGCCGATCATGCCGCAGGCCGCGCGCAGCGACGGCGGCCGTTCGCTGTCGGAGGCGATCCGGCGGGTGCAGCGTTCGACCGGCGGGCAGATCCTGGGCGCCGAGCGGGTACCGTTCGACGGCCGCAGCATCAATCGCGTGAAGTACCTGGACGATCGCGGTCGCGTCCGCTACATGGACGACCCCACGCCGGAGCGCCCGGCACCGCGCGCGCCGCGTCCTTCGGAGATGCCGGACGTCCGGCTGCCACTACGCGGCGATAACCGGTGAATGCCGATAGTCTGCCGTTACCGACACATCCCAGGCCTGACGGCCACCAACGTAACTAGGGAGAGTTCATGCGTATCCTTCTGGTCGAAGACGAAGCCCCGCTGCGCGAGACCCTGGCCGCGCGCCTGAAGCGTGAAGGCTTTGCGGTCGACGCCGCGCAGGACGGCGAGGAAGGCCTCTACATGGGCCGCGAAGTACCGTTCGACGTCGGCATCATCGACCTGGGCCTGCCCAAGATGTCGGGCATGGAACTGATCAAGGCCCTGCGCGACGAGGGCAAGAAGTTCCCGGTGCTGATCCTGACCGCGCGTTCGAGCTGGCAGGACAAGGTCGAGGGCCTCAAGCAGGGCGCCGACGACTACCTGGTCAAGCCGTTCCACGTCGAGGAGCTGCTGGCCCGCGTCAACGCGCTGCTGCGCCGCGCCGCCGGCTGGAGCAAGCCCACCCTCGAGTGCGGCCCGGTCGCGCTGGACCTGGCGGCGCAGACCGTCAGCGTGGGCGGCAGCAACGTCGACCTGACCAGCTACGAGTACAAGGTGCTCGAGTACCTGATGATGCATGCCGGCGAGCTGGTCTCGAAGGCCGACCTGACCGAGCACATCTACCAGCAGGACTTCGACCGCGACTCCAACGTGCTGGAAGTCTTCATCGGCCGCCTGCGCAAGAAGCTCGACCCGGACGGCGAGCTGAAGCCGATCGAGACCGTGCGCGGCCGCGGCTACCGTTTCGCGATCCCGCGCAACGAAGGCTGACCCTGGCGGCAGGACAGGACACAACGTGGTCGCCCGTTTCTGGTCCGTCCGGCGCTGGCGGCCGCGCTCGCTGCAGGCGCGCCAGCTGCTGGCCGCCAGCCTCAGCCTGCTCGCCTTCCTGGCCCTGGCCGGCTACGCGCTGGACGCGGTGTTCGCCGACACCGCCGAGAGCAACCTGCGCGAGCGGCTGAAGAACTACGCCACCAGCTACGTCAAGAGCATCGAGTTCGTCCGCGACGGCTCGCTCTACATCGGCGAGCAGCCGCCGGATCCGCGCTTCGACGTGCCCGGCGGCGGCGTGTACGCCGAAGTGGTGCGCCCCAGCGAGCGCTGGACCTCGATGTCGGCCGAGGGGCCGGTGCTGCCGCAGAGCGGCGGCATGCTGCGCCCGCGCGAGGAGCGCTTCGAGGGCCCGCTGCCGATGCTGCAGATCGACGGCAGCCAGGGCGAGGTGTACCGCTACGGCATGGGCGTGAGCTACGTCGAGCGCGAGCACGGCAACGAGATCCCCTACACGATCTACGTGATGGAGGACGCGCGCGGCCTCGGCGCGCAGCTGCGCCGGTTCCGCGGCAGCGTGTGGTTCTGGCTCGGCAGCGCCGGCGTGGTGCTGCTGCTGCTGCAGGCCTTCATCCTGCAGTGGAGCCTGCGCCCGCTGCGGCGCGTGGTGAACGAGCTGACCAAGGTCCAGCGCGGCATGGCCCAGCGCATGAGCGAGAACCACCCGCGCGAGCTGGAGCCGCTGACCGACAGCATCAACGCCTTCATCGAGAGCGAGCGCGAGAACCTGGACCGGCAGCGCAACACGCTGGCCGACCTGGCGCACAGCCTGAAGACGCCGCTGGCGGTGCTGCGCACCCAGCTCGACAGCGGCGGGCCCGAGAAGGAGCTGCGCGAGGAACTGGACGTGCAGCTGCGGCGCATGAACAACCTCGTCTCCTACCAGCTGGCGCGGGCCGCCTCGAGCGGGCACACGCTGTTCGCCGCGCCGCTGCCGATCGAGTCCAACGCCGAGGAGATCGTGCGCGGCCTGGAGAAGGTCTACGCCGCCAAGGGCGTGCTGTGCGAGTTCGACATCGACGAGGACGCGCGCTTCCACGGCGAGTCGGGCGACCTGCAGGAACTGCTCGGCAACCTGCTGGAGAACGCCTTCAAGTGGGCGCGCCATCGCGTGCTGCTGACCGCGCGCGTGACCGGCGCCAGCGGCACGCGCCGGGCCGGCCTGGTGCTGGCGGTGGACGACGACGGCCCCGGCATCGCGCCGGAGGACGTGGCCAAGATCCTGCAGCGCGGCGTGCGCGGCGACGAGCGCGTGCAGGGCCACGGCATCGGCCTGTCGATCGTGCAGGACCTGGTCAAGGGCTATCGCGGCGAGCTGCAGGTCAAGCGCTCGGAAGAGCTCGGTGGCGCGCGCTTCGAGGTCACGCTGCCGCCGGGGCTGTGACCCGGCGCCTGCTCCTGCGCGATTGCCCCGAAGTCCGCGAAGCTTCCGGCATCCATTCGATGCGGCCGCGTAGGCGCCGAGGATACGCGCACGGTGTCCGCGTTCCGATCGAGATGGCCATGCAGGTATCCCTTGGAAACCGTGCGCAGTCCTCGGCCGTTGTGAGGGACCTCGGCTGCTGAAAAGCGCTTCCCGCGTTCGCGGAAATGGCGTCGGCAAGGATCCTGGGCTTCGCTCGCGTCCTCGTCCGCCCTGCGGGCACCTTCTTCCGTATACGGGGGAAGGAAACGGCTGCTGCTCAAACAAGACCGGCAAAGCCCGTCGGGACCGAAGTCCTTCCCGCAAAATCCCTCCCGCAAAGTCCTCCCTGCAAAGGACGATCCGCTTCGCAGGCAGCCACGCTCAAGCGAACGGCGAAGGGCCGTAGAAACGCTCCAGGTGCGCCGCCACGTCCGGCATCTCCTTGCGCAACAACCCCGGCGCCGAAAAATGGTATTCGCTGGCGACGGCGAAGAACTCCTCCGGCGCCTCGGCCGCATAGGCGTCGATCGACGTATCGCGGCCGGCGTCCACCCGCCTGCAGAACGCGTCGTAGCTGCGCTGGAAATCGCGCGCCCACTCGCGCTGCCACTCGCGCGGCAGCAGCGGCGTGCCGTCGAGCACCCCATCGAGCGCATCGAGCTTGTGCGCCATCTCGTGCACCACCACGTTGTAGCCGGCGTTCGGGTCGGCGATGTCGGCGCGCACGTCGGCCCACGATACGATCAACGGTCCCTGCTCCCAGGCCTCGCCGATCAGCTCGTCCTCCCACTCGTGCAGCACGCCCGCCGCATCGACATGGCTGCGATGCACGCGGAACGCGTCCGGATAGACGATCAGCTGCGACCAGCCGCGCCAGCCGCCCGGTCCGAATTCCAGCAGCGGCAGGCAGCAGGTCGCGGCCAGCAACACCCGGTCGGCGTCCTCCAGCACGAGCCCGCCGATCGGCGAGAGGGTCTTTTCGCGGAGGAAGGCGGCGGTGAGCGCGCGCAGGCGTTCGGCGCGCGCCTCGTCGAGCGCGTGCAGCCACGCGCAACCTTCGCGGGCCGCGCGCCAGAGGGTCTCGTCGATCGTCGCCGGCCTGCGCCGGAACCAGCCGAACACGCCTTGGACTCAGCGCAACACGCCCTGGCTCAGCGGAACATGCCCGGCAGGAAGCTGTGCCAGCGCGGCATGCGCATGCGCGGGACGACCAGGTCGCCGTCGTTGCCGCCGCCCTGGGTGGTGGAGCTGCGCGAGCGCGTGCCGTTGGCGTGCGCCGGCGGGGCGGAGTCGGTGTCGGGGGCGGCGCCGCGCGCGGCCGAGTGCGGTGCGTCCACGCAGGGGCCACGGTCGGGATCGGCATAGCTGCCCGACGCCGCCCAAGCCAGCGTCGGGGCCAGCAACAGGATCAAGCAGGGAGCAACTCGGCGCATCGCGGACATCCGGGTGGCAGGTAAGCGCCCGATTCTAGCGCGGTTTTCGCCCCTGGCGGCAAGCCGGCCGGGGCGGATCGGGGCCTGCGGTCCGCCAGGGCGGCCGCATCGCGCATAATTTCCCGATTCATCTGTGGATAGAACGCCTAGTGGACGATCGCGCACTGCTGGCAAGACTCGCCGCCGGACGCACGTCGGGGGACGCGCTCGCGCGCGAGTTCGGGCTGACCCGGGCCGCGGTCTGGAAGCGGATCCAGAACCTGCGGGCGGCCGGGGTCGAGATCGAGGGCCGGGCCGGGGACGGCTACGGCCTGGCGCATCCGCTCGAACTGCTGGATGCGCAGGCCATCACCGCCCGGTTGCCGGCCGCCGCGCGGGCCTCGCTGGCCGGGCTGGAGATCGCCTGGACGCTGGAGTCGACCAATACCGAGCTGTTGCGCCGGCCGGTACCGGCGCAGGGCGCGCAGGTGCTGCTGGCCGAGCGCCAGACCGGCGGCCGGGGGCGCCGGGGCCGCCAATGGGCGTCGCCGCTGGCTTCGCACATCTACCTCTCGCTGTCGCGGGGCTTCGCCGGCGGCCTGGCGCAGCTGGCCGGGCTCAGCCTGGCGATGGGCGTGGCCGCGGCCGAGGCGCTGCGCGCGGCGGGGTTCGCCCAGGTGGGGCTGAAGTGGCCCAACGACCTGCTCGCCGGGGGCGCCAAGCTGGGCGGGCTGCTGGTCGAGGGCGGCGGCGAGGTGGCCGGGCCGGCGCGGGCGGTGATCGGGCTGGGCCTCAACGTGCACATGCCGGCGGCGTTCGCGACCGGGATCGGCCAGGCCTGGACCGACCTGGACACGCTGGCCGGGCAAGCGGTGTCGCGCAACCGCATCGTCGCCATGCTGCTGGCGGCCTTGCTGCCGGCGCTGGACGAGTTCGACGCCGGGGGACTGGCCCCGTTCCTGCCGCGCTATGCGGCGCTGGACCTGCTGGCCGGGCGAGCCGTGCGCATCGAGGAAGCGGGCGCGCTGTCCGAGGGCATCGCGCGCGGCCTGGCCGACGATGGCGCGTTGCGCATCGAGACGCCCGGTGGCATGCGCCACGTCCATGCCGGCGAAGTCAGCGTGAGGGCGCAATGAGCCAGTGGTTGTTCGACCTGGGGAATTCCCGTTTCAAGTTCGCGCCGCTGCAGGGCGATCGCGCCGGCGACGTGCAGGCGTGGGCGCACGGCGCCGAGGCGATGGACGCCGGCCTGCTCGCGGCGCTGCCGACCGGCGAGGTGGCGTACGTCGCCAGCGTGGCCTCGGCCGCGCTCACGGCGCGCATGCTGCAGGTGCTCGGCGAGCGCTTCGGCGAAGTGCGCGTGGCGCGCACCGCCGCCGAGTGCGCCGGAGTGCGCATCGCCTACGCCGAACCTGCGCGCTTCGGCGTGGACCGTTTCCTGGCGCTGCTGGGCGTGCGTGGCGAAGGCCCGGTGCTGGTGGCCGGCGTCGGCACCGCGCTGACGATCGACGTGCTGGATGCCGACGGGCTGCATCGCGGCGGTCGCATTTCCGCCTCGCCCACGACGATGCGCGAAGCCCTGCACGCGCGTGCGGCGCAGTTGCCGGCGCAGGGCGGCGAGTACGCCGAGTTCGCCAACGACACGGCCGACGCGCTGGCGTCGGGGTGCGACGGCGCGGCGGTCGCGCTGGTCGAGCGCAGCCTGGCGCAAGCCGAGGCGCTGCTGCAGGCGCCGGTGCGGCTGGTGCTGCACGGCGGCGGCGCGCCGGCGCTGCTGCCGTTGCTGCCGCAGGCCATGCATCGCCCGCCGCTGGTACTGGACGGACTGGCGACCTGGGCGGGCTACCACCCTGCGCCACGCGGCTAGCGGCCGGTATCCGCGCCCCAAGGTCCCGCAACACGCTCTAGAATCCGCCGATGCTCGTACGCGCCCTCATCGTCGTTCTGGCCATCCTCAACCTGGGCGTGGCGCTGTGGTGGTTGTCGCGCCCGGACGCTGCGCCGGCCGTGCCGCCGGTCGCAGGCCATCCCGCCGGCGTGGCGACGCTGGAGCTTGCCGGTCCCGCCGATGCGTCCGCGACGCCTGCCGTGGAGGCGCCCGCCGCGACCGCGCAGGCGGAACCGGCGCCATCTCCGGCGGCCAATGCCGCGCCGCCGGCCGAACCGGAGGCGCGTTGCCTGAGCCTGGGCCCCTATGCGACGCAGGCCGAGGCGCAGGCTGCGCTGGGCCGCGCCGGTGCGTTGCTGGAGAAAGGCCGCCTGCGCGAGGAACACGCCGACGCCAGCGGCGGCTACCGGGTACTGATGCCGTCGGTCGGCGATCGCGCCATGGCGCAGGCGATCGCCAAGCGCATCGCCGAAGCGGGACTGGGCGATTACTACGTGATCAGCAAGGGCGAGGACAACACCGTCGCCCTCGGCCAGTACCGCAGTCGCGAAGGCGCCGAGCGGCGATTGGCCGAGCTGAAGGCGAAGGGGTTCTCGGCCGAACTGGTCGTCAACGGCCAATCGCGCTGGTGGATCGACGCGCGCACCCGCGCGCCGGGCAAGTCCTTGCCGGCGGCGCTGGGCGCGCCGCGCCAGCGTTCGCTGGATTGCGCGGCCATGCGCTAGAATGCCGGGCTCCCGTGCCGGTATAGCTCAGTCGGTAGAGCAACCGCCTTGTAAGCGGTAGGTCCCCAGTTCGAATCCGGGTGCCGGCACCATCTCCTCCCTTTTGCGGGATGCTGGTCCTCCACGAATCGCCCGGATTCGCCCGCTATTCAATGGCTTGGCGGTAGATCGGGATTGGTAACCGGCCCGAATTGCCCGAGTTCGCCCGTACCCATTCCCCAAAATTTCCCCATACGATGCAGCCATGGCTAGCATCCAGAAATCAGGGAACAAGTACCGGGTCCAGGTGTACGTTAATGGCGTGCGGGACTCAACAACGAAAGCAACGCGCCAGGAAGCCGCACAATGGGCCCTGGAGCGTGAGGCGGAGCTTCGCGGCACTAGGTTGCCAGATAAGACTTTCGATGACGCGATCAAGCGCTATGAGGCCGAGGTCGCGCCTGCCCGGGGCGGGTCCCGATGGGAGTTCGTGCGGCTGAGGTCCCTACGCCGTGATCCACTGGCCCAGCGACGCATCGCTGCACTCGGCCCGGACGACTTTTCCACATGGCGCGACAACCGGCTCACAGAAGTGAAGCCCGGGACCGTGGCGCGCGAAATGAATCTGCTGCGTTCAGTGCTTGAGGTTGCCCGGCGGGATTGGCGCTGGATTCGCGAAAACCCTATGCGGGATGTGCGCTGGCCCAAGACCCCGAAAGGTCGTGCGCGCAGGATCACGGATGAGGAAGTTCAGGCCCTGGCCGAGGCATTCGGGGTATGGGACAAGCTGCGGTCCGATACGGCTATCCAGCGCACCGGCTTGGCGTTTCTGTTCGCATTGGAGACCGCTATGCGCTCAGGCGAAATTCTCTCGCTGACGTGGCCTAACATCCATCTTGACTCTCAGTATGTTCACCTGCCCAAGACCAAGAATGGCGACTCGCGCGACGTTCCACTCTCCCGCCGCGCTTGCGACATCCTGCGTGCGCTGCCACTAGGGTTCGGCCCAGTTTTCCAGCTTGATGACCAAGTTCGCGATGTGCTGTGGCGCCGGATCAGAGATAAAACGCCGCATCGCGACATCCATTTCCATGACAGCCGAGCCGAAGCGATCTGGCGCCTCTCAAAAAAGCTGGATGTTCTCCAGCTGGCCAGGGTCATCGGCCACCGCGACCTAAAGTCTTTAATGATCTACTACAATGAGCCAGCGTCATCGCTTGCTAAGCGGCTCGGCTGATCTTCCTTTCATCCTCCGCCCATCGATCAACCTCGGATTTCTTCCACTTCTTCTCGTTACCGATTGTTAGCGGCACTGGGAAGCTGGGGCGACAGGCTACGCGCTCCAGGAATCCTCGGCGGTTAGGCTTGCCCTCCGGGGTAATCAGCCCGAGAAAAACTGCGCATGCGTCGGCATTGAGCCAGCGATCGCCCGCAACCATTGCAGCAAGGGCTGCCAATACGTCTTTTTCAGCCGCTCCCATTCCTTCCTCCTTCCAGCGCGGCCCACGTCAGCGGGTGCTGGGCCCTCTTGATTCGCTCACGCGCCGTGTCGTAATGCACGCCGAGGCGTTCTGCTATCTGCCGCGTCGTGTAGAGCCGCCCGTCGATTACGGACTCCCGCGCGAGTTCGAGCGGCTCGTTGCTGCCGTCGTCTTCGTACTTGTCCGCTTCGTCGCGCAGGAATGGCAAGGCTCGCTCCAGCAGTGGGAGAACGTCTTCCGGCACTGCCTGCTTCAGCTCACGAATTGCGGAAACAATTTCGATGCTGCCGTTCGCGGATTCTTTATCCTCATCGTCGAAGCCAAGTTCGTCCTGCACATCGTTGATAATGTCCAGCAGCATTTCGGTGAACCGTCGATCCAAAGTGTCCTGCGACTCGGGACTGGCCTCTAGTTCGGAAACAGCTGCATACTGAGCGTCAACCCATTCGTCACGCTCGCGCAGGGCGGCGACGATGGCAGAAATTGCAGCGTCCATCGATACGGTGCCACTCAGATTCCAAGATAGGTCATGGCCGACCTGAGCCTCGAGTAGGTGCCGGGCGTGCTTGAAATAGATCTCATCCATTGCTGTAGTGCTGGTCATGCCTTCCTCCTGAAAATTCGCTGCCACCACGGGGTGCGCAGGCGTTCGATGTCGGCGCGGAGCCGGATGTTCTCCTCTGCCAGCTGTGCGATGTGCTCGCGCAGCTGGTCCTTGGTGGGTTGGAGCATTCGGCGCGGCGGCCGGTGGAATAGCTCGTTCGTCATGCAGCGTGGGCCTGGTTATCGGGCTCGAGCGTGGCGAACAGGTCCGGCATGGCCAGCTCGCGCTCCATCGCCTGCAGGTAGCGCACCCCGTCCATGAAGTAGCCGGTGTTGAGCTCGCTGGCGCGGCCGCGGCGCCCGAGCTTGAGGGCCCGATAGGGCACGGTGAACAGGCCGCCGAACGGGTCATAGACCTCCTCGCCGGGGCTGCTGTACCGCTCGATCAACCGGTCCACGATGTCGAACTGCAGAGGGCAGTTCTTCACGATCAGGCCCTCGGCTGTGTAGGAGTTGTCCTCCGCGACGTGCAGGTTCCACGTCTCCGCCTGCCCTGCGGGCGTCACCGACGAGACCTTCTTCCAAGCTCCGTCATCGAGGATGAACGGGCGCTTCCGGGAGACCTTCGCGACGTCGTCAAACGACAAGATCCAGTCCTGCCGCATCTGAACCTCGCGGCCCTGAATGGCTCCCCGACGCTCACCGCGGCCCGCGTAAAGCGTCGGCACCGTGTCGTGGACACGCTGCGCGAGGACGGCGATGCCGAGCAACAGATCGCGCGACACGCTCGAGGTTGACCAACGCTGCCGGATCGGGTTGTAGTGCCCGTCCCCGGCTAGGTAGCCGCTTAGGAGTTCGCCGGCGTTGTCCTTCGACAGCGTGAATGCGCGAGGCGGCAGATGCTTGCCAGTCACGCCACGGCCGCACTCGTCGAGGATCGTGCGCAGTTCACCTCGCGGGTCGCGGAGCCGGATCTGGATCGCGGTGCCCGTGTCGACCGGTTTGGCAGCCAGGTCGCCCAGCACGCTGAGCATCTCCTCCACCTCGTGTCGTCCGCAGGAGATAACCGCAGCCCCGTGCGCGTCCCGGTGTCCGTCAGCCAGCCAGCGGCCCACGATCCACCAGGTACGGCCGTCCACGCTGCCGTCGTCGTCCACGGGAGGGAGCTTGAGGTTGACGTAGTCGCCCTCCACGTCAGCGGCGGGAACCCACTCAGGCGTCGCGTTCTCCGCGGCGTCGCGCTCGCGCTTCTTCCCCGAGACCTGCCGGGTCCAGATCTTGTGCGTCGGAGTGAGGGTGATCCCCGGGACGCCCTGGGCACGCAGCGTCACGACGTCCGCGGAGTCCGCGGTCTTCCGCACAGCGAGAACCGGGCGCCAGCGGCCCATGTGGGTCAGCGTGTGCTCACCGACTCGGACATCCTGAATCGGGACATAGCCGCGCTCTTTCGTGAGCACGCGGGAGTCCCGCGCGAGGCAGATGTGGTTCTCCAGGCCCTTCTTCGTCTGCTCGCCGTTGAGCGTCAGCATGCGGTTGACGTCGTGCCAGACGTCGGGGTGGTGGCTGCCCGGCGCCAGGCTCATGAAGCTCGACGGCAGCGCGCCGCGCGCTTCCAGCTCCTCGCCGATGCGCACATGGGTCTCGTAGTCGTAGATGTCGCGCAGGCTGTACTCGGTATAGAGCTTTGCCAGCTTGTCCGGCCCCAACTGCGCCAGCTCGTCGGCGGTCAGCATCCGGTTGCCGCTCGATCGCCAGAACGCATGCGCGTCGATCTGCCAGCGCGCCAGGCTGTAGTCCGTGGCGCCGCGTCGGCCTTTGCTGACCGGCTGATCCGCGTAGCCGCGCGAGCGGTCGGTCTGCGGCTTGTGCAGCAGGATCACGTACTCGGGCGAACCGACGCCCATCTTCGTGCCGTCCTTCAGCATCTCCGAGTAGCTGAGGCGGTAGGTCTGGTTGTTCTCCCGGACCACGTCTGTCACCACGGTGATCATGCCCAGGTAGTCGAAGCCGTGGCTTCGGTAGTGGAAGATCGTCTCGGCGTGGAACGGGCTGACCGTCGGCAGGCCTGCGCCGGTCACGTTGCCGAACTGGATGCGGTCCTTGACGTGGATCGCCGCGATCCGGCCCGGGCGCAGCACTCGCAAAAGCTCCGGCGTCAGGTGGTCCATCTGCGCCCAGAAGTGGGCATTGTCGTCGGTGTGGCCGAAGTCGTTGTAGCTCGGGCTGTACTCGTAGTGGTTCGAGAACGGGATGGACGTGACGATCAGGTCCACGCTGTTCTCGGCCATGCGCCGCGTCTCCTCGACGCAGTCGTTGTTGGCGACCAGCCAGCCCTGCCCGCTGGCCTCGATGCGCTCCACGCCGATGGAGCGTGTCAGCACCTGCGCCATAGCGGCCTCGCTGAGGCCGTACTGTTTGATGATTTCGCTCATGCGTTCCCGCATCTCCGTGTCTCGTTTCCACTTTTCCAGCAGGTCGGACAGCACTTCCCGTTCGGATTCGGCATAGACGATCCAGATCTCGACCGGGAATGGCTGCTGAAACCGCTGGATGCGGTAGATGGCTTGGATGAAGTCGTTGAACTTGTGCCCGATGCCGGCGAACACAGCCAGGTGGCAATGCCGCTGGAAGTTGCAGCCGCTGCCGGCGATCACCGGTTTGGCCGAAAGCTTCGCGATCCGGCCCTCGCTGAAGTCGATGACGGCCTGCTCCCGCTCTTCTAGGTCCTGGTCGCCGAAGATGCTCACGGCATCTGGAATCGCCGCTTGCAGCGCGTGCCGCTCGGCCTCGAGGTCGTGCCAGATCAACCAGTGTTCCGTCGGCCGGCTCTCGACGATGTCGCGTACAGCCGCCACTCGGGCGGGGATGGTGTCCCGCTTTTCCCTGGCGGCATCGACGACGCCGAGCGCAGCATCCCGGAACAGCTTGCCCTGTCCGTCGCGCTCGGTCCCGGCGCCGGTGTGGTCGACCGGCACCTCGACGTAGTGCACCGTCAGCTCCGGCAGGTCGTAACCCTCGTCGCTGTAGCCGAGGTCCGACGGCCGCTGTAGGAACAGCGCCCAGCTCGCCACCCACAACCAGAACTCGCGCTCCTTGTGCGGATACAGGGTCAGGTTGTTGGCCTGCGTGCTGTCGCGCTTGAACCAGCGTGTGAGCGCCTGCCCGGTATCCATGATGCCGAGATACCCGGCGTAGTGGATCAGCTCTTTGTAGCGGTTCGGGCTCGGCGTGGCCGTGGCCACGAACCGGTAGCGCACCTGATCGAACAGGGTCAGGAACTGCTGGTAGGTCTTAGATCCGAAGCTGCGCAACACCGACGCCTCGTCCAGGCTCGCGGCCGTGAAGACGTTCGGGTCCAACTTGCCGTCTCGCACGCTCTCGTAGTTCGTCAGGTGGATGCCCTCGAAGTCCGGATCCACCTCATCGGTGCAGCGCACGAATCGCACCGCCGGCGCGCGGCGCGGATCCTCGGCAATCCAGCGGCGCAGCTGGACGCGCTGCTCGTCGGTGATCCGGCCGTTCTCGCCGGTCGCGAGCATGTGGGCGTCGCGGGCTAACTCCTGCCGTACGCCTAGCGGTAACACCAGGCCCACCGGGCCGCCGGCGTGCGCCCTGGCCAGCCGCAGGATCTCGATCTGCTGGACGCTCTTGCCAAGGCCGAATCGCTCGAACAATGCCCGCCGACCGCCGGCGCACGCCCACTGAACCGCGTCCGGCTGGTGCCGGTTGAGCAGCGGGTTGATGTCGCCGAGCGCGACCTGGAATCCAAGGGACGGCGCGGATTTGATCTTGCGCTCCAGGAACTCGCGGTAGGGATCGGTCATGCCGCGAGCGCCTCCTGCGCGGGGTCCAGGTTAGCCTCGTAGATGGCGATCAGCGGCGGCGGACTGACGCTGTTGCCGACCATTGCGACGCTGCGGCTATTGCTGAGCGGCCGGCCGTCGGCGGTGCGGTCGATGATGTAGCCCGCCGGGAACCCCTGCGCACGAAACAGCTCGTGGCGCTGGAGCATCCGCAGGCCGATGTCGACGATGACGTATGGTGTCCCCCGGATCGTTGCGGTGACCAGCGCGAGGCGGTCCCGCGTGGTGATGGTGTGGACCGGGTCCAGCAGGCTCAGAGCCTGGCCGTTGCCGTAGTAGTTGATCAGGAACTTCGCGACGCGCAGCGCACCCGCTTCATGTTCGGGACTGAGGGTGTATTCGACGACGGCGTGATGCTCGCCGCCGGCGGACAGAGTGCGCACTGGGGCAGTGGCCGCGGAACCGACGTTGTCGCCGCGCAAAGTCGCCAGCGACGCCGTCACCAGCCGCTGCTGGCTTCCGCTTCCGGTGATCGTGGACACCGGCTCGCGCGCGTCGTGGCCAGGCTGATCCGCGGCGAAGCCGCCGTTCGCCTGCTCCAGGTGCGCCGCGACCACGCCGAACCGCGTCGCGCCAGCGAGGATCGTCGGCAGGGGTTCCTGCGGATCCACCGCGGGGACGTTCTGCGCCATCGCGTGCAGGTGCGCGGTGAGGTTACGTCCGCTGCAGGTGGTGATCGTCGGCGTCGGGTCGGACACCGATTTCGGCGCGTTATTCGTGTTGTTCGGGACGATGAACGGCTCGGCCGCGTCCAGAACGTAGCGCTTGATGCCGCGTGCGATGCGGCGCAGCGTGGCGTCGGCCAGGGGCCTGGGGCGGGCGAATATCGACGGGCACGGAATGCTCCAGTCGATGCAGTCGGCGGCGGTCACGTAGGGCTGGCCGCGGCCCGGGCCGTGCGTCGGCTCCGGCCAGCGGATCGGCTCGCCGTCGCGGCGCGCCACCATGAACAGCCGCTCGCGGCTGGTGCCGGCGCCGTAGTCGCAGGCGCGCAGCCGGCGCCACTCGACGCGATATCCGAGTGCCTCCAGCGCGGCCACGAACTGCCGCCACGTCCGTCCCTCGTGGCGCTTGTCGGGGACCAGGAACTGCTCGCCGATCGGCACGCGCTCGCCGGGCGCGGCGACGCTGCCGCCGAGCTTCACGACGCGGCCGGTGGCCTTGTCCCGCTTGGCGACCAGCGGCCCCCACTTCAGGATTTCCTTGACGTTCTCCAGCGTGATGATGCGCGGGCGCACGGTGCCGGCCCAGCGCAGCACCACCCACGACAGCGAGCGCGTGGCGCGACTGCGTGGCTGGCCGCCCTTGGCCTGGGAGAAGTGCGTGCAGTCCGGCGAGGCGTGCAGCACGCCGACGGCGCGGCCGCCCACCTCGATGCGCGGATCGGCTTCCCACACGTCCTGGCACAGGTGCCGGGTGAACGGATGATTCGCCGCGTGCATGCCGACCGCCCACGGGTTGTGGTTGATCGCGATGTCCACGGCGCGCGCCAGCGCGGTCTCCAGCGCATGGCTGGCGCCGCCGCCGCCGGCGAACAGGTCCACGACGATCTCGCCGGGGCGCAACCGACTGATCGCTTGGACGTGCGGGAAATGGAATGCAGCCTGCACGTCGCGTGCATTGCCGTCAGCCATTGCGTGCCTCCTTAACGTCGTGCAACAGCGCGGCCGTGGCGGCCTGCAACTGGCGGGGATGGGGTTTGATGACGCGCAGCACGCGGGCGCGCTCGCACTGGAAGCTCAGGCCGGGCACGGTGCAGTCCGGATCGTGTTCGAGCTCGCCGAGCGGCTCGACCTCGTAGACCAGGCCCTTGCGGTTCGCAGCGGCATACAGCAGCGCGGCCTCGAAAGAGGTGGTGATGTAGACGCGGTCGGTGCGATGGACGCCGGCGGCGCCGTACTGCGAGAGTGAGGGCGCACCCGTGGTAGATGGCGGCAGCAGGAAGGCGCCGCGGGCGCGACCGCGCGCGCCGCCGTGGTAGTAGATCGTCATGGCATGCGCTCCGACAGGAAGATGGCCACGCCGCCAATAAACAGGACGAATCCGAGCGAGATCGGGATCGTGGAGACCAGGTCGCGCCAATCCCACACCTGCAGGCTGGCCGCGGGAGGCCTGATCCAGAAGCCCATGACGCCGATCATCATCAGCACGAATCCGAAGGCGGTCATGCCGCACCGCCTGCCGCGCGCGGCGCATGCTGGAGCTGAGGGCGGCGTCCGCTTGACATCCGGGGCATCGCTCCCGCACGGTGCGCGGCGGAAGCCACACCGAACGGAGCAAACGCATGGAAGACATCCGCAGGACTCGCCGCCGTGGGCGGTACAAGGGCCACGATTACGTGGTGACTCTGTACACGCGGACGGACGGCCGAATGACCACGGTCGAGGACATCGAGATTGAGGGGTTCCCGTCCATATCCCGCAGTGACGGCCGACTCCAGGGCGACACGCCGGATCTCGCCTTTGCGGCCGCTGAGCGCTGGATTGCTGAGTGGCTCGACAAGCGCTGAACGAATCTCAGCCACGGCCATGCTCCTTCTTGAGCATGTCCCGTTGGTTCGGGTCCGTCGACGGCTGGTAGACCTTCGTCGCGCGCTCATGGTGCGGCGGCGCCGGCTCTGCCGCGTCCGGGCGCGAGAGACGAAACGACGTTTCGAGCACCGGCCACAGCTCGCGCAGCTCGCCGATTTGCAGCGCGAACAGCGCATCCAGCTCCGCGACCCTGCTGTCGACGTCGTCGAAGTTCAGCGTGTCGAGCGCGGCGTCCAGGAACTTAAGCTTGCGCACCACCAGGTCCTCGCCGACGACGAACGACACGTGATCGTTGAACGAGAGCGCGAGCTTGGTGCACTGCTTGCCGCTCTCGAGGTGGCGATCGATCTCCTCGCAGCGCAGCTCCAGGTTCTGGCAGCGCACCACCGCGCCACCGTCGGCCGGGTCTTTCAACTCGCACTCCTCGCCCAGGCACAGGCCGGCCGGTAGCGCCTCGCCGGCGAGCCAGTTGGTCAGCACGCCGCGGGGCGCGGTCTCGGCGTTGAGCGCAAGCGCCGGGAAGGTGCCGACGGCGCTGCGCAGCTCGCTGATCACCGCGTCCGCGACCTTGCGGCTGGCGGTGTCGACGATGATCAGGCTGTTGGCGAAGTCGACGAACGCATCGGCCCGGGTGGGCTGCACGAACGCCCGCGGTAGCAGCTCGGCGACCAGGTCCTGCTTGAGGCGCTGGCGCGCGCGGCCGCCTGGCCGGCGCCCTTCGGTTTCCTCGATCGCGTCCAGCTTGCGCTCGAGCATCTCGGCCACGACGCTAGGCGGCAGGATCTTCTCCTCGCCGCCCAGGGCCACCCAGGCGGCCTCGCCAATGGAGTGCACCAGCGCCTCCGAATCACGGCCCAGCGGCGGGATGAAGCCGCGGCTGGTCAACTCGAGCGGACCCACTGGCCGCAGGCGGAAGTCGGCCAGGAACGCGGCCAGGCCCTCGGAGAACGTGGCGGCCACGTCGGTGGGGAGGAGGGCACCCCAGGTCGACGGGAAGCGGTAGATGGTGAGATTGCGGAACACGGTTACCTCAGCAGGAGGAAGGCAGCGATGGCGAGGGCGGTGCAGGCGATCGCGAGGGCTCGGAAGAAGCGCTCAGGGCGCGACAGGCGCGGGCGGCGGCGGACGTAGGGCATGGGTCACCCGGAGCCGACGTGGTCGGTGCAGCGCCGAATGCTCTGCATCACCCGCGCGAACTTGGCCAGGCGCGGCGTGAGGCCGCGCGCCCATGCATCCTTGAAACACAGGCCGATCTGCCTGCGCAGGTCGTGCTGGCGGTCCGGGTGCAGCGCGCTGGCGAGCGCGTAGCGGCGCAGGCGCATCTCGGGCGTGATGCGCCGCGGCATGCGCGTGGGATCGCGCTGCACGATGGCATCCACGCCGTCGCCGAGCAGGCGGAGGCCAGGGCGGCTCATGCGCGCACCAGCCGGGCATGGGAGGGGATGCGGCGCTGGCCAGCTTCTTGGGTCTCGCGGACCTGCTTGCTCGTCGGGTGCAGACGACGGTACGGGTGGATCTTCGGGCGCTTGGCGCGCTCGAGTGCCGCACGCTGCTCCGGGGTGATGTGCTGGTTGCTCACAGCATGGGCTCCAGGGCGGCGAGTGCGCCGACAGCTGCAAGGGAACGGATTGCATTGCACTGAGCGCGCTGCTCTTCGCTGAGTGCGCAGTGGCCCATGTCGAAGGCGCCGCTCCAGTCGATGGGCAGGGCCTCGAACGCGCGCGCAGCGAGCTGCACCACGCGCTTGCTCTCGCCGCGGGCGGCCGCGAGGCCGGATCCGATGTGCGTTACCACCCACGGCAGCGAGAAGATTGGCTGGTTGGGCGCGCGGTCGCGCGCTGGGTGAACGGCGAAGTGCTCGGTGACGCGTGTCGCGTGCACGTCGACCCGGACCGGCGGCGCGCCCTCATCATTCGGGCGCATTGCCAGGGTCAGCAGAATGGGCTCGTCGTACAGTTTCATTGGACACCTCCCTGCACGCGGCCGAGCGCCGCGCGGATCATGGTCAGCATCGGGTGCTCGGCCACGCCCCCGTTGATCAGGGGCGCTACGGCGGAGTGCTTCGCGAACCAGCGCTCGCAGGTTTCCAGTGCCTCGCGCTGCGCCTTCTCGCGCTCGATCAGCTCGGCCGCGGCGGCGCGGGCGTCGATCAGGTGGTCACGATGTCCGCGCCGCTCACGCACAGGACTTTCCATGCCGTCAATCGCGGCGTCTATCACCGCCAGCACTTCCTCGGGCTCGATCACTGGGCACCTCCCCGCACGCGGGCGAGGGCGGCGCGCAGCGTGTCTTGGTCGGGACCGCGATACGCAGGTGCCAGCATGAATTCCGCCGCCTCGATCAGCTCGACCACATTCGCTATGGCCGCGCAATAAGCGAGCAACTGCTCGGCCGGCACGCTGTCGCGCGCTGCGCGCAGCACCGCCAGCGCATTCACGGGTGCGCTCATGCCGCAGCCCTCCGCACGAGGTGCCTGGAAAGGGCGCGTTGGAACGCGTGATTCATGCGAACAATCCGGCGCACGGCGGCGGCGCGCGTCAGGTGCTCGAGGCCGATGCGCAGCTGGGCGGCATCGTGGGCGATGCCGCGGCGGTGGCGCAGGTTGCGCGTGGAGAGGCGGGCCATCACGGGCGCACCTCCACGAACGCGAGGTTGTAGATGACGCACTGCGCCCGGGGAGCGGCAGGGGCGGGCCGCACGGTCGCGAGGGGAACGACCGCGGTCGCCCGGGCGCAGGCGCCGGGGGAAACGGAGTAGTCGCCGCTCATCACCGCGTCGACGGCGTCGAGCGCGAGCTGCCAGCGGGCAGGGGAAAAATCCCGACTGAGGGCGTCGGTCACGCCGGCGGCGCAGTTCGGGACAGCGCCCGCGGCGCGGTAGCCGTTGATCGTCGCCTGGGCGATGGCGGCGCGCAGGCCGAAATCGTCGGCGCTGGCCAGCCGGTACACGGCCTCGGCGGCGCAGATGCGCGGGTTGGTGACCTCGAGGCCGGCGGGAGCGCGGACCAGGCCGCCGGCGCCGCGGCCGGCGGCGACCGCCGAGAGCGTGGTGGCGAGCGTCGCACCGACGACCAGGGCCATGCCGGCGATTGCCCAGTAGCTGGAGCGCGTCACGGCTGCACCTCCAGTTCCCGCACCGCGCGCTGCAGGTCGTGCAGCAGCTGCTCGAACTGGCTGCCGTGCTGGGCGGGGCGCACGCCGCGGGCGCGCAGGATCGCTTCCGCCCGCAGGACCAGCGCCGGCAGGGTCGACAGCACGGCCAGGTGCTTGGCGTTGATGCGGTTCTGCTCGGGCGTCAGCAGGGCCGATTCGCACCGGGCGACGAGCGTGCCGTTCGCGGCCCAGACCTCGGCTCGGTCGGGAGCGACGAAGTAAGGGCCAGGGCTCGGGGTGACGGCCAACGGTCGGCCGCGGAGGCTTAGGGCGACGCGTACAGGGGCTTGGGCTTGCACTGGGATCTCCTCCACCCCGCCCGGCGGGGTGCTGGGGTTCGGGCGTTGGCATATAGTCAACATCGAAGATGACACTAAGTCAACTACGAGGTGGCATCAAGTCAACATCGTTTATGGATGGTTCACTCTTGTTTGTATCGGTTAAGATTCGCGCCAGCTTGACCCAGAGGCGCGAGGGGGATGCATGGCACTGATTCAGTGCAGTGAATGCGGTCGACAGATCAGCGATAAAGCCTCGGCCTGCCCGTCTTGCGGGGCGCCGGCCGCGGTGGCGATGCGGCAGGTAGCCTCCACCTCGATTGCCTCACATGTCCCCGCACCCGGCACAAGTGCTGGGGCTAAGGTGCTGATGTGGATCGGTATCCCAGTAGGGGTACTGGTCCTTCTTCTGGCCTACGGGAATAAGCTCGCAAATACGCCGGATGGGAAGGCGCGCACGCAGTCGCGAGCGGAGATCGCTGTGTGCGAGCAGAGAGTTCGAGATCTTAAAGATGACCCCAGGAGCACGTCCGGAACGATCGGTTTCGTGATGGACACCTGCGCCAAGATGCGATCCGATTACCGCGGGAAATGGGGCAGAGAGCCCTAGGCCAGTAGCCACCTTTTCGCGGCCCCCACAGGCATCCAGGCCGAAAAAAGGCCCTGTTCTCACGGGGCCTTTTGTATTGCTCGGAGGTCAGTTTTCAGGGGCGTCGCTCGAGGGGTTGGACGTTTCGGAGGCTATCAGGGCCAGATAGGCCTGCTGCCTCGCGAGAGGGAGACGACCAAAGTGCTCGAGCATGGCGCGCTGCTCTGGTGTGCTCGGCATGGATGTCGGACCTTCCCACAGGTCCCGCATCTCGACGCCCAGCAAGTCGGCGAGGTCCATCAAGTTCTTCATCGTCGGCGTTCTCTCCCCACTCATCCATTTGCTTACCGTTGACTTGTCCACGCCAACCTCGCGGGCGACTTCGGCCGCGTTGAACTCCGATTGTTCGATCAGCCGCTTAAGTCTCTCGGCTAGCGATTGCAGGCGGGGATCAACCATGAATGAGACTCGGATCAGGGAGTGAGACGGGAAGGGTAGATCGACAGGAATTTGAGGGTTGACATGTAGGCAACCGGAGCGGCATGCTTTTGTTGGCATAAGGTCAACAACGGCAGACATGAGCCTGTTCAACGATTTCGTCACCCAGATCTATGGGGGAAACCAAGCGCGGGCAGCCCGAGATATTGGGGTGACGCGTTCCCATGTCTCGCGACTTGTGAGCGGGGACCGAGCAGTCACCGCGGAGATAGCGGACCGATGCCAGCAGCTCAGCGCTGGCCGGTTCAAACGCGAATGGTTCATTTTCGGCGCTCCGCAGGAAGCCGTCTCCGAGGACCCAGACGCCAACCGCATCGTCCCCGTGGAGGGCGCCTGATGGTGACCGT
This sequence comes from Xanthomonas boreopolis, assembly GCA_014654535.1. Lineage (GTDB taxonomy): Bacteria > Pseudomonadota > Gammaproteobacteria > Xanthomonadales > Xanthomonadaceae > Pseudomonas_S > Pseudomonas_S boreopolis. Next base: position 86,047 of record BNBA01000010.1, read on the forward strand.
CGCGATTCGTTCCCCATACCCGGTACGGGTTGAGAAATCAGCCGGTGGGCTTGCCGTCCATATCGACGGGCCGTGGGCCGTAGGAACTCACGCTGAGGATCTCCATCTCATGGATTCCCCCTTGTCGGTGGCTGGCAGTGTGGAAACACCATGCTACCGCGAGGGGGCGTCCGCCAATGCCGCCGGTCGGGGCACTCAAGTGGAGGGCGCCTGACATGGACCTGTTGACCGCGATTGCGTGCGTTGCGGCGGGCCTGCTCGCGGCCGAGGTGCTGATCGCCGCCGACAACTGGTTGCAGCGCCGGCGACGCCGCCGCGCGGAGGCAGATGCGCTTGCCCAACTGAACGCGCGGGTAGCGGCTGCGGAGTCCCGGATAGCTGCAAGGGCGCTCGGCATTGCCAAGTCTGCGGCGACGACGGAAGAGGCAGCCGAGCCGAGTGCCAGCCAGCTGCGACGGCTGATCATTGACGTTGTCGCTGAAGACTTCTCGCAAGCTGCGCGGCCATCTCCAGTAAGTCCTCGCCCATCGCTTCTGCGCCGCGCGCTTTGGTCAATAAGGCGTGCCTTCGGAGCGTCTCGATGAATCGCTCCATGGGCAGCACGCCATCGTCGTGCAATGCCTTGACCAAGACCATCACCGCGGCGAGCGCAGTGCCGCCAGTTGTGTCCATGTCGCCCTCCTTGCGGGCTGTTGTCGTGGGGACACCAGCTTACCGCCGGGAGGGCGGCTCCCATGCACCACCGAGGCGCGCCGGTGCGCGCGGCCTCGTTCGAGGGGTTCTGTCCAATGCCAGTTGATTCGTCCATGCCCGCCAGTCTGCCGGGGGCGCGCCGCGCGCGCATGAAGCCCGCGCCTCAGTTTTTGCCTCCTCGCCAGGAGGTGATCTACGAGCACACGAACCGCATGATCCGGGAAACCGGCACGAACCGCCGTTCGTTCGCGATGGAGCTGGCCGACCGCTACCTGCAGCTCACGCCCGAGGACGACCGCGACGTGCCCTTCCGGATCACCCGGGGCGGGGACTCGGACGCAGACAAGAAGCACAACGGACAGATCCTCGGTCGGTTCCTGGACGGGCACGTCAAGACGATGCCGGCGAACCTGGAGGACGTCTGGGTCATGAGCCTGCCCGAGCCCTACCGCAGCGACTGCGAGCGGGACCTCGGCGCGCGCCGCGGGATCCTGCCCGTGCGCCTGGCGCACCTGCAGCCCGCCGCGGACACCGCCGGCATCGGCGTGTTGATGACCGAGTTCGGCGAGCTGGTGACGGCGCTGACGAAGGCCACCGCCGACGGCGTCATCGACGCGCGCGATCGCCCGTATGCCCAGGAGATCATCCAGAAATCGCAGGACGTGATCATCGGCGCGCTGACGGTCCAGCAGCGGTTCGTGCACCTGCTCGTCGGGGAAGGCGATGAGTAACGAGCCGGTTCCCACGCGCGTACCGCCGGCGCTGACGTTCGCCTGGGCGCTGGCCCTGGTGGATGCGTTCGAGGGCGAGGGGGTGAGCATCCCGCCGTCGGCGGTGCCGCTGTTGCCCTACGTCGACGTGGTCCTGTGGGCACGTGCGCAGCATGCGCCGGTCTCCGTGCGCGACATCCTGCGTCGCTGGCCCGTCTGCCGCGCTACCGCGTACCGCTGGCACCGCGCGCTGTACGGCACCACGGTGCCGCGCAGCGGCGCCGGCCTGGCCTCCCGGACAGGGGAGGAACGGCGGTGAGCGCGAAGGTGACCGGCATGGTCTTCGAGCGGTATCCCGTGGGTGGCGGCGAGATGCTGCTCGCGCTCGCGCTGGCCGACCACGCTCACGACGACGGCACGCACATCTTCCCGTCGATCGCGAGCCTGGCCGTCAAGACGCGCCAGTCGGAGCGCGCCGTGCAGTACCAGCTGCGGCGCATGGAGGCGTCGGGTTGGTTGCTGCTGGTCAACGACGGTAAGGGCGGCCGGCGACGTGGGTCGAGCGAGCGCGGCCTCACGCGCGAGTACCGCATCAATCCCGCCTGGATGAAGGGTGCAGATCTTGCACCCTTAGAAGAGGGGGCGCCCGCAGCTAAGGGTGCAGATTTTGCACCCATTGGAAAGGGTGCAAATGGCGACGGGAAAGGGTGCAAATCGCGACAGGAAAGGGTGCAAAACGACGCGTTTAAGGGTGCAAAGCTTTTGCACCCGAACCAAAAGCAACCATCAATAACCATCAGGGAACCGTCATCTTCCGCGCATGCGCGCGACGACGACGATGCGATGCCCCGGCTGACGCAGACCGAGATCGACGCGGAGCTCGCAGGCCTGGGCCGCATTCCCGCCGCCCTGGACCGCGAGGTGCTGGCGCGCTTCGTCCGCCACCGCCGCGTGGGCCGACGCCCGCTGTCGATCAGCGCATGGCTCGAGCTGCTGCCGCGATTCTCCGCGCTGCAGGCCCAGGGCCACGACCTCAACCTCAGCCTGCGGCAGACGATGGCCGCGGGGTTGTATCTGCCCGTGACGCCGACCATCAATTCTTCGAGCAACAGCCATGGCCAATCCGAATCCCTTGCAGACCAATCTGCCCGACAGTTCGCAGAGCAGGGAGGCGCTGCAGAACTGGGCGAGCAACGTGCCGGCCCCGTCGACGACGTCATCGATGCCGAGTGGCACCCCGTGGATGCGGCGTACGGTTGAAGCGCTGCAGCGCCTGTGGGAAGCGATGCTCGGCATCTACGGGCACACCTGGTCGAGCCAGTACGGCATCAGCCCGGTGCGCGCCGACGGCGAGCTGAGCCAGGCGGGGAAGGCATGGGCCGAGGCGATCAGCGGGTTGAAGCCCTCGCAGATCGCCGCAGGCGTCAGGGCGGCGCATCGCTCGGGCAACGAGTTCCCGCCGAACGCGGCCCGCTTCCGGGTGCTGGCGCTGGGCCTGCCGAGCATCACCGAGGTCGAGAACGAACTGGCCCCCGGCAGGGATCGCTCGCCGTTCACGGTGCTGGTGTGGTCGAAGCTGGACCAGTACCGCTACGGTCAAGCGGACGGACGCGACCAGCGACGCATGCTCGGCTCGGCGTATGACCTCGCTGTGCGCCACGTGCAGGACGGCCACCCGATGCCGGAGCCGATGAAGGCGCTCGGCTACCAGCCGATCCGCGCGCCGGAGGTCAGCGATCGCGCCCGGGCCCGTGCGGCGATGGAGCGGGCGCAGGCCGAGCTCGATGCCGCCTTCTCGCAGCCGCCGCCGGCCGACGAGGAGGACGCGGGATGATCCAGCCAGAGCAACTGCGCGAGTACCACCGCAACCTGGCCCTGCATGCCCTGGGCGCCGCCGGCGAGTGCAGCGCCGCCGAGCTGCTCGAGCAGATGGGCTCGGCGGCCATGTTCGCGGGACACCCGGCCGAATGCTGGCGCGGCCTGACGACGCCGATGGTGGCCGGCCTGTTGCGGGAGCTGGACGGCGACCGCCTGGTCGAGCGCCGCAACAACCGGCACAACTCCAAGCAGGGGCGCCCGGAACCGATCTGGGGGCTGCGCCCTGACGTGGCCGTGGGCGACGCGCTGCCCGCAGTCCCGCGCGCCGGCGCCGCGCCGGTGGAGCTTGCCGAGCCCCGCGCGACGCTCCCCCTCGGCGCCTATGCCGGGCAGCCGAGCGGATCGCGCCAGGGCGGCCTCACGGAGGGCCAGCGCCTGGCGCTGCTGCAGGTCGAGTTCGAGGAGATGCAGGCCCGCATGGCCGCGGAGTGGCAGACCTTCCGTGCGCGCGCTGCCCGCGTCCTCAACCTGGGCGCCGAGGTGGGCTGACATGAGCGCGTACAGCGACGCACGCGATGCCGTGCTCGAGTTCCTCAATGACCGGCCGCGCGAGTGGTTCACCGTGGCGGAGATCTGCGACACGCTGGGCCTGCCGCGGGGCAGCCAGGTGCGTGGGCCGTACAGCGAGGCGGTGAAGGCGCTGCTGGTGAGCCGGCTGCTGCTGCGACAGGGGGAGGGCTTGAAGCGCAAGGTTCGGCTGAATCCCGCCGGCGACGACCGCGGCATGCGCCGGCAGGCGCGCCGGATCCAGCAGCTGGCCGAGTACGCCGAGCGGCGCAGCGCCAGGGAGCGCGTCAAGCAGCAGGCCGCGGCCCTGCAGGCCGCGAACGTGCGCCCGCGAACCGTCGATGAGTTCGTCCAGGCCGGCGGCCGCATCGAGCGGCTGCCCGGCGTCGAACGGTACATCCCGGACCTCCGCAGGGGCGTGCGCTGATGGGCAAGAGCAAGACGGCGCTGCGCTACTCGAGCGTGGACGAGATGCCGCCTGGCATGCGGCGGCTGATGGCGCAGCAGGACCAGCCGCCGGCGACGGCGGGATACCGTCCCGCGCCGGCGGCGAAGGCCATCGCGGGCGCCGCCGCCGGCGGCAAGGTGGCGCGCGGCCGGGTGCAGCACGTCGCCGGCGAGATGAACAAGACCGAGGCCGCCTACTGCGCCCACCTGGAGCAGCTGCAGCGCGAGGGCGAAATCGCATGGTTCCGGTTCGAGGCCGTGAAGCTGCGGCTCGCCAAGAACACGCACCTCACCGTGGACTTCTTCGTCATGCGCGCCGACGGCGAGCTCGAGGCCCACGAAGTGAAGGGGCACTGGGAGGAGGACGCGCGCGTGAAGATCAAAGTCGCGGCAGCGATGTACCCCTTCCGCTTCCTCGCCGTGCAGCGCGGGGAGGGCGGCACCTGGAAAACGGAGGTGTTCGAGTGACGGCATTGATGATCTGCGGCACGACGATCCGGCGCGACGCCGATGGCCGGTATTGCCTGAACGACCTGCACCAGGCCGCCGGCGGCGAGAAGCGTCACCAGCCGTCCGACTGGCTCCGCCTGCAGCAGACCGAGGCGCTGATCGCCGAGCTGAGCGATCCGGGAATTCCCGGATCGGGCCTGACGCCGCCCATCTACACGAAGCGCGGCGGGATCGAGCAGGGCACGTACGTGGTGAAGGAGTTGGTCTACTCGTACGCGATGTGGATCAGCCCGGCCTTCCATCTGCAGGTGATCCGAGCCTACGACCGGCTCGTGGCCGCGGCGCCGGCGCCCGATCCGCTGGCTGCCCTGCAGGACCCCGCCACGCTGCGGGGGCTGCTGCTGACGTACAGCGAGCGGGTCCAGCGCCTCGAGGACCACGTCCACCAGCAGGAACCCAAGGTGCGCGCGCTGGAGCAGCTTGCGCAGGCGGACGGGGCATTCAACATCACCACGGCGGCCAAGATGCTGCAGGTCCGGCCCCGCCAGCTGTTCGCGTGGCTGGAGCAGCACCAGTGGATCTATCGCCGCGCCGGTAGCAAGAACTGGCTGGCCTACCAGCCCAGGCTGCAGTCCGGTGTGCTCGTGCACAAGGCGGTGGTGGTGCAGCAGGGCGACGAGATCGAGCGCGTGCACGAGCAGGTCCTTGTCACCGCGAAGGGGCTGGCGCGCCTAGGCGAGTGCATCAACCGGGAGACCCTGGGCTGGACGCCGGAGGACTACACGCGGGCCCAGCAGCTGGCCACGGCCGGGACGGCGCGATGAGTGGGCCAGATCTGTCCAGGGTCAGCACCGAGGATCTGTTGGCCGAGATCGCGCGGCGCTGCGGCGCGGCTCCGCCGGGCCGGCGCCAGGGCCGCGAGCGGCCCCCGATGAAGCCGAAATCGGAGTGGGCCCAGGCCAAGGCCGACGAGTTGCGCAAGCAGACAGACGAGCTCCGGAAGCAGAGCCCGGAAGGGTGGGGCGCGCGCGAGAACCTCGACTGGCAGATCCGGGAGAACGAGGCGCAGATCAGGAAATTCGAACGGATCGCGGAAACGGCGAGGAGGAACGGCGAGTGATTCAATCCATTTTCGATGTGGACCCCACCATTTTCCGCCCCGACACGCACACCGGCGACGCTCAGGGCGCCGTGGCTCTGCGGCTACGGTGGTTGGCGACGCTGCTGGGGGGCTTCCGGTATCGCTACGGGAGCGAGGCGCAGCTGCACGATCGGTTGGCGGAAGTATTAGGCGCACACAATTGCGCGTTCCAGAGGGAGCGCAGGCTAGACGCCGCGAGCAGGGTGGACTTCTGGGTCGACGGGATCGTCATCGAGGTGAAGGTCGGCGGCACGGTGGGAGCAGCACTGCGGCAGGCACATCGGTATGCGATGTGCCCAGAGGTGCAGGGCGTAATCATTGCGTCGACGGAGCGCTGGGCTGCCGAAGCCGAGACCATGGCGCGGGACGGGCGCACGCTCGCCGGCAAGCCCTTCGGCGCAGTCTGCCTGCTGAGGCAAGCGCTGTGACGGCGGCTGTCTACGGCCAGGTATACCTGGTGAACGACCGCTGGGCCATCCGATGCGAGCCGCAGGTGCGTGCTCGGCTCAAGCGCGTATTCCCACGGGTGAACCAGGGCGCCCGGGACTTCATCGAGCTCAAGGCCTCGCCCGAGAACTCGCGCGAGTTGCAGTGGTTCCTGGGGCGGTACCCCATGGAGATGGAGTCCAATGTAGCTGACCGGCTTGGGCAGCTGGCGGAGCAGCATGTCGGGACGGAGCAGCGTCTTGCCGACATGGTAGCGGGGCGCGTACCCATCCCATCGTTCGAGCTGGCCAAGCCGCCGCGAGAATACCAGCGGTACGCCGCGGCCCAGCTTCCGATCCGCGGCGGTCTGCTGCTGGCGGATGACCTCGGGCTCGGCAAGACCATCACGGCCATCTGCCCCATGGCGGTCCCCGAGAACCTGCCAGCTCTGGTCGTCTATCCCGCGGCATTGCCCAACCATTGGCCCGAGAAGCTGGCCGAGTTTGCGCCGAACCTTCGAGTGCACCACATCAACAGGGGGCAGCCGTACCCGTTGATCAGGCAGCCGCGGCAGCGCCGGCCAGACCTGTGGGACACGCTGCCAGACGTGATCCTGGTCAGCTACCACAAGCTACGCGGCTGGGCCGAAACACTGGCCGAGGTGGTGCGGTATGTGGTTTTCGAGGAGTGCCAGCAGCTGCGCAGCCCGGACACCGACATCTATCGGGCGTGCGTGCACGTGGCCAGCCGCGCGCCGCTGCGCATGGGCCTTACGGCCACGCCGATCTACAACTACGGGTCGGAGTTCTTCCACGTCGTGAACCCGCTGCTGCCGGACGCGCTAGGCAGCTATGAGGAGTTCATCCGGGAATGGTGCATCGCGGCTCCCGGCGGCAAGTCGCGCTTGCACGACGCCGAGCAGTTCGGGCAGTACCTGCGCCGCGAGGGCATCATGCTACGGCGCACGCGCCGCGAGGTGGGGCGGGAGCTACCGGCCCTGTCCAAGATCCCGCACGAGATCGAGGCCGACGCTTCGATCCTGGATGCCATCGCCGGCGACGCGGTCGCCCTGGCCAAGACGATCCTTCAAGCCAACGAGCGGTATCGCGGCGAGCGGATGCAGGCCTCTGGCGAATTCGATCGCTTGGTGCGGCAGGCCACTGGTCTGGCCAAGGCGCCGTACGTCGCGGAGTTCGTGCGTCTGCTGCTGCTGAGCGGCCAGCAGGTCCTGCTTTTCGGGTGGCACCGCGACGTCTACCAGATCTGGCAGGAGAAGCTCGTCGAGTTCAACCCCGTGATGTACACGGGCAGCGAGTCGCCGGCCCAGAAACAGGCAGCCAAGGACGCATTCATTGCGGGTGAGTCGAGGGTGATGCTGATCAGCTTGCGCGCCGGCGCGGGCATAGACGGGCTGCAGCACGTGTGCAGCACGGTCGTTTTCGGCGAACTCGACTGGTCGCCCGGTGTGCACGAGCAGTGCATCGGCCGCGTCCACCGGGACGGGCAGCAGGAACCAGTTCAGGCGTTCTTCTTGATCTCCGACAGCGGCAGCGATCCCATCGTGTCCGACGTCCTGGGCGTGAAGAGGGAGCAGATCGAAGGCGTGCGCAATCCAGGCGAGGCGCTGATCGAGCGCGTAGACGCGGGCGAGCACACGCTCCGAGCACTGGCTCAGCGGTTCCTGCAAGAGCATGGCGTGGCGCCAGAATCGAACGTGGTTAGGCTGGAGGATAGGTGATGGCAGAGGCAAAGGCGTGCGGCAACTGCGGATCGCCCAACGTGGACGTCCGGCGGCAGGCGCGGCGCGGCGGCACCGTCGTGCTGGTGGTGTGCGTAGCCTGCGGCGCCCGCGGCCTGTCGGCGGTTGGTCCGGGAGCGGAAGCCGATGCGATCGCGCGCTGGAACACCCTGCCGCCGGCGGAGCTGGCGCGGGCAGCCCAGACGCCGGCGCGAGCGCCCAGGCCGGCGGCTGTTCCAGGTGCGGACGGCCGCGATCCGCTGGAGCTGCTGTCGCGCATGCTCGTGGGCAGCAGCTATCGAGTGCCAGTTGAGGGGCGGGGCACGCTGCCGCCGCTGAGCGCCTCGGACATCGCCGGTGCGGTCGCGTGCATGCGCGACGAACTGCAGAAGGAGGTGGCGGTCGCCGTGGCCACCCGCGGGGACGCCGTCGCGGCCGCACGCGTCGCCATGCGCGCATATCGGGGGATTGCGAACGGCATCCGGCACGCCACCCCGCGGCCGCTGGATCTCGGCAAGCCGGCGGACCGCTGGCGCCTGCGCCTGGTGATCTTCGACGCGGCGCGCGAGTTGATGGAGCCCACCGCGCGGCAGCCCTATGCAGCCCTGGCGAAAGCATGCCGCATGCGGCGGGCGGCCTACGTGCAGGCACATCGTATTGCCACTGCGGCGCTGCAGGAGGCATTGGCCAGCGCTCGTCGTGATTTCGCCGTCCGGGTGTTCGCGCGATAGCACATCTACGTCGCATCGCCGGAGATTTCTCCTCATGAGGAAAAATTCTTCCTCATGAGGAACCGATTTGCATCGGGACCGATTTCTAGGCCAATATCTCTATCGTGGGCAGTCGTGTAAGCGGAGCCCATCTCTCAAGGCCGCGGGCTGATCGGGAACGCCGATTGCCCCGCGGCCTTTCGCGTTTGCGGGGTAGAGCAGTTGGCAGCTCGGCGGTCTCATGCGCCGCAGGTCGATGGTTCGAGTCCATCTCCCGCAACCAGTTCGGACCGGTCATCACGGCAACCACCATCACCAGCACGCTGGGCACGTCGCGAGACGCTCCCGCTGGCGGCCTCTTGCTGTCACTGGGCTTGGGGCATGCAAAGGCAGTGCTTGCCGTGCCGGTTCGACCTTTCGTGCTGCGCTCTCGCGCGCACCGCAGGCAACACGATAAGGGCTGCAAGAGGGGTTCCGCCTTCATGGGGAACCCAATCCATTAATAGCCGGAGATCCGGTAATGAGGAGCGCACCAGTGCAAGAACAGTACGCCGAGAGCGTCGCGGCCGCGGCTGCGAAGCTTTCGCCCCCGGTCACGGTCGTGGGCGTCACCATTCTGGGCTACTCGCTGCAGGACTGGGTCTACGTGCTCACGATCATCTACACCCTGATGCTCATGGCGCATCACGTGGTGTCGAAGTGGATCCCGATGTGGAGGAACCGCCGTGGCAGTTAAGGCAAAGGTGGCGGCCGTGATTGCGGCCGGCGTCGCCGCGCTGGCCGCGCCGCTGATCATGAAGTGGGAGGGGGTGAGGTACATGCCCTACCAGGACATCGTCGGCGTGTGGACCGTGTGCTACGGCCACACTGGCGCAGACGTCGTGCCCGGCAAGCAGTACACGGCGGCCGACTGCAAGGCGCTGCTCGAACGGGATATGGCGGAGGCCAACGAGCATGTGCGCCGCTGCATCAACACGCCGATGCTGCGGCAGATCGAAGCTGCTCTGACCAGCGCCACCTTCAACCTGGGGCCGAAGGTGGTGTGCGGCAGCACCCTGCAACGCAAGGCGCTGTCCAACGACTGGCCCGGCGCATGCGCCGAGCTGGATCTCTGGCGCAACGCAGGTGGTCGCGAGGTGCGCGGCCTGGTGCTGCGCCGTGCCGATGAGCGCGCGCTGTGCGAGGGCGCCTCCGTTGGGAGCAGCAGATGAACTACTGGAAGATCGGCGCGTTCGTGCTGTGGACCATGATCGTTTTCGTGGTTGGGTTCGAGTGGCGCGACCGCTCCTGCGATCTAGCAGTGGCGAAGGACGAAGCCAACGCGGCCCGCGCGACCGTTCAGGCGCACGTCGATGTCCGCCACGCCGAGCGGATCCAGGCCGAGTCCATGGCCAAGATCGGAGAAGAGCATGAACAAGACCGCCGGGAGGCAGAAGCCGTCCCTGACGCCGTTGTGGCTGAGCTGCGCGCTGGCACTCTCCGGCTGCGCAACGACCTCGCGACCTGCCACACCGCCCGTCTGTCCGAAGCCGCAGCCAGCGCCAGCCAACGTGATGAGAACGCCCAACTACGAGCAGAGATTGCGGGCGATCTTGTTCGAGTCGGACGAGATGCCGACGACCAAATCCGAGCCTGCCAAGCCGTCGTCGCCGCCGACCGGGCAGAGGTGATTCCATGATCATCGGTTGGCCGCAGGCTATCTACCTAGCTCTGCTCTTCATCGGGCTCGGCATCGAGCTCGCCCGGGATGGTGAACCCAAGAAGCCGGGGAAGCACCAATTCGTCCCAGTACTGATCGCGAACGCGCTCATCTTCGGCCTCTTGTACCTCGGAGGATTCTTCGGCTGATCAAGGTGTCGGCGATGTCGATGATGGAAAGGATGCACTGGAGAAGCAAGGCGATATCTGTGATCTGGTGAATGTCCATGTGGGATGGTCTCGTTGGTACGGGGCGATCTTCGGTGGGCCGTTCCTCCCATTCCACTTCCGCGATTTCCGAGGTCACGTAGCCGGGCGGGCGAGAACGCGCGCCGGGCATGTTGGAGTTTGCCCTACAGCACTTCCACTTGCGGAATTTCCGCTCTCACCCAGACCCCGTTATGACCCAGACAAAACGAAAGGCGGCCAAGGCCATAAAGCAGAAGCCGATGTCGAAGGCAGTAGCGCTCGACGTGCGCGTATCCCAGCTCGAGGCAGTCGTGAAGTCCCTGGCCAACCAGGTCGCCGCCGTGCAGGACCACGTCGTGCGCGTGGACAACGCCGCCGGCGAGTACGTGTTGAAGCTGGAGAGCGCCGTGACAGCCCTACAGGCGCGGCGATCCAAGAAGTAACCCCTCCGATAACCCGACGCGAGCCATGACCGTGAACATCCTCACCACTCTCGAATCCAAGTACGAAGGCGCGACGCGCCCGGGCCATATCCAGCTCACGTTCGCCGCGGTCGACGGCGGCGAGCCGCGCATCATCACCACCGTGCCAGCCGCGGACGCGGAGGACCTGGTCGTCGGCGCGAAGTACCGGTTCGCCCCGGAGCTGGTGCCCGAGTCCACGTGATGCACGTGTGCCCCGTGTCGATCCAGATCCGGCAGCGGTGGTGGCTGCGGCACTACGTCGCGGCGGTATCGCTGGGCTGCCGGCTCACCGGTCGAGCGCCCGACATGGAGCGCGTGGGGTGGTGGGTGCAGCGCGGCCTGGTCGTGTGGATCGTCCCCGTGCGCGCCGAGGTGGCGGCGTGACGTTCCACGGCGAGACGTTCCACGTTAATGTTAAGGATGCGTTAAGCGAATGTTAAAGTCGCGGGGCCCCTGGGGTTATCAACAGCAACCGCGGGGAATGCGGAGCCCGGTTTTCGACCATTTTTCCGCCTCCTAGATGCTCCACACCAGGTTCCACGGGAAAGCTGAATTCAAGGGGTTTTGTAGCTGAGCATGCTGCGCACTGAGTGACATGGGCGACGTTCGAGAGTTCCAGCCCGGATGGTCCATCGCCCGGCTGGCCGACGAGTTCGGAATCGACCGACGAACGGCAGCCAAGCGCATCCGCGAAGCTGGTATCCCCCCGATGGGGAAACGCAGTGGCAACGACGTGTACCGCCTCGCGGACGTTGCCCCGGCGCTCGTCGAACGCCTGCCCGCCGTGGGCGAGGACGGGGTTGTCGACCCGCGCAACCTGCCGCCGATGGAACGGCGGGCCTACTACCAGTCGGAGAACGAACGGCTCAAGGCGGAGACCACCATCGGCATGCTGGTGCCGGCGGCCGAGGTCGAGGCCGATTACGCCGAACTCGTGAAGAAGGTGGTGCAGTTCTTCGACACCTTGCCCGACGTGCTCGAGCGCAAGGCGAACCTGACGCCGGACCAGGTCATCAAGGTCCAAGAGCAGTGCGATCGGGTGCGGCAATCCATGTACGAGGCGATCACGCAAGATGGCGTACGCGACAGCGCGTGATGTCCGGCACGGTGTAGCCGAGATGATCCGGCCACCGCGCCGGATCCGCGTCAGCGAAGGCGCGCAGCACCTTCATGTCGCGAATGCGAGTGGCGCCGCGGGGCCGTGGGATCCCGCGGTGACACCCTACATGGTTGAGCCGCTCGACCTGACCGGCAGCCGCCTGTTCGAGGCGGTGGTCTTCGTCGGGCCTGCTCGCTCTGGCAAAACCATCGCGCTCATCGATGGGCGCCTGGCGTACACGATCACGTGCAATCCAGCCGACACGATGATCGTGCAGATGGCCAAGGACCAGGCCGAGATCTACAGCAAGACGCGCATCTCCCGCGGCATCAGCGCGAGCCCGGAACTGAGAAAGCGCCTCAGTCCTCGGGCCCACGACGACAACATCCTGCTGAAGTTCTTCCGCTCGGGCATGTCGTTGTACTTCGGATGGCCGTCGCTCTCGGTGCTGTCCGGCAAGGACATCCACGACGTCCTGATGACGGACGTGGACAACTTCACCGGCGACCTGTCGATCGATGAGGCGTTCGGCTTGGCGCTCAAGCGCACGCAGACCTTCATGTCGGCGGGCATCTGCGTTGCCGAGTCGAGCCCGGCGCGGGACTACACGGACGGTGGATGGCAGGCACCGCACCCGCACCACGCGCCCCCGGCACCCGGTATCGCGGCGCTGTACATGCGTGGCGATCGTCGGCGCTGGTACTGGCCATGCCCGAGCTGCGGCGAGCGCTTCCAGGCCGCGCCGGGCTACGACGGTTTCGCCCTGCCGCCGCTCGAGGAACTGCTTGAGCGCGTACAGGTGGATGACCTGCAGGCGATGGCGCGCCGATACTCGCTGCTGCATTGCCCGCACTGCGGTGACGGGCTGCAACATCGCTGGAAGGAGCAGATGAATGCCGCCGGGCGGTGGGTTGCCGAGGGCCAGATCATCTACCCGGACGGCACGATCGAAGGCGAGGCGGTCAGCTCGCGAATCGCGAGCTACTGGCTGGGCGGCGTGGCGGCGACCTACCAGTCCTGGGAATCGCTGGTCGAGCGCATGCTGCAGGCGTTGCGCACGTTCGCGACGACAGGCGAGGAGAAGCCGCTCAAGACCACGTACAACGTGGACGCCGCGCTGAACTACGTGCCCATGGCGGCGCGCACCGCGACGAACGCGAACGAGATGCGGGAGCGCGCGGAGGACTGGGCGGCCGGCATGGTGCCGAAGGGCGTCCGGTTCCTGACCGCCACGGTCGACGTGCAGGGCAACCGCTTCGTGGTGCTGGTGCTCGGCTGGGGCCCGGGGGAGAAAGGCGGCCTCGAGCGCTGGGTCGTGGACTGGTTCACGCTGCGGACCTCGGCGCGCGAGGACGGCAAAGGCAGCTTCCTGCCGTTGGAGCCGCCGAAGTATCTCGAGGACTGGGAGCGCCTGGTCGACAAAGTGATCGTGCGGCGCTATCCAGTGGCCGACGGCACGGGCCGGACGATGCCCGTTCGCGCCGTCGGTATCGACTGGGGTGGCAAGGCCGGCGCGTCGGTGCGTGCCCTGGAATTCTGGCGCAGCCTGAAGGCTCGCCGCCTGCATTACCGCGTGCGCCTCGTGAAGGGCGACGGCCGCATGAGCATCCCGTTGTTCCAGGAGACCTTCCCGGACAGCCGGAACCGCAAGGACCGCAAGTCGGGCTCGGCCGGCGACGTGCCGCAGTTGTTGCTCAACGTCAATCGGCTGAAGGACCAGGTCATTGCGAACGTCCGGCGTGCAGAGCCGGGACCGGGTTACTACCACTTCCCGGACTGGTTGCCGGAGCAGTTCTACGCAGAGCTGACCGCAGAGTCCCGCGGCGAGAAGGGCTGGGAGAACCTGGCGAAGCGCCGCAACGAGGCGTTCGACCTGAGCGGATATCACGAGGCCCTCGTGCTGTGGCTCGGTGTGCCGTCGGTCAACTGGAACGCGCCGCCGCTGTGGGCGGCCGAGTGGGACATGAATCCGGACGTGGTGGTGCCCGAGGAGGTAACCGAGTCGGGCACTCCGCGGCCGCGGCCGCGCCGCGTCGTTCGAAGCAAGTACCTAGGACGCTGAAATGGCATTCAATCAACAGCAGATCGCGACGCTCGAGGCAGCGATCGCGACGGGCACGCTGCGCGTGCGCTACGCCGACCGCGAGGTCACCTACCAGAGCCTGGACGCGATGCGCTCGCTGCTCAAGGAGATGCGCGCGGAGGTGGCCGAAGCTGCCGGGCGACCCCGTCCGCGGCGCGTGATCCGGCTGTATCAGTCGGGGATGGGGAATGGCTGAGGTCGACGCCTATCGCGCCGCCGGCAATGGTCGGCGCCTGCGCATGTTCCGCCCGATTGCGCTGGGCCCGAACGCGTCGATGCTGGCGCTGCCCACGGTGCTGGCGCGGGCACGCCACCTGGCGAGAAACGATCCGTGGGCCGTCGCGGCGCTCAACAAGAGCGTGTCGAACGGCATCGCCACGGGTATCCAGGCGAAGCCGATCTGGGGCACGAAGAGCCACAAGGCCCGGACGAACCAGCTCTGGAAGCGCTGGACGAAGTACGCCGATGCCGACGGGGTGGTCGACTGGTATGGCCTGCAGGCGCTGGGATGGCGCGAGTGGAAGGAGGCCGGCGAGGTTTTCGGCCGGCTGCGCTTCCGGCGCGAGAGCGATGGGCTGCCGGTGCCCCTGCAGGTGCAGCTCATCGAATCGGAGCAGGTCCCCCGCGAGTACTGGGGCACGGCGCCGAACGGCAACCCGATTCGCGCCGGCATCGAGTTCGACCTCATCGGCCGCCGCGTCGCGTACTGGATGTACCGCGAGCACCCCGGCGACCTGCAGGTGAAATTCGACGGTGGCGAGTTGGTGCGTGTGCCCGCTGAGCAGGTGATCCACCTGTATCGGCCGAACCGCGCCGGCGCCATCCGCGGGGTCCCGGCTTCGGCTGCCGCGCTGCTGCGCATGTTCAACCTCGACCGGTTGGACGATGCGGTGCTGGAGCGCCAGGCGATCGCCAACCTGTTCACCGGCTTCTTCGTGGTGCCGCCGCTGCCGGAAGCTGATGGGAACTCAGCCGAGGCGGTTCGCGACCTGAAAACCGGCGAGGACGCCGATGGCACGCCGCTCGGCGGACTCGAACCGGGGACGATGCAGGAGACGCCGCCGGGCTATAAGGTCGAGTTCTCGAAGCCGCCAGGCGCGGGCGACGACTATGCCGAGTTCCTGCGAGGGCACCTGCTGGCGATCGCCGCGGCGCACGACATTCCCTACGAGGTGCTCACCGGCGACCTGCGGAACGTTTCCGATCGCGCTCTGCGACTAATCCTCAACGAGTTCCGCCGAGCGATCGAGCAGGACCAGTGGCTGTTCATGATCCCCATGTTCTGCCAGCGCGTGCGCGACGCCTGGTTCGACCAGGCGGTGCTGAGCAACAAGCTGCAGGTGCCGGGGTATGCCGAGCTGCGCGACGAGGTGACGGAAACCCTGTGGGTGCCGGAGGGATGGCCGTGGAGCCATCCGGTCCAAGACGTGCAGGCGGAGAAGGCCGCAGTCCGCGCTGGCTTCAAGGCGCGCTCGAAGGTGGTCCTGGGCGCTGGCGAGGATCCAGAGCTCGTGGACGAGACGAACGCCGCCGACAACGCGCGCGCTGACGGGCTGGGGCTGGTTTACGACAGCGACCCACGCAAGACGAACGGCGCCGGCTCCGGGCAGGCCGAACAGCGCCCAACCGACAACCAGGGCGCCGACGGCGCCGACGACGAAGGAAACGACGATGAGCAATAAGCCGAGCCTGCTGGCCCGCATCTTCGGGCGGAGCAAGCATCCTGTCGTGGCGTCCGTAGCGACCGCCGCGCTCAACCAGCCCTTGCTGGTGCACCCGACCATGGGGGAGGCCCTGATCGGCGCCTACCTGGAGGGCGCGGTCACCAGCGCCGACACCGAGCTGCAAACGACGGTTCTCCCGGCGGAGAAGGTCGCCGTCATCAACGTTTCGGGCGGACTGGTGAATCGGCCCATGCCCGGCCCCAGCGGCGGCGGCCCCGTCAGCTACGCGGCGCTGCGAGACGCCTTCGATGCCGCAATCGAAGCGCCGGACGTGGCGGCCGTGGTACTGCGCATCGACTCTCCCGGCGGCATGGCGGCCGGTTGCTTCGATCTGGTCGACAGGGTCTACGCCGCGCGCGGCGCAAAGCCGATCCATGCGCTGGTGGACGACATGGCGTACTCCGCTGCGTTCGCCCTGGCCAGCGCTTGCGACGAGGTGTGGGTCAGTCGAACGGGCGGGGTGGGCTCGATCGGTGTCGTCGCCTACCACTACGACTGGAGCGCGTATGACGCGAAGCTCGGCCTGAAGGTGGTCCCGATCTACGCCGGCGAGGGCAAGATCGATTTCAGCCCGCACTTCCCGCTCGACGAGAAGGCCCGGGAGCGCGCGCAGGCCGATATCGAAATGCTCTACGACATGTTCGTGGCCACCGTGGCGCGGAACATGGGCCTCTCTGAGGAGTCGGTGCGATCGCTG
Organism: Xanthomonas boreopolis; assembly: GCA_014654535.1. GTDB lineage: Bacteria > Pseudomonadota > Gammaproteobacteria > Xanthomonadales > Xanthomonadaceae > Pseudomonas_S > Pseudomonas_S boreopolis. Next base: position 102,701 of record BNBA01000010.1, read on the forward strand.
GGGGCCATCACGCTCCGCGGCCAGGCCGCTGTTGATGCGGGCCTGGCGACGCGCCTAGGCACGTGGGACGACCTGTTGGCGTCCCTCGGCGCCGAAAGCACGTCCGCGCCCGCCCAAGCGGGAGACGACGGCGACGATGGCACGCGCGAGGATGCGACCGCTGTCGTCACGGAGGCGGACGCTGTGGAGGCTGTGGGTACGGCCCAGGCTGAGGGAGCCGCACCCGTCGCAGGCGCCGCGCCGGCCGACGTGGGCGCCGGCGCCATGCCGGCCGCAGAGAATCCGCAGGGGCAGGTGGCGGCCCTGGCCGTCGCGGTCCAAGCATGCGCCCTCCCGGCTGAGGTGGGAATGGCGCTGCTCGCGCGCGGTCCGCAGTGCGGCGAGTCGCCGCAACAGGCTATCGAGTATGCCCGCGATGTGCGTGACGCGTGCGCCGCAGCGTTCCGGGGCGCCGAGACCCTCGCGCCGACCTTCATCAAGTCGAACACCGAACTGGCCGTGGTGCGGGCCCAGCTTCTCGCGTTGAAAGCGGAAGAGGGCCCGGCTGCCCAGATCGTCGCAACCCTTCCGGCGTCGGACGCCGCGAAGCGCGAGGCCGAGCTCACGGCCTCGCTCAACCCTCAAACCATCTACCAAAAGCGAGGCAACTGAGATGGAAATTTCCCGTGCTGGCGTCCGCAACGCCGAGTTCCTGCTGTCCGAAGCGAACGGCGAGCGTAGCCGCGAGCTGATCTACATTCCGACCGGCCAGGGCATCCTGCCCGCCGGCACCCTGCTCAAGGCCGACAACACGAAGGCGGTGGACGGCGCCGAGGCCGTGAAGCTCCTCTATGGCCAGGTCGACACCGGGACCGCGGCCGGCGGCCTGGCAGTGAAGGGCACCGCGATCGCTCGTGACGCCGAAGTTCACGGCGAGCTGTTGGGCTGGGCGTCCGACACGACCAGCGACGAGAAACTGCTGGCGGCGATCAGCCTGGAGGAGTCGGGCATCGTGGTGCGTTGGACCAATCGTCCCATCGCGTCGAACACCGCCCACCACATCGTATTCCGCCAGGTGCCGCTGATGGGCGAGGCCAACGAGCCGATCGGTCCGGTGATCGCGGAGATCCGCGACGTGTTCGGTGCGCTCGTCAACGGCAGCGCCGCCTCGGTCACGCTCGCCAAGAGCGCCGGCGCCGGGGATCTGGCTGGCGGCGGCGCGAAGGCCGCCGTGAATGGTGTCGTGACCTGGGACGAGATCTCGTTCAGCGCCGCCGACACTTACACCCTCACCGCCACCGCTGCCGATCTGACCGCCGCCGTGAGCGACAACATCGTCATCTCCGCCGCCGCCTGATCGCCTGCGATCTGGTTCCCTCCGGCCCCGCTTAGGCGGGGCTTTTTCTTTTCCGCAATTGAGGAAACACAACTATGGATCTGCAGACCCTCCTGGCGCTGGGTGTCCTGAGCTTTCGGGATCTGAGTGCCTACATCAACAACCTGCCTTTCGTGCCGACGCGCATCGCAGAGCTGGGCCTCTTCCAGGAAGAGGGCCTCACTGGCACCAACATCGTGAAGATCGGCATGCAGGACGACCAGATCGTGCTGGTGCCGAACACCCCGCGCGGCGCGCCCGGCCAGGTGCAGAACCTGAACCGCGGCAAGGTCAAGCTGTTGGAGACCACGCACCTGCCGCAGCGGTCGACGGTCATGGCCGATTCCCTGCTCAACGTGTATGACCCGGTGAACGACCCCGCCGGCCAGAGCGTGGCGGCAGTGGTCAATGCGCTTCAGGTAAAGCACCGTCGCAACGTGGACTACACGATCGAGTACCACCGCATGGGAGCGATCAAGGGGCTGGTGCTGGATGCTGACGGCTCGGTGATCGTCGACTTGTTCGAAGAGTTCGAGGTGGAGCCGATCGTGAAATCGTTGGAGCTGAACAAGCAGCAGACGAAGGTGCGCACCAAGATCCTCGGCGTCAAGCGGGCGATCGAGGACGTGCTTGGTGGCGTTCCGTATACGGGCATTCGGTTCTTCTGCGATTCGGCGTTCTTCGACGCCCTGATCGATCACGACGACGTGAAGGCCGCGTATGAGCGGTGGCAAAACGGCGAAGCTCTTCGCAACGATCCCCGCGGTGGCTTCCCGTTCGCGGGGTGCCTCTTCGAGGAGGTGCGCGGCAAAGCTGGCAGCGCGCCGTTCGTGCCGAACGGGGAGGCGTTGGCGTTCCCCGAAGGTGTGCCCGACATGTTCATCACCCGGTTCGCCCCGGCGGACTACATCGAGACGGTGAAGACCACCGGCATTCCGTACTACACGAAGGCCGAAGCCATGGAGTTCAACAAGGGCGTCAAGCTGGAAAGCCAGTCGAACCCCATCAACCTGAACACCCGGCCGCGCGCGGTCATTCGCTGCAAGGCGGCCTGATCGAGGAGGCCCGGCTCGCTTCGGCGGGCCGGGCGCGGCTCATGGACCAGATCAAGATCGAAGTCGACGTCGACCGTGCGATGGACCGCCAGTTCACCGCGATCGAGCGCGTGAACCTGCCGTATGCCGCCGTCCAGGCCGCGAACTCAACGGCGTTTGAGGTTCGGCAGCGGTGGAAGGTCGAGGCGACCAAGGTGTTCGACCGCCCGACCCAGCTCACGATCAACGCCGCGCAGTACAAGAAGGCGACCAAGGCCGACCCGGTGGCCGAGGTCTTCCTGCGCAACGAGGCCTTCAAGGGGACCCCGCCGGCGAAGTACCTGGTGCACGAGGTCGAGGGTGGCGCGCGCGCCCGCAAAGGGTTCGAGGCGCTCTTGCAGAACTACCGGGCCATGCCTGCGGGCATGTTCGCCGTGACCGGTCGCGAGGCTCGCACGGACGCGCACGGGAATCTCCCTGCCAGCACGATCAACCAGATCCTGTCGCAGCTTGGCGCCCGGCGCGACCAGTACCAGAACGAGACCGAGGCCAGCCGCGCACGCAGGTTGAAGCGGCAGGCGCGCAAGGGCATCGGCCAGGGCAACTATTTCGCGCTCACGCGGCAGCGCGGGAAGCTCAAGCCCGGCGTCTACGAGCGCGCCAAGTTCGGTGCATCGAGCTTCGTTCGGACGATCCTGCGGTACGTCTCCCGCACGCAGTACCAACCGCGCTACGACATCTTCGACTTCGCCCGCAGGACCTGGAATCAGGTTTACCCGTTCTTCTTCGTGCGAGAGCTGCGAAAGGCAGTCGAGACATCCAAGTACCGAGGGAAGCTATGACTCACAACCCATTCCTGCACAACTTCGACGCCTTGGCCGGCGCCGCCTTCGCCGCAGCTGGCTTGGCATCGGGCGGCACCTATCAGCTCGGCGATGGTCCCGTGATCCAGTGCCCTGAGCTGCTCGTGGACGAGAGCGCCTTGGATTTCGGCGATGACGTGGCGCCGGTCGGGACCGTGCACACCCTCGTGACGATCTACCGGCGGCACGTCCCGAAGCCCGAGCGGCTGGCGCGCGTCACCACGGGTGGCCGCGTCTACATCCTCAACAAGCGCGTCCGCACCGATGAATCGCTCGAGCAGTGGGTGGTGTCCCATGGCTGAGATCGTGAGCGAAGTGGTCCGGGCCGTGCTGGCCGACCAGGCGCGGAAGATCACGAAGGCCGACGGCTACCTGACCGACGCCGGCCGCACAGTGACCCTCGAGCCGCACTACGTCGACCCGGATTCTCCGCCGTTCGTCGGCGTGATCATGGAGCGGCAGGGGAAGGCGACTGACGGTTCCCTGACGCGCACGCATCGGCTGACCACCTACGGGGTGATCGCAAAGGTTCCGACGTCGATGGACGCGGCCCAGGCCACGCTCGCCGCCATCGTCTCCGACCTCGAGCGGGCTCTGCCAGGCGTGCCCAGCGATTACCCACGAGGCGCTCAGTTCCCGCAATACGAGGGCATGGAGCCGATCCCGCCGCAGCCGGGTATGGATTGGGTGGGCGTGGTGCTCCGCTACAGCTCGCACACGCCGATTCGATAGAGCCCGCCACCAAGTTTCCAGCCAAGCCCCGCCACCGCGCGGGGCTTTTTCGTTTCCGTCTACCGAGGACCCCGAAATGCCCCTCATCGCTCCCGACTACAGCTTTCTGGGCGCCGGCGAACTGCACGTTCGCAAGAAGCGCTCGAACCTGCCTTTTCGCAGCGTAGGCAACTGCTCCGCTTTCAGCTTCAGCCCGCAGACCAATCGGCTCACGCTGCCCGACGGCATGAACCCGGGCGGCGGCACCCGCAACGCGGTCGACCGAGTGACCGAGGTCCAGTTCAGCTTCACCATGCACGACTTCTCGACGGAGAACTTCGCCGACGTGCTGCGCGGCAACACCGAGGTGATCGTCGCCGGTGACGCCGTTGACGAGCCGGTCGTTGCCTACAAGGGCGGCGTGACTCCGCTGTCCCGCATCGCCAAGTCGATCACGGCCGTCAAATCGGTCTCGGGCGCGATCGAGTATGAGCAGGGGGTGGATTGGGACGAGAAGAACGGCGCCCTTTACGTCCACGCCGAGGGCGCTATCCCGGATCCGGTGAACGGGCAGCCGAATGTGGCCGTGAGCTATGCGTACGGCGCCGCCAAGCGCCTGCAGGCGCTGGTGAACCCCAACGAGGACTACGAGCTGCTGTTCCTGGGCTTCAACGAGGCGCGTAGCGGCACCCGTGTGCGCGCCCACGCCTTCAAGGCCTCCGGCGGCGTGATCAGCGAGCTGGCGATGCTCGCCGACCAGTACGGCGCTGGCCAGGTCCAGGGCACGCTGTCGCGCGACACCACGCGCCCGGTCGGCTTGTCGCAGTACTTCACCTGGGAGCAGGAGGAGTGATGGCGCCGCAAGATGAGCTCGCTGTCCTCGCGCCGGCCAGCCGGACGGTAGCCTTTCGGGGCGAGGAGCTGGTGGTCACCCCGCTGCGGCTCGAGCAGCTCCCGGCATTCATTGCTGCGACCCGGACCATCATCGGCCGGGTCGTGGCCGCGAGCCGGTTGGCTGAGGTGGAGCCGCTGCAGGCCGGTGCCGTGATCCTGGACATGCTGATGGAGGATTCCATGGCGTTCGCCAGGGCGTGCGCCGTGGTGACCGGTCGCGACGAGAACTGGCTGGCGGGCGGCACGCTCGAGGAGATCGCCGATCTCGTTGAGGCGATCGTCGCCCTGAACACCCGTTTTTTCGCCCAGCGCCTGCCGTCGCTGCTAAAGGCGGTTCGCGCCGGGGCCGCGCCAGCGCAGGCGAACCAGAGCGACAGCACGAGTGGGCGGACGCCATCCACTTCCTCGTCGCCCGAGGCCACGACCGTCGGGACGTCCTGACCTACACCCTCGATCAGCTGTACGCCTTCACCGAAGCGGCAGAGCGGGACGATGAGCGGCGCGAGAAAGCGTTCGAGCTGTCCGTTGCGACGGCGGTGCGCCTCGCGAATCTACTGGAAGGGCCCAAGTGGGCCCAATACCTCAAAGGGTTGGAGAACTGATGGCTGATCCGTCCGCCAATCTCCGGGTCCGCATCAGCGCGGATCTCAACGACATCAAGCAAGGCCTGGCCGTGCTGCGCGGCCAGGTCAGCCAGTTCCGCAAGGAGGCTGGTGCGCCCCTGCCGTCGCGGACCGGCCTCAAGGAGACGGGCGAGCAGGCCCGCGGCGCGGCGCGCGATATCGCGATGGTGGCGCCACAGCTGACCGACTTCTTCACCCAGATCGCATCCGGCCAGGGCTTCCTGCTGCCGCTGATTCAGCAGGGCGGCCAGCTACGCGACGTCTTCGGTGGCACCGGGCCGGCGCTGAAGGCGACCGGCGCGGCGCTGGTCTCGATCATCAATCCGGCGACGCTCACGGCCGCCGCGATTGGCGCGCTGGCGTTTGCATGGAAGAGCGCAGAGGACGCGAACTTTGAGTTCGAGAAGGCATTGATCTCGACTGGCGGCTATGCCGGGAAATCGTCGGATCAGCTCAAGGCGTTGGTCGCCCAGCTCGATCAGCTGGATACGGTTTCCCGGAGCGGTGCAGCGGAGGCCGTGCTCAAGGTGGCGCAGACCGGCCAGTTCGCCGGGGAGCAGTTCGATCGAGTGGCGGCGAGCGCGGCGATGATGCAGTCGGCTGCCGGTCAATCGATCGACGACACGATCTCCAAGTTCCGCGAGATTGCGAAGGACCCGGTGCAAGCGCTGCTCAAGCTCAACGAAGCCGAGCACGTCCTCTCTCGGGCGCAGCTGGACCGCATCAACACGTTGATCGACGAGGGGAACAAGCAGCAGGCAGTGGCCGAGGCGATAGCGCTGTACGACGACCACCTCGAGGAGGTCGCGAGGCGGTCGCGGGAGGCGATGCCAGCCATGACGCAGTGGTGGCTGGACGTCAAGGACGCGATCAGCGGCGCGTGGGGCGAGCTGCAAACCTACGTAGAACTGGTCGGCAAGGCCGTCCAGGCTCAGGGCAAGCTGTCGTTCGGCCCCGGTGGCGCTGTCCAGGGGCTCGGGATGGCCCAAGGCAATCTTGCCAGCCTGGTCCCATCGAACTACTTACGCTCGGCCGGCATGTTGACCGATGCCTTGGCCAAGCGCTTCCTGCGCGACGCCGCGAACCCGGGCGGCACCGCGCCAGCAGCGGCACCCCAGAACACGGCCGTGGATAGCGAGGCCGAAAAGGCACGCCTGAAGTTCCAGGAGGATACCAATCGGCTGTTGGGGCAGACTCTGGATCTGGAGGGCCGCATCAAGAAGATGCGCGAGGATGCCCGAAAGGACGGAATTGTCGACGAGAAGCTGCTGGCCGAGCGCGAGCGGGCGCTCCGCCAAGCGGATGCCAAGCGGACCGCGAAGAGCACGAGCAGCCTGCTCGGTGCCCAGCGCACGGCAGGGCTGCAGAGCATCCGCGACGAGTATGGTATCGACAGCGCCCGGCTGCAGGCGGAAACCAGCGTCGTGCAGGCCCAGTATCAGGCGCGGCAGATCTCCGCCGAGACCTACTACGGGAAGTTGAAGGACCTGGCGGCGCGCAGCACCGAGGCGGAGGTGGGATCGATCGAGAAGCAGATCGCCTATCTCAAGGAGCACAGCGCAGCCGGGCGCGAGGGGGTGGCGGTCAACCAGCAGCTCGCCACGCTCGAGGCGCAGCTGACGAAGGTGCGCATTGAAGGTGCGGCTCGGCAGCAGGAACTGACCGCGCAGGAAACCAAGGCGACCGAAGCGCGCAGGCTCGCCATCCAAGCTTACGGAGAGGCCCTGCAGGCGTCGAACGACGCGCTCGCTCAGCAGATGCAGGCCATGGTGGCCAAGGTCGGCATGGGCGAGCGCGAGTACGAGATCCAGCAGCGCATCAACGAAGTTTACGCCGACCAGGCCGACAAGTTGCGCGAGCTGCAGATGCAGCTCAACGCCGGTCAGATCGACCAGCCCCGGTTCGAAGCCGAGCGTCTTGTGCTCATGGACAAGACGGCCGAACGGCTGGACATCATCCGCAACGGATACAGCGAGCTGGCGTCGGCCGAGCGAGACTGGCTGAAAGGCGCACAGGCGGCGTGGTCGAACTACACCCAGGAGGCGTCCAACGCCGCCGGCCAGATGGGCAGCCTGGTCACCTCCATCTTCACCGGGCTCGAGGATGTCTGGGCTCGGTTTACGACGAACGGAAAGTTGCGATTCCGCGACTTCGCCAATGCGGTGATCTCCGATCTGGCGCGGATCGCCTTTCGCCAGGCCGTGGTCGGCATGGTGGGGAGTATCGGCAAATCGGCGGTGCCCGAATCGCCGTACTGGGCGGAGGGCGGCTACACCGGCGACGGTGGCAAGTATGAGCCCGCGGGCATTGTGCACAAGGGCGAGGGCGTGCTGAGCCAGGAGGACATCGCCAGCATTGGCGGCCCAAGCGCGTTCATGCAGCTCTTGGCCACGATCCGTGGGCGCCGCGGTCGCGGCTACAGCAGCGGCGGATTGGCCGGTGCCACGGGGTCGGCGCCGCGGGTCGGCGCGGGCACCTCGATTCAGATCATCAACCAAGGGCAGCCGATCAGCGTGCTTTCCGAGCAGCGTCAGCGGCAACCCGATGGATCGGAGCTGATCAAGCTGATCGTCGGCACGATGCAGGACGATTTTGCGAACGGCGGACCGGCGCTTGCGGCGCTGAAGTCCCGAACCGGCTTACAGGACGCAATTTGATGCCATCTCTACCCGACTACGCCATTCCGCTCTTCCAGGGACTGCGGAGGAGCTTCGACCCATCCGTGGAACGGACGGACATGGAGCGCGGTGTACCCAAGCAGCGCGTGATCAACAGCGGCGTGATGATGCGCCAAGCCATGACGCTGTACTTCGAGTCGATCCAGACCGCTGAGGCGTTCGAGACCTGGTATTTCGAAGAGCTCGAACGCATTGGCTGGTTCACGATGCGGCACCCGTATACCGGCGCAGAGATCACCGCACGATTCCCGGGCGGCGACATCGGCGAGCTGGTGCCCGACGAGAAAGAACCCGGCGACTACCGGCGCGACCTGGTGATCGAGTACCTGCGATGACCTCCTTTACCGAACGCCGACAGCGCACGACCGATACGGCCGGGACGCTCGTCCTGCTGGAGCTGACCGCGCCGTCGTTCGCCGAGACGCTGCGCCTGGTCGACGACACCCAGAACTGGACCATCAACGGGTTGGAGTACATCGGGTTTCCCTTCGGCTTCAAGGGGCCCGACGACGTCAGCGGCCAGGTGCCCCGCGCGCAGCTGGTCATCGACAACGTCGGCAGGGCTTTCACGCAGGATCTGGAGTCGCGCCAGCCGGACGAGCTGATCACGGCGAAGGTGATGATCACCGACCGCGCCGACCCGACCACCATCGAGCGGACGCTGTACCTGCCCATGACCCAGGTCTCGGTCAACAGCCGGCAGGTGTCGGCGCAGTGCGGAATGGACTTCCTGACCCGGCAGCAGGCCGTGCTGCTGCGGGCGAACCCCTTCACGCTGCCGGGGATCTTCTGATGCGCCTGGCCGATATCGAGCGCTTCGTGGCGATCCCCTACGACGAGGCGACCTTCGACTGCGCCGACCTCGTGGTGCTGGTGCAGCGCGAGCTGTTTGGTCGCGAGGTGCGCATTCCGAGCAAGCGGCCACGCGGACCAGAGGGGGCCGCTGCGCTCGGCGAACTGTCGCGTCCCTACGGACGACGACGAGAAGGACCTCCCCAGGACGGCGATTTCGTCCTGATGATCGACCACGGACAACGAAACCCCGGCCATGCCGGGGTTTTCTTTTTCCTGGCCCACGAGGGCTGGGTGCTCCACACGAGCGAAGCAACTGGCGGTTCGGTGCTGCACCGGGTCCGCGATCTGCCCGATTGGGGCCTGAGAATCGAGGGTGTATACGAATGGGTCTGATGGAGTTGCCGCCGCAGGAAGGGCGTTTGATCGTCACGCCGCACCCGATCCTGGTCGACGGCCAGCAGAACGTGGTGGCGGACCTGCGCCCGGGCGAAAGCCTGTATGCCTTCCTGAGCCGCCACGTGGATGGGCTGGACGGCGAGGCATGGGTGGTCGCCATCGGCGGCAAGGACATCCCTCGGCACCTGTGGCATCACGTGTACCCGAAGGACGGGCAAGTCATCGAGGTCCGCGCTGCAGTCGGGCGCACCGCTGTGGCGATCGTCGCGACCATCGCGCTGGCCTACTTCACGTTCGGCGCGGGCGGCCTGGGCGCCGGCGGATGGATTACCGGATTGGGGCTTGGGGCGGGCGCGAGCACTGCAATTGCTACCGGCGTGTTCATGGCCGGCTCGCTGCTGATCAACAAGGTGCTCACGCCGAAGCCGCCGAAGCCGCCGGCCGCGCCGAGCTCGGTCTACTCCCTAGGCAATCCCCGCAACCGGGCGCGTCCCTACGAGCCGCTGGGGCTGTTGTTTGGCACGATGCGCATCGCGCCGGACGTGGCCAGCAATCCCTACACCTGGTACGAGGGCGACGATCAGTACCTGTCGATGATCCTCACGCCCGGGCTGAACGTCGATCGCGTCGATGCGCTCTACAACGGCGACGCGCTGCTGTCGTCGTACGAAGGGGTGCAGACCTGGTTCAACGGCTTCAGCGGCATGCCGAGCCAGGACATCCCGCTGTACAGCAACGCGGACGTGGTCGACGGCGGCACCCTGATCGATACCAGCAACGACCCGAAGGGCCAGCCCGGCCCCTGGGTCCAGCGCGCCAGCTCCGCCGACACGATCGCGCTGATGGTCAACCTGGAGTACCAGCTCTGGGACGTCACCTCGAAGGGCAAGGACAAGGAGAACACCGAGCAGGTCCAGATCCAGTATCGACCGGTCGGTACCACTTCCTGGCTGACCTTCGGCAACTACACGCTCAAGGCGAAGCGCCAGGGGCAGACGCGCCGGGCGACCTACACCAAGCAGGTCGCGCGCGGGCAGTACGACGTGCGCGTGCGCACCGCTGGCCAGAACACCGATGGCTCTGGCGCGACGTGCGTCTTCCAGTGGACGACGCTGGTCAGCGTGCAGGCCGACGAGGCTTCGTACGCCGGCATCCCGCGCATCGGCATCAAGATGAAGGCGAGCGGCCAGCTCAACGGCGCGCCCGACGAGATCCGGTGCGTTGCGCACTCGAAGGCCATCCCGGTCTGGGACGGAACGAACTTCGTGGTGCAGGAAAGCAGCAACCCGGGTGCCCAGATCCTCGCGTATGCGCGCGGCTTCACCGACCAGAACGGCAAGCGGATCGCCGGCATGGGGCTGCCGGACGAGCGCATCAACATCGATAGCCTGAAGGCTTTCACTCTGCACTGCGCGGCCCACGGGTACACCTACGACAACTGGATCACCGACGTTCGCAGCCACGACGACGTCCTGAAGTCGCTGGCGCTCGCCGGCATGGGCGAGATCAGCTGGGCCGGCGGCCGCCTTGCCGTGGTCTGGGCGGCAGAGGACCAGCCCCTGTCCGGCGTCGTCAACATGGCGACGATCAAGCAGGGACAGTTCCAGGTCGACTACACCCTGGCCAACGCCGCCGACGGCATCGAGTACACCTACCTCGACCGCCAGACCTGGGAGACCAAGACGCTGCGCGTGCCGGCGCCGGGCATCCAGACGATGCTCAACCCGGCCCAGGTGACGGGCGAGGGCGTGACCAGCGAGGCGCACGCGGCCGTGCTCGCTCGCTGGCATCTGGCCCAGAGCCTCTACCAGTACAAGAGCATCGGCTACTCGACGGACCTTGAGTACCTGAGCTACGGCCGGCTGTCGGTGCTGGCGCTGCAGCACGACCTGACGCAATGGGGTTTCGGCGGCCGGGTAATGGCGGCGGAGATCTCGGGCGGCGTGGTGACGCTGACGCTGGACGAGCCGGTGCCGGCGCCCGCCACGGGCAACGCGTTCATCGGACTGCGCATTCCGGGTGAGCGCGTCTATCGCATCTTCGGCGTCCAGGCCTTCAGCGGCACCAGCAAAACGATCAAGTTGGTAGGCGCCTGGCCGAGCGACGCGGCGCTGCCCGGCAACAGCCCGAGCAATCCGGCCTGGGACACGATCTGGATCTACGACTTCAAGCAGACGCCCGGCTACCGCGTGCGCGTCACCGGCATCCAGCCGGAGAACGAGCTGACCGGCGCCGCGGTGACCGTCGTGCCGGAGGGGCCCGAGTTCTGGACCTACGTGCTGACGGGCCAGTACATCCCCCCGCCGAACGGATCGCAGCTGCAGACGCGGCCGGTGGCCAGCGACCTGAAGATCAGCGAGATCCCCGTCATCCAGGGGGATACGGTGTTCACCGAGCTGCAGGCCACGTTCGAGGTCAGCGGCCCGGTCGGCGACGTGCGGATCCTGTCGGACCTCGACGGGAACGGCGAGCTGGAGGAGGTGGCGCGCACGTCCACGCGCAGCGCACGGTGGCGCATCCCTGGGGCCGGCACGTACTCGATCACCGCGCGCCCCTATAGTCCCGACGGCCTGGCGGGAACGGCGGTCACGGTCAACTACACCACGCAGAGCGCGGACGCCGGCCCGGTGCTGGTGGACCTGTTCGACGTGGAGCAGCTGAGCGGCGGCCTGCGCCGGTACTACTGGGGCTTCCTGTCCGACACGATCCAGTCGCCGGACTTCGCCGGCGTTGAGATCCGCTACGTCGCCGGCGACGTGCCGAGTCCGGTGTGGGACAGCATGCAGCCGCTCGGGGCCGACGGTTACCACGCTGTGGCGTTCGAGTCGGCCCTGCCGCCGGCGGGCACCTACACGTTCCTGGTGCGCAGCCGGAACACGTCGGGCACGTTGAGCACCGGCGCGCGGCGGGTGGTGAAGACGCTGACGGCGAACCTCGGCGAAGTCATCGGCGGGATCGAGCAGGGCAACGAGCAGACCAAACAGGAGTTGCTCCAGCAGATCGCCAACGAGGCCCAGGCGCGCACGCAGGCAGATGCCCAGGTGGCGGCCGCGGCTGCGGCGGCGCTGCAGCAGGAGGCCGCCGCCCAGGCCGCCGCGCTCGAGCAGACCGCGACCGATATCCGCGGCGAGGTCGCGGAACAGGTCGGTCAGCTGAACCAGGACCTTTCCGCGCTGCAGGCGGAAGTGGGTGACCTGTTCGGCGCTGATCAGTGGTCGGCGACCACGGCCTACAGCCAGGGCGCGCTGGTGATGGCCGACGGCGTCATCTACAAGGCCAAGCAGAACGTCCCGGCCGGCACGCCGGTCACCAATACGACCTACTGGCAGGCGCTGGGCAACTACGCGCAGCTGAGCGATCAGGTGCAGGCCCAGGCGGCGTCGATCACCTCGCTGACGAGCCGGGTTACCTCGGCCGAGGGCACGATCACGTCCCAGGGCCAGGCGATCACCCAGCTGCAGCAGCAGGTCGCCGGCAAGGCCGACGCCTCGGCGCTGACCGCGCTGACTTCGCGCGTATCGACTGCCGAGGGCACGATCACCTCTCAAGGGCAGGCGATCACCAGCCTGACCAATCGCATCGGCACGGCCGAAGGCAACATCTCGGCGCAGGGCGCGGCGATCACCTCGCTGTCCAATCGCGTGACCAGTGCCGAGGGCACCCTGACGTCCCAGGGGCAGTCGATCACGAGCCTGACGAACTCGCTGGCCAACATCGGCGGCGAGAACATGATCGCCAACTCGTCGTTCGAGTCGCGCACGGCGGACACGGCGATCGCGACCGACTGGGTTGCGTCCACGTCCGGCGGCGCGCAGGCCTACGCCTACAACGCGGGCGTCGACGGCGCGGCGGCGATGCGGATCACCTCCACCCTGACCACGGCGGCCGCCTACAGCGGATGCGAGCCTGCGACCGCCAAGCGGCCGGTCTGCACGCCGGGGCAGAAGTACACGCTCAGCGTGTTCGCGAAGGGCACCCACCGCATCCGGCTGTACGTCCAGTACGTCAACGCGGCCGGCGCGGCCACGGCGACGCACCAGAGCGCTACCGACGTGGCGCTGACGGACAGCTGGACGCGCTACACCCTGACGCCTCCGGCCGCCGCGCCGGAGGGCACGGTGGCGGCCCGCTGCATCGTTCGCCTGTTCGCCGTGACGCCGGGGACCGAGGGGTATGCCGACCTGGATCAGGCGCAGTTCCAGCTCGGCACCGTGGCCACCGCGTGGGCCCTGTCATCCCGGGATCTGGCGACCTCGGAGGCGCTCTCCTCGCTCACCAGCACGGTGACCCAGCAAGGCAACACGATCGCGTCGCAGGGGCAAGCCATCACGTCGCTGGGCAACCGGGTAACCGCGGCCGAGGGCAACATCTCGGCCAACAGCAGCGCGATCGGCTCGCTCACCTCGCGCGTGAGTTCCGCCGAGGGCGCCATCAGCTCCCAGGGCCAGTCGATCACGTCGCTGCAGAACAACCTGGGCCAGACCAAGACCTACCGCATCATCTCGGCCGGCAATGTGTCTTCGAAGTACGGCCAGGCCGGCATCTGGAACGCCTCGAACACTCGCGTCGTGGTCGGCGGCCGCGGCCTGACCCTGGCCGTACTGCAGAGCGACGGCAGCTGGGCCAGCACGACGTACGACGTATATGGCGACGCCGCGGCGCGGCAGGCGTTGGCGGACGCGCTCACGGCGTTGACCAGCACGCAGTACTTCGTGCTGTACGGGAACGACTCGTTCGAATATGGCAAGACGGTGTGGTCGGCCGCCGCCATCGCATGCGGCGCGTCCCAGGCGGCGATCGACAAGATCGGCGCGCGCTACGGCTACATCCTCATCGGGCGCGGCGCGCTCGGCGCGGGCAACGGCACCGAGCTGGTTTCCGATGCCGGCAACAACACGAACGCGTGGGTGGAGCGGGGCATTCAGGTGCTCGGCGGCGTGATCCTGGACATCAGCGGTAACGCCGGCATGGTGCAGGGCCTGCTGGCCGCCAGCAGCGCCATCACGTCGCTCACGTCTCGGGTCGCAGCGGCCGAGGGGACGATTACCTCCCAAGGGCAGAGCATCACGAGCCTCGCCAACCGGGTCACGGCGGCCGAGGGGACGATCTCGGCGAACAGCGCTGCCATCGGAACCCTGACCAGCACCGTCACCCAGCAGGGCAACGCCATCACCTCGCAGGGGCAGAGCATCACGTCGTTGCAGAACGACGCCATCGCCCTGTACCGAGGCGCTTCGAACCTCGCCACCAAGGGGGACTTCGAGTACTACAGCGACGGCACGTTCCTGAGCAACGGCGCGTCGGGCAGCGCCCAGGTCCAGACCGGCACGGTCTACGCCGACGCCAAGGCGCTCAAGGTGACCGCCGGCGCTTCCACCAACGGGCTCAACTTCGACATTCACGTGGGCGACGTGTTCACCGCGAGCCCCACCCGAACCTACTACTTCGAGGCGTGGGTGAGGGTTGACTCGGCCGGCACGGCGCCGACCACGACGAAGCTGCGCGTCGGTCTTCACTGCATCACCGCGGCGAACAGCAATGCGTGGATCATCGGGGCCGAGGTCGATCTGGCCTCGCTCACGCCGAACACCTGGGTGCGCGTATCCGGATACGCCACGTCGCCCTCGAACGCCGTGAAGGGGTGGCCGTGGATGTCGGTTCCCTACTCGGGCCGCGAGGCGGGCGTCATCGTCTATGTCGACAACTTCGTCATCCGCGATGTCACGGAGGGCTACAGCGCCCAGCAGACCGCGAGCGCCAATAGCAGCGCGATCACGGGCCTGACGTCGCGCGTCGCGGCAGCCGAGGGATCGATCACCTCGCAGGGCCAGGCCATTACGTCGCTGCGGAACAGCATCAGCGGCTCGGGTGTCAACATCCTGCCCGACAAATACAGCGTCTTCGAGGCCACCACGCGTCCGTTGACGCCGGCTGCGGCTGCGACAGTCACGCGCGACACCACGGTCACGCTGTTCGGCTTGCCGACCCTGAAAATCACGGCGTCCGCGGTGGATGCCTACGTGTACTTCGGTTCGTCGTCGACGGACTACAGCAGGCTGCAGATCACCGGCGGCAAGAGCTACATCGTAAGCGCCTACATCTACTCGAGCGTCGCGAACCCGTCCGTTCAGCTCTACATTCGCGAGGGCAACTCGGGGAACCTTGTGGTTCTGCAGAGCGGCGTCGTCAGCGTCGCGGCCAACACGTGGGTGCGGATCAGTGCGGTCTACACCTCGAACGCCGCCACGCAGTCGGCCATCCTGCGGATCGACAACGATTCGGGGGCAGGGACGTCGATCAACGTCAGCGGCATCATGATCGAGGAGAAGAAGGGCGACGGCACGGCGCCGTCGGCATACTGCCGAGGGACCACCGGCAAGGAGATGTCGGCCAACTCCGACGCCATCACCTCCCTCACCGGCCGCGTGACGGCCGCCGAGGGCACGCTCACGTCGCAGAGCAACAGCCTCACGGCGCTGTCCAACCGGGTCACGACCGCCGAGTCCAACATCTCCGGCCAGGCCTCGGCGATCACCTCGCTGCAGTCGACGGTCACCCAGCAGGGCAACACGCTCAGCTCGCACACGTCGCAGATCACCTCGCTGTCGAGCTCGGTGGCGGGCAAGGCCGACGTGTCGATCGTGCAGAGCTTGGAGACCAAGGTGGACGCGAGCCTGACCGGTGGCGGCAATCTCCTGGTCAACAGCACGTTCAAGGAGTCAGGCGATGGCTGGCTCAACTTCGCCAATTCCGACGGATGGACGTTCGGTCGAGCCATAGCCGGCGCGGCCTGGGAGATCCCGGGGCTGGTGTCCTACGGAATGACGAATGGAAGTGCGGCCGGGGTCAACAGCGGCACCGCTACCGTATGGCCTTTGAACGACATCGCGGTTGTGGCTGGCCAGTACTACATCTTCAGCAGCTACTCCAACTCGCATCGAGGAGCGCGGTACGTAACGCTGGAGCTGTTCGACAAGGACAACAACCTGGTGGGCTCGCCAAGCTCTCCGCAGAGCTCGCAGGAGAACGGCGATTCCGGCGCCATCACGCTCGGCGGCGTGACCCGGCAGTTCGTGAAGGTGCAGATCCCCTCCAACGTGGTGCGCGTGCGTCCGAACCTGCGCGTGGAGAAGCGTGCGGGAGATCAAGGCACCTACGCGTGGTTCTGGTGTCCGATGCTGGAGCAGGTCCCCGCGGACCAAGCAGGCCCGTCGCCCTGGTCTGCAGGCGGCGCGGAGACCATGGCGCGGGCAACGTTGGCCCTTACGGCCAACGGGAAGGTCGCCGGCTACTCGATCGCGAACACCGGCACCGTGAGTTCGTTTGACGTTGTGGCCGATAGCTTCTCCGTCAGCCCATCGAACCCCAATGGCGCACGCACGGAGTTCAGCAACGGCAACTGGCGGGTGTACGACGAGAACGGGGTTCTTCGAGTGGCTCTTGGAGTGAACATCTGATGGCAAATGGCATAAAGGTGTGGGATGGAAACGGGAACTTGGTTGTGGATCTGACCACCCGCATGGGGAGGATAGTCGGCGAGGTGTTTATCCCTGCCAACTCATCCGGTTCTGTTACGGTCGATGCGTCATTAGGAGTACCTTTTGTCTTACCTTATCCAACGACATTTCCCCATGGCGCAGCACCGCTGTTTTCTATAGACAATTCAACTGGTGTAATCAGTTGGAGTCCGCCCCCGAGTCTTGCCAGTGACACACAACTTATCTATGGGATTTGGTAATGACCGCAGGATTTCGAGCATTTTGCCAAGACGGGAGCGGCATGTTGCAGATTGACGGCTCTTATTCGAATTTTCATCAGCGCAACAGTGGTGTCCTGTCTACAACGAGCATTTACTTTCAAATCGGAAACGATGTCGTCTCGTATACTCGGGTTAACTTAGGTTTTTTCAACAGGATGCCTCTCATCGCTATATCGTGCACCAGCGATGCGTTTCATTCGACACCCATTAGAAACAGTGACGGATCGTGGGAGGTTAACGTGATCGTGCACGCGCCTGTTGGCGCTCAATTTGCATGGTACGCATACGATACTGTTTCATTAGAAGAAACTTCTAATTTCGGATGCGTTATCTACAATGAATCGGGCACGCAGGTTGTTGCGGATTTATCGCGCAAGCTAATGCGCATAGTTACCGCTTTCACCATTGTCTACAACGGCGACAATAGCGATATCACGTTGCCGGCAGGTCGAAACTATGCAGTATCAATTTCTCATGGTGGACGGATGCAGCCGGTTTCTGCCGGTGCATCCGTCTTGCTCTATAATGGGGCCGCAGTGAACGGGAACATCATTCGTCGGTCGATTTTTCAGATCGCCGCGATCTCGGCTAGTTCCGTTGCACAAACGCGCGTGTCCTACTGTTTGGCTCTGGACGTGACGAACTACTGATCCAGGCAGCGCGAGAACTGTGTGTCCATCGGGCCGACGCTCGAGACGCGCGACCCGGAGGCCGTGGCAATCACCTTCATGTCCTTCGGGATCTTGGGCCAACCGCCTTGCACCTCGACGCCGCCGTAGTAGCGCGGGGTGAAGATCTCGGCGATACAGCCTTCGACCTCTGCAGCCGGCCGTTTGGACTCGTAGGTGTGAAGTGCTTGGCTCGGCGAGGTGGTGGTGACGCAGCCGGCGGCGAGACCTGCGGTGCTGATCACGAAAGCGATTGCGATAGTGCGCATTTGAACGTCCTCCTTGAAGTGCCACCATGATAGCGGCGGTTGGTCGGGTAGATTGAGGGTATGTTGTAGGCATTCCCCTACGGGGAAACACGTTCGTCGCTGATGCAGATGAACGTCGTCGGGCGTGAGAATGGCGATGCCGGACGCGGGGCCCACTGGCCACTCAACCCGCGGCCCCTTGAGTAAGGGCGAGCCGGCCTCATCGGGGGAAATTCTCCATGGCCGCGAGCAGCGTTTCGAGCTCGGCGCGGCGGGCGCGTGCCTCGCGCGTGCCGATCGACTCGACTGGTGCGCTCGGCTGGTGGATCAGGCGCTGCATCTCGATCATCGCCGCCGCCTTGCGCGACGTGTCGCGAAACATGCCTTTGCGGGCGCTCGGGAAGCCGCCTTTCGCCGCGATCCAGCGCTCCGAGAACCTCATGCCCTGCTGCACGCTGCCGCGGTGCGCGGTGGCCACCTGGTGCCCTCTCCAGCTCAGCCAGATGCGCCCCGGCGTCACGTGGGCGACGCAGGCACCGTTGAACATCATCGTGGCCTCCGTGTCGGAGGTGTACGTCCAGCGGCAGCAGCCGGGGAGCTCGGGGCGGGGCATGGCCCGGGAGGATACGGGCGCCAGTCTCACCGCCGGAGACGGCGTGGCAACGGGTTCAGGGACAGGGGCTTGACGCCGGCGCAGGTCGCAGGCGTTGCGATGGCGAATTGCCATGATGGGCGTATGGAGCAGGAGATGGAGCAGTTGGGACACCCGCGGCACCGCCGACGGTACTCGAGCAAGGCAGCGTGGGCGCGCGCCAAGGCCGCCGAATGCGAGGCGGCTGCCGCGGCACTGCCTCGGGCGAAGGCCGGTGACTGGCGGGCCGCAGCGCGGCTCAGGGGCGTTTCCGATGAACTGCGGCGCCGAGCAGCGTCCTTCCGAGCAAAAGCCGCGGCGTACGAAGCCCGCGGCGTACGAAGCCCGCGGCGTACGAAGCCCGCGGCGAATGATGGCGATCCCAAGGAGCACTACCAACCGAATCAGGGCGCCTGGTCAGCGGCGGCAACCGCCGACCAGGCACCGCAACACAGGTGATCTCACCACCTGGCATTGGCCGAGGCCCTGCGCCCTCGCGAGAGCGCAGTCAGCTTCGGCAAGACCTTTCGCAAAAGCTGAGACAAATGCACCCAATCATCCCTTGGCCGGGCGGAAAACGCCGGCTAATCAAGCATCTATACCCACATTTTCCTGCTCACGAGACGTACGTGGAGGCGTTCGCCGGCGGCGCCGCGGCGCTGCTCATGCGCCCGCACCCGGCGCCGCTGGAAGTGCTGAACGACATCAACAGCGACCTGGTTTGCCTGTACCGCTGCGTGCGGCATCACCTCGACGAGTTCGTCCGCATGTTCCGGTGGAGTCTCGTCAGCCGCCAGATGTACGAATGGGCTCAGATGGAGCGCCCCGAAACGCTGACGGACATCCAACGCGCCGCGAGGTTCTACTACCTGCAAAAGCTCGCCTTCGGCGGCAAGGTCGAAGGACGGAGCTTCGGTGTCGTGGCCACCGGTAGCGGCCCGCGCCTCAACCTTCTGCGCATCGAGGAGGAGTTGAGCGCCGTCCACTTGCGGCTCGCCAACGTCGTAATCGAGCACCTGCCTTGGGACGCCTGCATCGAGCGCTACGACCGGCCCGGGACCCTGTTCTACCTCGATCCACCGTACTGGCAAACGGAGGGCTACGGAGTGGATTTCCCCTGGGGCGAGTACGAGCGGCTGGCCGATAAGCTGCGCGCCCTCCAGGGGAAGGCTGTCGTGTCGATCAACGACCATCCGGACATCAGGTCGCTCTTCGAGGGCTTCGACATGGTGCCGCTGCAGCTGAGCTACACGATTGCCAGCGCGGACCGGCGCGACCGCCAGTTCGGTGAGCTGATCATCAAGAGCTGGGACGACCGCCAGGCCGCCCTGCTATAGCCCCTGCGAACCGCCGCAGCTGACTACGCCCGAAAACGGGCAGCAGGGATCATCTCTGCGGCGTCGCAGCTGACGCATTCGACCTCGATGTGCCCGAGGGCGCCGGCCATGGTCGCATCGCCGTCGTGCTCCCAGGCCGCGCCGCAGGACCTGCACGTGATGGCGGCGCGCTGTACCCCCAACCAGGTGGGCGGGCGCTTCGAGAGCCCCGAGGATTCGCTGTAGGCGTGCTCGAGCACGGTGACGGTGAAGCGGTCAGTTTCGACGTGCATGTTGCCCCCTGTGCGTGGTCCCGAGCATAGCCTACCGCCTCCGGCCGGCCCGGGGGCATACTGGCGATCCCAAGCCCCGGGAGCCACGCGCATGTGCTACTCCGCCGAGATCCAGGCCGACTATCGCAAGCTCGTCCGACAGTTCGGCGCCATCATGGACCTGAAGACCTTCGCCAAGCTCTGGTTGCGGCAGAACAGCAGCGGGAAGCGGCCGAAAACCCCAAAGGCCATGGATGACGCGTTCCGCGCCGGCGGCGCGGGGGCGCTGGGCGAGATCGCCCTGGAGATCGCCGCCTGGGACGCGGAGGACGTGCAGTCATGGGAGCAGGACCTGTTCAAGCAACGCCGGCGGATTGCGGACGCAGAGCGGAAGCTGGCCAGCAAGCCGACGAAGACCGCGCAGACCGAGCTCGAGCGGGCGACGCGGCGTCAGGCGCAGGTCGAAGGGTGGCTCGCGGATCTGCGCCGCACAGAGCCAAAGTCGAAGGACTACCGAATCTTCCCGGGCTGGTATGCCCCAGTGATCGTATTGGAAGGCGGCCAGCGCGTTATCAAGCCCATGCGCTACGGCTGCCGGCCTGCGGGGAAACCCGCATCGTATGACGTGCAGTACCCCGGCACGTACAACGCGCGGCGCGACAACCTCGAAGGGTTCTGGAAGGCCCAGTTCGGGCACACGCATGGGCTGATGGTCGTCGGCCGCTTCTACGAGAACGTCGAAGGGCCGGACGGCAAGAACCGGGTTGTGCAGTTCCAGCCGCGCGATCGCGAGCCGATGCTTGTCGCATGCCTATGGTCCCATTGGACGGATCCGAAGGGAGAGGAGCCCGACCTGTTGAGCTTCGCGGCGATCACCGACGAGCCCGAGCCGGAGGTCGCCGAGGCGGGTCACGACCGGACGATCATCAACATCAGGCCCGAGCACGTCGACGCGTGGCTGAACCCCGACCCGGGTAACCTGGCCGCGCTCTACGCGATCTTCGACGACAAGCGGCACCCGTACTACGAGCACAAGATCGCCGCGTGATGTCGGCGACAGGTCAGTCGATCGGCTCGACGCCGCGTTCGATGGCGGCACAGGCGAGCAGCATTATCCGCGACGTGCGCACAGGCTCGCCAGTGCTGTACGAAACGCCGCGCTCATGCGACTGGTATGCGGGCAGGGACATGCCTAGCGCCTCGGCTGCGGCGCGCTGGGAGAGTC